>CAZNAL010000113.1:0-2511 GCA_964571055.1 uncultured Oscillospiraceae bacterium | reverse complement strand
AGCGGGGAAAGCGCGCTGAAGGGGCGGAGTCATTGCCCCGCCTGCGGGCACGCTTTGGGGGTTCTCGACCTCATTCCCATCGTGAGCTTCCTCCTTCTGCGCGCCCGCTGCCGCTACTGCGGCGCGCGCATCGCGCCGCGCTGTTTGGTGACGGAGCTCATGGGCGCGGCGGCGTGCGTAAGCCTTGTGCTGTGTTACGGTGTGACGCTGCAAGCCTTCGCTTACGCCGTACTGCTGTTTGTTTTGCTCTCGGCGGCTCTGGTGGACGTGGATACGGGGCTGATCCCAGACCGGTTGATCCTCTTGGGCTGCGGCGCTTTTCTGCTCTGCGCCCTCCTTCAAAGACCCCCGCTTCCCGCCTTGGTTCGTGGGGGGCTCGGCGGCCTTGCCGCCTCCGTGCCGCTGCTGCTGTTCGTGCTGCTTGCGGATAAGCTTATGGGACGCGAGACCATGGGCGGCGGCGATATTAAGCTCTTTTTTATGGCGGGATTGTATTTCGATTGGCAGCGCGCGTTTTTGCTGCTGCTGTTTTCCTGCGTATGCGGGATCGCGTTTGCCGTGTACGCGAAAAAGAAGCGCGGCGTGGAATTTCCCTTCGCCCCCGGCATCGCCGCGGGCGCGTTTCTCACAGCCCTCTTTGGCGCGCCGCTTTTAAGCTGGTATTTGGGGCTGTTTTTCTAAATAAGTCTGCATAGGAGACGGATGCGTATGGGCAAGCTTTGCACCGGTATCGATATAGGCGCGGACGCTGTCAAATTCGCCGTTTGCAAGGACGGCAAGCTGCTGCGGCGGGAAAAGGCGCAGCTGCCCGACAATGTGCTGCGGGAGGGCGTGATCGTTTCCCCCACGGCGCTGGGGCAGTTTTTGAAGGAGACGGTGAAGGCGCTTAAGCTCAAGCGCGGCGCGTGCGCGTTGGTTTTGCCAGCGTCCGCGGCGTTCTTTCGCCGTTCGCTCATGCCGGCGATGACGGCTGAAAACCTCAAGCTTAATCTGCCTTACGAATTCAGGGATTATATTACGGAAGAGCGCAGCAAGTATGTGTTTGATTACGCGCTGCTCGGCATGGAAAAAAACGAGGCGGGCGAGCCTGTGTCCATGGACATCATGGCGGCGGCGGCGCTTCGCGAAACGATAGAGAGCTACCGGGAAATACTCAAGTACGCGGGCTTTACGCTGCGCGTCGCCGTGCCGGAGGAGATCGCCTATACCAACCTTCTGCGCGCGTTCGAGGCGGCGCGTCCCGTGGAGGACAAACGGGAATACTGCATACTCGATCTTGGACACAGCGCTACGCGCCTGTACTTTTTTAAAGGTTTTGCGCACGAGGCCACACAGCTCATCGATTACGGCTGCGCCACGCTGGATTCGGCCATCGCGGAGACCTATAACGTGGATATCCACATGGCCGCCTCCTATAAGCATGCCGATTACGAGGGCGCGCTATCGGCGGAGAACTGCCAAAGCTTCTACGCCAAGCTCGCGATAGATCTGATGCAGGCGCTGAATTTTTATAATTACAACAACCCGGAAAACACGCTGCGGGATATTTATTTCTGCGGCGGAGGCGCGCAGATCGCGCCGCTTCGGGAGGCGATATGCGAGCGTATTTCGCTTAAAACGCACGATATAGCCGAGCTGATGCCAACGGCGGAGACGCAGGAACCGGCGTCCCTGTTTCCCGCCGCATATGGCGTCACCTTGCAGTAGGAGCGCATGCCTATGGGACAGAGCATACTGAAAATGGACGTCAAGGATATAGGAAAGCTTTTGCTGCGCGAAAAAGGCGGCAAAAAGACGTATCCTACAAAGACGACGCTCAACCTTGGGGAAAAGCCCAAAGACCTCAACAGCCCCTCGCGGGCGATACCGCTGTTTCTGTTTGTTTTGCTTTGCATCGTGGCGTTTAGCAAATTCGCCGTGGCGGATAAGCTTGCAGAGGCCGTGCGTGCGGAAGCGGCGGCGGCGAAGGCGCAAAACGAGCTTGCCGCCATACAAGGGCAGACGGCGTCCTATGAAGCCGTTCGCGCCGAATACGACAGGCGTGTTTTCCCGGCCCTTATGATGGAGGAATCCATGCGCGTGGACGCCATGGACATCCTGCAAATGCTGGAAACGCGGCTGATGCCCCAAGCGCGCGTGCGCGCGTTTTCCGTGCAGGAGCCCGTCATAACCCTGCAGCTTTCGGGCGTGAGCCTGCGCCAAACGGCGCAGCTTGTGAAAACGCTGGAAGCCAGCCCCCTTGTGGATTCCGTGATGGTGTACACCGCGGGCACGGAGGAAACGCCCGCGCCCACCCCCACGCCTACGCCTACCCCCACGCCCAAGCCCACCCGCACGCCCAAGCGCAAAAAGAACCAGACCCCCGCGCCTACGGAAGCGCCCACGCCCTCGCCCGCACCCACGGCGACGCCGGAAGCGCCGGCCGCCATTTCCATGACCATTATACTCAAGCAGGGAGGTGAGGGCTGATGCTAAAGCGCAGCTTCAGTAAGCGCGAAAAGATACTGCTTT
>CAZNAL010000112.1:0-5196 GCA_964571055.1 uncultured Oscillospiraceae bacterium | reverse complement strand
CGAAGGCGCGATCACCAACTGCGGCGCCGTGCTCTATACCCCTCCCGGCGGCAGCGCCGGCGGCGGTATTCGCGGCGGCGAAAGCGGCGGTTTCGTATGCAGCAACAGCGGCAGCATCGATCATTGCTTCGCCATCAGCACAAATTCCTACCAGAACAAGGACGCACAGTCCGGGTTTGTCAAAATGGGCGGCGGCAGCGTCCAAAACGCATACTGCGCGGCTTATTACGACGTATCCGATCCCGCGCGGCAGGGCTATCTCGCCTCGGGCGCAAGCGGCTGCCTCGCCTATGACGGAACGTCCGAAAGCTATGAAGCGATCAAAAACACCTACGGTTCCACGGCCGACGCGGCGCACACGCATTCCTTCGACAGCGCGCTTAGCGGCGCTTCCCCTTGGCCAAGCTTCGTATCCGACTATCAAGGCTACCCCATCTTCTACGGTAATTGGATGATCCCGTAAGAAAGGCTTAAACATGCAAAGGCTGCAAAAAAAACTGCACAGCAAACGGGGCGCGAGCATCATGATCGCGCTGCTCTTCTTCCTCGTATGCCTCATGGTGGGCGGCGTGGTGCTCACCGCAGCCGCCGCCAACGCGGGCCGCCTTACGCATCTGCGGCAGGATCAACAGACCTATTTCATCCTAAGCTCCGCCGTTCGGCTGCTGCGCGACGATTTGCAGGGCGCCGCCTATACCGTAAAGGAAACCAAGACGGACGGCGCAAGCGCGAAAGTGGAATATCCCAACCCCAAATCCGACGCCGCCTTGCAGGACGTATACCTAAAAACGCAGCTCTGCGCATGGGCGAAGGAGGTATACCAGAACAAGCGGGATCAAACCAAGCCCATATCCTTCACCATAGCGAGCAACAAAGGGCGTACCGTCTTTGGCACGGCGTACATGCAGGGCAAGGGCGGCGCCGCGCCCTACAGCGTCGAGGCTTTCTTTCTCCTGCCCGCCAAGGAGGGAGATACCGCTTCACCCGATAAGACGCATTACGATATGCGCCTTTACATCCCCGCCACGGTAGCGCTTCAGGAGGACGCGTTTACGACGGTCGTAAACGGCAGGGAGGTACCCACCGTTTTGACTGTTACCACCGTCACCTTCGGCGCGGGCGTGATCAGCCAAACAGAGGAGGAAAGCGCATGAGATCGTTTCGCAAACTGCATACGCGCCGCGGCGAAACACTGGTGGAAACGCTCGTCGCGATACTCCTGCTCACCCTTTCCGCAACCATGCTTGCAAGCATGGTCCGTACCGCCATCAAGCTCAATAAGGACACGGCGCTTGCAAGCGCCATGCTGTACCGGGAAATTTCCATCGCCGAAGAGGGACGCAAGACCGGCAACGTCACCGTAACCGTGAAGATCAACGGCGCGCAGGTTCGCATCGCCGCCGAGTATACGGGCGCGGCCAACGAGCTGTATGCCTACGCGCGCCCCGCGAAGGAGGCGAAGTAGCATGCGAAAGAAGCTTCGCTCCAAGCGGGGGCTGACCCTGATGGAGGTGCTATGCGCCATCGCTGTGATGGGGCTTTTAACGACGGCTATCGCCTTTGCGCTTCCGGCCACCGCCTCCACCTACAAAAATCTCACCTCTGGCGCGGAGGCGAGCGTGCTTTGCTCTACCCTAAGCGAAGCCGTATCGCAGGAGCTTCGCTTCGCCTCCAACATACGCCCCCTGCCCGGCGCTTCCTTCGCTTCGGAGGGGGGCCCCTTTTTGTACGACAGCCAACGCTTCGGCCCCGGCGTGCAGTTAACGGTTCAAACGATCGGTAACGTCGATTGCGTAGCGCTAGCGGCCGCGGCGGATGACAGCGCGCAGCCGCTGCCCGTCGTAAGCACCGGCGCGTATACGAGCAATCTCAAGATGCAGGGCGGCAGCGATACCCGTTTTGTCTATCTCCCCGAAAAGAAGCTTTTCTATGTCGCCCTGACCGTATTTAACGCCCAGACGCAAAGCTATTTTTGGAACGAGTTTTACGTCCGCCCGCTCAACCCGCCCGCAGAGAGCGAATAACGCCGCCCGGAAAGGAGCCGCGCATGCAGAAGGTCTTTTCTTCCCGCCAAGGCTTCACGCTCATGGAGCTTTTGATCGTCGTCGCCGTGATGGGCGTTCTCTTGGGCGTCGGCATTCCCGTATTCAACACGGCGCGGGAAAGAGCGCAGGCGGACGCCTGTACCGCGCAATGCTTGGCGCTCGAGAACGCCGCCAACGCCAGCGTGATGACCGCCGTCGGCTCCGATAAGCCGCCTGCCGACAATGATCCGCTGGATACGTTCTCCAACCGTCCGCTCGAGGGAAGCAAGGCAAACGAAAGGGCGCAGGACGCTTTGGACGCTCTCCCGCAGGAATATGCCAACATCTGTCCCGGCGGTGGTAAAATCGCCATTTACCCCGATCTCACCGGCGAAATTCATTTGATATGCTCGCTTCACGGGCAGGGCGTCATGCAGTATTTCGACCCCACCGCCTCCATCCGTTCAGGCTTCGAGAAGGTCGTCGCCAACGGCGCCAACGTTTCCGCCCGCATCGACTCCACCTCCACACTGGGTCCCAATATCAGCATCATGTTCCCCTATCTTCCCAGCTACGGCGCGCACAATATCGCCACATGGGCGACCAAGAACGATTCGTCGGCGAAAAAAATACAGTATGTCGTTTGGTCGGATATCGATATCAAGACGCTGGAAAAAGGCGACGTGCTGCCCGTCATGCGCTACAATATCGATACCAACACCTATGAGGTCTGGGAAATGCCGGTGAAAATATCCACCGACAACAACGAGGTCTACAAGGTTTTGGATTTTGACAAGGGCAAGGAATGCAAACAAAGCATGGAAGCCGACAAGGCGGAGCTGACCTTTGCCAACGCGCTTAACTGGTACGACGAGGTAAAAAACGCGCCGCGCTAGCGATCCCGGGAGGATCGGACTAGGCGGCGCGCCGGATTTCTTCCTATTTAACCATTGGTAACGCCCGTTTTTACAATCGGCGTTCAGCAAGGTTTTATTGTTTTACGCTACCTTCTGCGGCATGGCGCGCATCGTTCGCGGCGACTAAACCGCAATACGGTGCAAGCTGCGGCAAGCGCGAGCAGGTAATAGCCGGCAAGGGACGCGCACGTCCCCGTCGCGGGCACGCCGGTCACCGCCAGCGCCGCAGCGAGCGGCGTTGTAAAGCTGCCCGTATATTGCCCATCGGTAAACTGCACGCGGATGGCATGCGCGCCGTCCTTAAGCGTAGCAAGATACGCGGGCGTAAACTCGATCACGGTGCTGCCGCGCGTCGCGAGGTAATCCGTATTCCGCGTAAGAAGAACGTTGTCCACAACGACGCTGATAAGCTTATCGTAATCCCCCTGCACGGTAAGCGCGCCGTTTAAGCCCCACGCGCCGGGATAGGCGTTGCCGGCGTAGCCGCCCGCGCCGCTTATCGCGCTGCCGCCCGTTGCAATCGCGCCGCCGCCCGCACCGCCGTCGTAACGCCAGTTGGCCGTAACGACCACATTGCCCGCGGGCATGGGGAAGGTGGTGATCACGCCGGAGGAGTCCGCGAACACCACGCCGTCGCTGTTGGCCGTCCACCCGTCAAAGGCGTAGCCGCCGCGGGAGCCTGCGTCTATATTGACCGTTGCGCCCTTTGTGTACATGCCCGCGCCGCTCGTCGCGGCGTAGCTTCCGTTGACGGTCGCTGTGTAGGCCGCCTTGTATTCTACCATGATCCCGCCGACCAACGTCGCCGTGTTGTTGTTTACCGTCAGCGTCACGGGGAAGATGACAGTATTGGCGGTGCAGCTTACCGCCGCCGCGCCGCCGACGATTTTCGCGCTCGCCCCGTCGCAGCCGCTTGGCAGCGGGAGGGTCAGCTTGCCCGCCAAGGAGGTTCCGTTATAATTTATCAGCGGAAGCTGGATATTGTATTCCGCGCGCTTGGAGTAGCCGCTCGTCAGCCCCGTGGGTGAGAGCATGGGATGGTAGTAGTCGATCTTCACGCCGTCGCCGCTTGCTGTGCTGGGCGTACCGAGCGTGGCAGACGTATTCGGCGTAAATTTCGCCGTCACGCCGGAACGCAAAACATAGTCTGGGTCCGCGGCGGATGCAATGGTGCTGACGGGGAGATCGACGGAAGAGACGGGGACGCTCCCCACCGGGGCGACCTCAAAATAAGCGGGCGGGCTGACATAGTCATATGTATACGCCGTATCGGCGCTTTGCGTATAGCTGCCGGTGTTGGCGGTGCGCCATTGGTAGCCGCCGGAATAATTGAGAGTAAGCTCCTTGTCATAGCCCCTGTAGATCGCGCATTCACTGCCTATGGCGATCACGTGCGCGTCCGTGGAGAAGGTGAGATTGCCCGTGCCGCCTTATATACCGCGTCTGCCGCCGGTGGCCGTGACGGAAACGTTCGTGCCGGATATCGTTACATGGCCTGTGCTGCCGCTTCCCCCCTCAATGCCGATGCCGAAGCTGTCCGAAGTCGTGCCTGTGGCGCTGGCGACAACGGTCGTATTCGTACCGCTTATGGTGACGCTGCTTCCGGCGATCCCCTTGCTCTCGCCGGCCGCGCCGGCGGCGTGAACCTCTGCGCCTCTATAAATGGTTACGTCGCCGCCGTGTATGCCGCGGGTATAGCCGCTGACGTTTACATTGGAGCCTATCGTTATAGCATGACCCGCGTAGATGCCGGTGCCACCCGTTGTACCGGGGAGGGTATTGACGGTTAAGCTTCCCGAGCCCCTTATCGTGAGGTTTTGTGCAACCCAAACGCCAAACGCATCCGCACCGGAGGGCGAATAGGGTCGATAGGTGACGGTATTGGGGCCTATCAATTCGATGGTCAGATCCCCCGATTGCTTCAGGATCATGCTCTCATTATAACGCGCCGTCGCGCTGTCGGGGAATGTGAAGCTGCTTAGCGTGAGCACGCCATTGTTATATGCCGCGCCGTAACCGGGAGACGCGCCCTGCGTGGCCGTTATACCATCTATCGTATAGCAACCATCGTCCAGCTTCGCGCTGCCGACAATGACGTATTCGCTTGCCGCAAACGCCGTAGCCGGCAGCAGCATAAACGCCATGCAAAGCGTCAACAGAAGCGCCGCCGTTCGTTTTCCCAAAGCTCTTTTCATATCGTACTCTCCTAGTATAATATTTGCGGAAGCAATTTTGAGCGTCATTCCCGATGTTCC
>CAZNAL010000111.1:4812-5329 GCA_964571055.1 uncultured Oscillospiraceae bacterium | reverse complement strand
CCTCGCGCCCGAAGTGCTTTAATGGAGGAATAGGATATGAACAAACTCAACGTAAAGCATGACGACACCGTCGTCATCATCTCCGGTAAGGACAAGGGCAAGCAGGGCAAGGTAATGAAGGCGTATCCCGCCAAGGGCCGGATCGTCGTGCAGAACGCGAACATGATCACCTGCCACACCAAACCCCGGAAGCAGGGCGAACAGGGCGGCCGCATCCAAAAGGAAGGCACCATCAACGCAAGCAACGTCATGCTCGTATGCCCCAAATGCAACAAAGCGACCCGCATAGGCCACGCCTATGACGGCGATAAGAAAGTCCGCGTTTGCAAAAAGTGCGGCAAGAACATTGACTGAGGCAGAAGGAGGAAAGACAAGTGGCTAAGAAAGCAGAAACCACGCAGGCTCCCGCCAAGAAGAAAAAAGGCGGCGCAGAAGCGAAGCCCTTCACCCAAGCTCCGCGCCTCAAGGTGAAGTATAATGACGAGGTCGCCAAGCAGCTCAGCGAGAAGTTTGGCTA
>CAZNAL010000111.1:0-4802 GCA_964571055.1 uncultured Oscillospiraceae bacterium | reverse complement strand
GACACGACTCAAGGATAAATATGTCAGTGAAGTCGCCCCTGCCCTGCAGACGGCTTTCAACTACAAATCACCCATGCAGATCCCCAAGCTTGAGAAGATCGTTCTCAACATGGGCTTGGGCTCCGAGAAGGACAACCCCAAGGGGTTGGAGAGCGCGCTCAGCGAGCTTGCGACCATCGCGGGCCAAAAGCCCGTCGTAACCAAGGCGAAGAAGTCCGTCGCAAACTTCAAGGTGCGTGAAGGCATGAACATCGGCGCCAAGGTCACGCTTCGCGGCGATCGTATGTACTACTTTGCCGATAAGCTTATGAACATCGTCCTGCCCCGCGTGCGCGACTTCCGCGGCATTTCGGACACCAGCTTTGACGGCCGCGGCAACTTTGCCATGGGCGTCAAGGAGCAGCTGATCTTCCCCGAGATCAACTACGACGATGTGGATAAGACCCGCGGTATGGATATCGTGTTCGTCACGACGGCCAAGACGGATGAAGAAGCGAAAGCGCTGCTCACATTCCTGGGCATGCCTTTCGTGCAGGCCTAAGGTAAGGAGGAAGATACTGTGGCAAAGTTAAGCATGAAACTCAAGCAGTCTCGCGCACCCAAGTATTCGACGAGGGCATATACCCGCTGCCGCATTTGCGGCCGTCCGCATTCCGTGCTGCGCAAGTATGGCATCTGCCGTATCTGCTTCCGTGAGATGGCGTATAAGGGAGAGATCCCCGGCGTACGCAAGGCCAGCTGGTAAGAGAGAGCGAAAGGAGGAAAAAAACATGTTAGTAACCGATCCCGTCGCTGATATGCTTACCCGTATCCGCAATGCGCTCGTCGCCAAGCACGACGAAGTCGATGTGCCCGCTTCCACCGTGAAGAAGGCGATTGCCGACATCCTGGTCAAGGAAGGCTACATCAAGGGTTATGAGGTTCGCGAGGAGGGTGTGGCAAAGATGCTGCACATCGCGCTCAAGTACGGCGCCGGTCGCGAAAGGGTCATCACCGGCCTCAAGCGCATCAGCAAGCCCGGCCTGCGCGTGTATGCGCGCAAGGATCAGGTACCCAAGGTGCTCAATGGCATGGGTATTGCGATTATCTCCACCTCCCGCGGCATGATGACGGACCGTGAGGCCCGCAAAGCCGGCGTGGGCGGCGAGGTTCTCGCCTACATTTGGTAACGATTATTATTTGGAGGTGTAAGACATGTCTCGAATCGGAAAACTTCCGATCTCCATTCCGAGCGGAGTGACAATCACGGTCGGCGACGATAACGCCGTGACTGTCAAGGGCCCCAAAGGCGAACTGTCCGAGAAGCTCTCCCCCGAAATGGAACTTACGATGGAAGACGGCGTATTGACCGTCAAGCGTCCCTCGGACGACAAGCGCCATCGCGCGCTGCACGGCTTGACCCGCACGCTCATCAACAACATGGTCGTGGGCGTGACCAGCGGTTTCCAGAAGAAGCTGGAGATCGTCGGCGTCGGCTACAGAGCGCAGATGCAGGGTACGACCCTCGTCGTCAATGTTGGTTATTCCCATCCTGTTGAATTCCCCGCCCCCGAGGGTATCGCCTTCGAGGTGCCGGCGCCCACCCAGATCATCATCAAGGGCATCGATAAGCAGCAGGTTGGCCAGGTAGCCGCCGATATCCGCGTGACCCGCAAGCCGGAGCCCTACAAGGGCAAGGGTATTCGCTATGAGGGCGAGTTTGTGCGTCATAAGGAAGGCAAGACTGCTAAGTAATGCGTAGAGAAGGAGTAACAGTATGATTTCTAAAATCGATAAAAACGCTGTGCGCAAGGCTCGTCATACCCGTACACGCCGTCATATCGTCGGTACGGCCGAGCGGCCCAGGCTGAACATTTATCGCAGCCTGAACAATATCTATGCACAGGTCATCAACGATGAAGTTTCTCATACCTTGGCTGCCGCATCTACGCTGGATGCACAGCTCAAGGAGCAGCTTAACGGCAAGACCAAGAGCGAAGCCGCCCTCATGGTAGGCGAGCTCGTTGGCAAACGTGCTGTTGAGAAGGGCGTCAAAGAGGTCGTGTTCGATCGCGGCGGTTATCTGTACACCGGTCGCGTAGCGAAGGTGGCCGAGGGCGCGCGCAAAGCCGGCCTGGAATTCTAAGGAGGTAGAAACAATGCAGAAGCGTATAGATGCGACCACATTGGATTTGAAGGAAAGGCTCGTCTCGATCAACCGCGTTGCCAAGGTCGTAAAGGGCGGCCGTAATTTCCGCTTTTCCGCGCTCATGGTCGTAGGCGATGAAAACGGTCATGTCGGCGTTGGTATGGGCAAGGCTGCTGAAATCCCCGAAGCCGTCCGCAAGGGCGTCGAGGACGCGAAGCGCCATTTGGTCGAGGTACCCCTGGTGGGCACGTCGATCCCCCACGCGGTCGAAGGCAAGTTTGGCAAGGGTCATGTGCGCATGCTCCCCGCTGAAGAAGGTACCGGCGTTATCGCGGGCGGCCCCGCGCGTGCGGTGCTGGAGATGGTGGGCGTAAAGGACATTCGCACCAAGAGCTACGGCTCCAACAACCCTTCTAACTGCGTCAAGGCCACCATGGACGGACTGACCCAGCTTCGTACAGTCGAGCAGGTCGCAAAGCTGCGCGGCAAGACTGTCGAAGAGATCTTGGGTTGATGGAGGTGCACACAATGGCTACGAGTAAAAAAGCGGCGAATCTAAAGATAACGCTTGTCAAGAGCACCATTGGCGCCTTGGCGGACCAGAAAGCTACCATCGCGGCACTTGGCCTCCACAAGACCAACAGCAGCGTGATCAAGCCGGACAACGCCTGTGTGCGCGGCATGATCTTTAAGGTGAAGCATTTGGTCAAAGTGGAAGAAGCGTAACGGAGGTTGGAGAATGAAACTACATGAATTGAAACCCGCCGAGGGTTCCACCTTTGAGTCCAAGCGCGTCGGTCGCGGTACGGGCTCCGGTCTCGGCAAGACTTCCGCTAAGGGCCACAAGGGTCAAAAGGCCCGCAGCGGCAGCAAGAAGAACGGCTTTGAAGGCGGTCAGATGCCCCTTGCCCGCCGTCTGCCGAAGCGTGGTTTCCATAACCACTTTGCTAAGGAGTATACCGTGATCAACGTCGAGACGCTGGAGCGTTTGGACGACGGTACCGTCGTGACGGCTGCGCTGCTCAAGGAATTGGGCATCATCAGCAAGATTGAAAAGGACGGCCTCAAGGTTCTTGGCCGGGGCGAGCTGACCAAGAAGCTGGACGTAAAGGCGGCGAAGTTTACCGAGACAGCCCAGAAGGCCATTGAGGCTGCGGGCGGAACTGTCGAGGTGCTCTGATGTTTAAGACCTTGATCAATGCGTGGAAGATCAAGGATATCCGTACCAAGATGCTTTTTACATTGCTCTTGGTGGTGATCTACCGCTTTGGTAACTTCATCCCCATCCCCGGCGTCGATGCATCCCAGATCGCGTCCGCGGCGGCGGAGTATGATATCCTTAGCTTCCTGAACCTGTTGACCGGCGGCGGCTTCGGCCAGTTCTCCATCTTCGCGATGGGCGTGTCGCCTTACATCACCGGTTCCATTATCATCCAGCTCTTGACCATCGCGATTCCTGCCTTGGAGCGTCTTTCCAAGGAGGAGGACGGGCGTGAGAAGATCGAGCAGATCACGCGCTATACGGGCATCGGCCTTGCTTTGGTACAGAGCTTGGGTATTGTGGCCGGCTTGAATACCACCTACAACGTGGTGCTGAACCCCGGCTTCTTCTCCTACGCTACCATCGGTATCGTGGCGACGGCCGGTACGGCGTTCCTCGTTTGGATGGGCGAGCGCATCACCGAAAAGGGTGTGGGCAACGGTATCTCCATGATCATCTTTGTCTCCATCGTTTCGCGGTTGCCGCAGTATGTGATCAGCCTCTTTAGGGGCGTGTTCGTTTCCACCACCTATAAGTGGTGGGTGCTGCCCGTGATGCTCATCATCTTCCTGGTGCTCATCGCCGGCGTTACCGCCGTGGATCAGGCCGTGCGCCGCGTCCCCGTGCAGTACGCCAAGCGCGTCGTGGGCCGTAAGCTTTACGGCGGCCAGTCCACCAACATCCCCATGAAGGCCAACGCAAACGGCGTGTTACCGCTGATCTTTGCTATGACCATCATGCAGGTGCCGGGTATGATCGGCCAGTTCTGGCCCAACGGCGGCTTCTATAAGTTCTATTTGCAGTATTTGGGCGAAGGTACGGCTGCGTATTACATCATTTACGCGCTCTTGATCGTGGGCTTCTCCTATTTCTACAGCACGATCTCCTTTAACCCCATCGAGATCAGCAAGAATTTGCAGCAGAACGGCGGCTTTATTCCGGGCATCCGTCCGGGCAGGCCCACAAGCGATTATCTGTACAAGATCAGCAATCGCCTGACGCTTTTCGGCGCGTTCTTCCTCATGGTTCTTGCGATCGTTCCCACCCTGCTCATGAGCGCTTTCGGCCTGCAAAACTTCTTTGCGGCCACCAGCATCCTGATCATGGTGAGCGTGGCGCTCGAGACGGCTTCGCAGCTTGAGTCTCTCATGCTGATGCGCCATTACAAGGGCTTCCTCGGATAAGGGGGCTGCTATGAAGCTGATATTCTTAGGCGCTCCCGGCGCGGGAAAAGGCACGCAGGCGGATATGCTCTGCGAGGCGGTCGGCATTCCGCATATCTCCACCGGCGATATGCTAAGAAAGCAGATGCGCGAGGGAACCGAGCTTGGCTGTCAGGCCAAGGCGGTCATCGAGGCGGGCGGCCTTGTGGGCGATGACATCATCATCGGCATGGTCAAGGACCGCATCGCG
>CAZNAL010000110.1:4416-5357 GCA_964571055.1 uncultured Oscillospiraceae bacterium | reverse complement strand
GTATAGGTTCGGGCGTGTCCCGCCCTACCGTTAGATTCTGCAAAGCCAATAGGCGCAAACCTTCTTTCAGGATGTTCTTGGCTGCGTTTACATCCCTGGCGTGGGCGGCGCCGCACACAGGACAAGTCCATTCACGAACGGACAGGTCTTTCGTTCCTGCCCACGGTGCGCCGCACTCGAAGCAGCGCTGACCGGACGGAAAGAAGCGGTCTACCGTAAGTATTTGCTTTCCATACCAATGCGCCTTGTATTCTAGTTGACGCCGAAATTCGCCCCATGATGCGTCTGCTATGGATCTTGCCAATCTGTGGTCTGCGAGCATATTCTTTGTCGCTAGATCTTGCCCGTGTCGCAGATATTATCCGCATTGTATCTTAATCGAATCAAAATCATCTGCCTCATATTGCAACAAAAAATATATTAAAATAAAGGGCAAAATGGTGGGACAAACGTCATAGAAAAAGATACTTTAGTATTAGAAGGGTGGTGAAAAGCAATCAAGAGAGTTACACCTACGGATACTCCAAATCAGCACGGAGTAGGACTTCAGAGTTAAATATGAAATCCACGCTTACTATTCTTATGATGTTGTGTTACATACAAAAATCAAAAACAAAAGAAAGTGAAAGGGGAAAAAGAATGAAAGAAATTGAACTGTTGGGAATTAAGAAGCCGCTTACGGACAACAATGAATTACGTGCTCGGGATGTTCTTAGTCTTTACGCGTTGTCCTCTCGATTAATGCACTCGTTGACGGAACGGCAGAAGAATTCAAGCATCAAGTGGTTGAAGGTATTTGTGTTGGAGGTGGCAAGGACTGAACCGGGCGTAACGCATGCGCAGCTGCGCAGGTACTATGGTACGAGCTGCGGCGCTTTGACCGGTATGCTGACCGAGAACGTCAACAATGGTTGCCTTCGTGCAACGCCCGACCCCACGGA
>CAZNAL010000110.1:0-4406 GCA_964571055.1 uncultured Oscillospiraceae bacterium | reverse complement strand
GGATCGCAGGCGTTCCTTCTACTGCACGACGGAGCTTGGCAAGAAGTACCTTGATGAGGTATATGCCAAAGCTGATGCGAAGCTTGTTTCTTTCAACAAGGAGCTCACGGGTGAACAACGAGCTCTGTTGATTAAGGCGTTGATTGATATTAATGAATTCGTGGTTACAGTCGATAAGAAAAAGTATCATACAGATACGCCGTATGCAGCACCCGAACCTGATCCGTTTCTATAGAAGATTCAGTAGGGTAGGTTCCAAATTCTGAGTAAAGTCCAAATAGCGGAGCAGACGGAGCAAAGTATTGGTTGGCGGCAGCGGGTTTTCCGATGTCGCCTTTTCTTCAAGACAGCGCCATGTTAGAGACCATCTTTACCGACAAATATTGTGTTTTCTCAAGCAAAAATCCCGAAAAAAGTCAAGTGCCTTCCCGGAAATTATCATCAGGAATTCCCCCAAATTATCATCAACCAGATTTTGCGTCTTGGCATATCAGAGCACGGGTCATATGGCAACTCTGCCTTCAAATAACAGAAGATAGCCATGGTGAATCAAACGGTCAATCACTGCAGTAGCCATCTGTTCATCCGTCAAAGAATCCATATACGCATCAGGACATAATATCTAGATGCTCGGCGTATTGGATAGCGTTTCGCGCTGTATACGATACATTCAAGCCCTGCATTCATACCATGTGGTTAAGAGCATAACATCAACGCCGACTAATCTGCTTCGGTTGATATTGTGTAGTACATAGGAATGCAATCTTCAAGAAACGGGTCTTCATTTTCGAGCATATCCGTCTCAAATCTTTTGAAACCGCAACGTTGGTAGAAAGTCAACGCTTCTGGAACGGCATATAAAATTATCTTTTCTGCCCCTATTACTTGTTTGGTCATTCCAACCATCGCATCAATGAAGAATTTGAATATCATTGCGCTTAACGTTGTATGTGAATCAGAATTTTCTTCAAATGGAAGATTCCTATAATCTTGATTCACTGCAAAAAACTTAATTTCTATTGCAGAAATAATAGAAGTATATTGCCTATCTCTTATCGTGTTGGTCGTCATTATACCAGAACTGGCTATCGAGAAATAGGCAATAATATCATTTGTGTCATTATTAAGAAATAGATAGGTCGCAGTACCTTTAGAATAAGCGTCTCGACGAATTAATTGATTAAATTCTGGTTCTCCACAACTAAACGAATCAATACTGGAGAAAAACTCCTCACTTAAAAACTCAAATCTAAATGGGACATCTAAACTTTCCCATACTGATAACCACGATCCATAATTACTTCTTTAAAAATGTAATATTTGTACTCTTAATACACAAGGATTCAAATTCTTTGGCGGCGCATGAAATAGATTGGGCAACCTCTCTACTTGTCGTATCCTTTAACAATTTTTCTCTTTCAGACGAGCTGACAACATATGCATCTGGCTTTGTCTTTGCCATTACTGTCATGATTCCCACGTCTCCTTTCTTACACATTGCCATACACCTCCTACATAGTAGGAGTATGCACATATCTGTAGCAAATATGCTACTTATTGTTTTTAGAGTATACCTTCAATCCCTAAAAAGCACAATACGTGAATGCGAAAATTTTCTAACAATTGGTTGTATGTTCACTTTTACTGATCTGGCATTCGTGCAGTGAAGAACACCGCCATATCTGACAAAAATCTGCAGTTGAAAGATCCTGCTTTTTTATGTTTGCCAGCGCCGCTGGTCAGCAAAACATACTGCACGCCCGAAATCCGAATTTTGCTTATATACGGGCATTTTTACTTTGGAATGCGTTATATGGCCTTATCGCTAGCCTGCTATACGCAAGCCCTATAAGCTTTAATCAACTCCTTCTAGATACTCATTATCCATTGTGTGTGTCTATGGATGACAAATTTCGGGGGCCTCGCTGACAATTTTCGGGGGCCTCTATGACAAATTTCGGGGGCCTTGATGACAATTTTCGGAGGCCTCTGATGGCATTTCGTCGTATTACGGCTTGATCTTGACGCTCCTACAGCTTACGCAGTGGGCTGAATTGTACAACTACTGTAATGCACCGCGCCAACGGCCTGCCCGAATTGGGCGACGGTATAGGCGTCGCTTGACGCGAGGGATCGCATGAGCGGCGAATGCGCGAGGCTTTCGTTTGCGGCGTACAGCTCGATATCCTCTACGCGCCGCCTTGCGCCCTCGAAAAGCAGCGCAAAGCACGCGGGGTCTTTGACCATACGCCCGTAGAGCGCGCGCGACTTTGCCGCCGGGCGCAGGATGTAGTTCGTTTCCTTCCACGTTTCGCCCAAGTATTCGCCGATTTCGCGGAAAATATCGCAGCAAACGCTCTCCCCCGCCGTCGCCTGCTCCATCAAAAACGCAAGCGCGGCTTTTCTTTGTGCGGCGGGCACGAACAAAAGCCCGCCCTTTTCCTCAAAAAGCCCCTGCTCTAAAAGATACGCCCATTGCGACGGCTTTTCTTCTTTTATATACTTCGCCGCCAAGCGAAACGCGCCGGATTGCGAGGCGTAGCGCTGCAAGGTGCCGGGTAAACCCGTGTTCACGTTGCGATTGCTGCGCGCGTCGGCGGCTTCATAGCTTGCCGCTATGTCGCTGCCCAGATCGATGATGAAGTTGTAGACCTCCAGCGGCAATGCCGGGATGCGCCCGCCGCCCTCCACATAGCCCGTGCCAAGCTCCGTGCCCAGCGTGTGCGCGAAAAAGCCCGCCGATACGTCCTCGCCGCCCACAGCGCTCTCCACAGCCGCCGTAAAGGCCGCCATGTTGCCGTCGTTGCAGTCCGCCACGGGGCCGCCGGGTACAACAAACGCCGCCAGACGCGCGTGCAGCGCCCCGATTTTTGCGAATTCCTTCTCGTAATCCAGCTTGAGATTTTCTCGAATCCCCTTTGTTTTGGCCGTTTCGCCGCCTATGATGGCGTTATGGACGACCACGTCGGGAAAGCACAGGCCAATGCCGTCGAACGGGCGAACGCTTTGTAATAGCGCGGTCTGTTCGTCGGCAAGCGCGTACAGCGCTTGGGCTGACGCCTCCCTTGGCGCGTCCGCGAGCGCCGATTCGCGCCCCGCAAGCACAAGGTTCGCCTGTGCAAGCAGCAGCGACGCAAGCGCGCATAGCGGCTCTACGATGCCATCGGCGTCCGTAGCGGCGGCGGGATTCCAGTCGTACTCCACGCACCGAAGCAGTCTCTTTCCGTATGCGGCGACGAGCTTCACGTCCGTGCCGCCTATGTCCATGCCCAAGAGCAGCTTTTCCGCCGTGCGCGCGGGCAGCGCCGCAAAATCAAAGGCGCGCGCCGCGGCTTTTACGACGGGCGTTTCGCTTGGCTCCTCCGCGACGTCGAAAACGCGAAAATGAAAGGGTTCGCCCCCGCACAGCGCCGCGACGATCCGTTCGTTGACGTTGAGGCACTTGCCGTAGCCCTGCCGCGCGCCCTTGGAAAGCGCCACGTCAAACGCGTCCTCCAGCCCCTCCGCAAGATCGAGCAGCGCCGCGTCCCGCGTGTTAACATAAACGTCGATGCGCTTTGCGCCCAGCGCGGAGAGGATATTGTAGAGTACGGCGTAAACATACCGCCGCACGAGCGTGCGCTCCTCGTCCCCCGTCCAATAGGGAAGCGGCAGCGAAAACACGCGCACGCTGTCGTCGTAGAGCGTCACATGCGCGCGAAAGGGGCGCACGCCGATCTCGTCAAAGCGCTTTCGCACCTCGCTAAGATAGACGGGCGCGTCCTGCTTTGCCCGTTGGAGCAGCGCCTTCATAAATTAGCGGATAAAGTTCGTCTGTACGGGCGCTTCCGCAACCGGCACGCTGACGCCGGCTGCCTTGCCCGCCTCGATGCACTTGAGCATCCACGCCATGTTGCGCCCAAGCGTGCGCATGATCTGCATGCCCTCAAGATCCTGCCTGACTTCGTCCGGCGTGTTGCCGTGCACCATGTTCCAATACTGGGAGGAAACGATGGGCATGCTGCGGATGCCGAAATACTTGTTAAGCTGCTCCCACGCGGCGGTAGCGCCCCCTCTGCGGCAGCTTAGCACCACGGCGCCCGGCTTATAACAATGCATCTTGCCGCCGGCGTAGAAGAAGCGGGACAAAAACGTGGTGATCGCGCCGCTTGCCGCCGCAAAATGTACCGGTGAACCAAACACATACGCGTCCGCCTCTTCAGCTTTTGCAAGTAGATCGTTTACGGGATCGTCCGTAAACACGCAGCGCCCATGCCCCTTATCGTGGCAGTAGTCGCAGCCCGTGCAGGTATAAAAGCGCTCTCTGCCGATGTGGACGATTTCAGCATCCACGCCCTCCTTCTCCAGCGCGTCCGCCACCTCTTTGAGCGCCGTATAGGTGCAGCCCTTTTCGTTGGTGCTCCCGT
>CAZNAL010000109.1:0-5427 GCA_964571055.1 uncultured Oscillospiraceae bacterium | reverse complement strand
AGGAGAAGCGACATGAAGGTAAACGTAAACGGCGTCACACTGTATTACGAAAAAAGCGGTGCGGGAAGGCCGCTCGTCATGCTCCACGGCAACGGCGAAACGCATGCGATCTTCGATAAGGCGGCGCAAAGGCTCGCCGCGCGCTTTACGGTGTATGCGCTGGACAGCCGGGGGCATGGCGAAAGCAGCCCCGTGGAAAGCTATCACTACGAGGATATGACGGAAGATGTGCGCGCCTTCATTGAAGCGCTCGCGCTGGAAAATCCCGTGTTGTACGGCTTTAGCGACGGAGGTATCCTGGGGCTGCTGCTTGCAAGCGCGTATCCGTCGCTTTTGTCCGGCTTGATCGTGAGCGGCGCGAACACATGCCCCACGGGGATTCGGGACGGGTGGCTGAAATTCTTCACGCTGCTCAACCGCCGCGTCCACGACCCGAAAATAGAAATGATGCTTGTGGAGCCGCATATTACAGCCGAAATGCTCCAACGGATCCAAGCGCCCACGCTGGTGCTCGCGGGCGGTCACGATATGGTAAAGCGTTCGGACACGGCGTTCATCGCGCGGCACGTACCCAACAGCACGCTTCGCATACTCCCCCTGCACGGGCACGGAAGCTACATCGTGCACAGGACGAAGATCGCGAAGCTTATTCTCGATTTTTGCGACGGGGCGCTGTAAAGCTAAGACGCGCTCCCGCCGCAAAAGCGATCAACCAAGCTTATCCCCGTTTTGCACGGGCTTATCGGGCGAGATCAGCACGACGCCGCCCTCGCTGTAGGTGCCAAGCACCAACACCTCCGACATGAAATCCGCGATCTGACGCGGCGGGAAGTTGACCACCGCAAGCACCTGCTTGCCAACGAGTTCCGCCGCCGTATATTGCTCTGTGATCTGCGCGGAGGAGCGCTTGACGCCTATCTCCCCGCCAAAGTCCACCGAGAGCTGATAGGCGGGCTTTCTCGCCTTTTCAAACGCCTTTGCCTCCGCGATCGTACCCACGCGGATATCCAGCTTCATAAAATCGTCAAACGTCGCCATGGCTTCACTTCCTTTCGCGTCGTTTTTTCTATTCGGCGCACGTCCCTTTTAGAGCATAGCCGAGCCGCCGCTCACGATCCAGCAGGCCAGCATAGCCACCGTGAACGCGCCCGTATACACGCTGCCCGTGCGGCGGTAGGCGTAGGTGCAAAGAACGCTGAACACCAGAACCTGCGGCACAAACACGATCATCAGCGACATGAAGGGGCCGCCGAAGGTGGAACCGAACAACAGATCGGCGCCGGGGCCAATGCCCATAAAGAAGGGAATGTATTCGATCAATATGATCAGGATCACGCCGCCCGCCATGCACAGCGCGTTCTTCCACCAGCAGGCCATGAAGCCCCGGAAACCGGGCGCAGAGGCGGCCTCCTGCCGCATGGCGGCGAAGATCTTGCTGTTGTTGAGCAGGAAGAAGAGCGCGAACACGGGAAGATACACGAAGAACTGCCCCAGCCTTTGCGCCGTAAAGCCCTTGAAGAAGGGCCAGATGAAGCGGAAGTCCAGCTTGAAGCATAACTCGCTGAGCACAACGAGCACATATACAAGCCCCGCCATGCAAAGTGATAGCAGCGCGGCTTTTCCGCAAAGCGCCCAATCGATGCGCGCGGCGTTTGCTTCCCGCGCCAAGCCAATATCGTAATAGTCGAGCGGCGCGCCCTTTTTCTTGGCGTTTCTAAAGGAAAGCACGGTGGTAAGGAGCATCACAAGGATCAGCAGCAGGTACCAAGCGAGAAAGCCGTTGCCGATACTCATGCGGAACACATTCTCCGGCAATGGCAGCAGCCCGTGCCCGAGCTGTGTCATAAACGGATAGGTCACGCCCGCGATCAGGATGGTTATGAGCG
The DNA here is from genome assembly GCA_964571055.1 of uncultured Oscillospiraceae bacterium. Taxonomy (GTDB): domain Bacteria; phylum Bacillota; class Clostridia; order Christensenellales; family CAG-138; genus JAQVRG01. The sequence goes on along the minus strand of CAZNAL010000109.1, from coordinate 3,541 downwards.
CACCGCGCCACCACTTCCAGCCGCGGTTCACCCGTTCGGGGCGGGAAGGAAGGGGCTGCCGAACGACCACGAAGAAGGGCGTCAAAAGAAGCAGCTCCATCAGCGGCAGCATCGCGGCAAGCGCAAGCAGCGTTGAGGCAAGCACCAGCCATTCCTTAAGCATAAACACCTGCGAAGTCGATGCAAGCGCGCCGTCAAGGCCGATGCTCTGTTGGAACCAATCGAGCGACGTGCGCATACCGTGCGCGTCATGCGTGGTCAGGCGATGATTGGTGTTGATAAGTTCGATGCGCCGCGCCGTGCCGTCGGAGAAATTCCCAAAGGTGGTATCCCAAGCGGCCGTCTCCGGCGTGCAGCCCAAAAAGCCCGTGCGCAGAGGGGTCTTGAGCAGCTCGTCCGTCACGGTGTTCGCGTAGTCCCTGAAATAGCTGAATTCATCGTACTTCGCCTGCAAAAGCAGCACGTTGTTGAAGCGAATGTCGTTTGTATTGTACACATCGTCGGTAAACAGCTCGCCGCACTGGAGGATGGTTGCCTTGGGCGACACGTCTTCGCCGTTACCGTTGACCGCGCCCGAAAAACCCGCCGCCACCGTCCACGACGCCCATGTGCCCATGGAGTGGCCGCTCACCGCCATGCGCGTCGCGTCCACAAAGTCCATCTCGGCAAGGACGCCGTACGCCGCCACGCCGCCCATGGAGCTGTCCTTGATGGAATTGCCGTCCGCGTCCTCGCTGTAATGCGGGTCAAAGAAGGTGAGATTGGAAAAATTCATCATCAGCTTCAAGCGCTTCGGCCCGCCGATGGAAACGTAGGTGCCGTCCGCTTCGCTGTCAAGCCCGTAGTTGACGGTCACCTTATGGTTGACGTACCCGCGCTGTAGCATGCCTATATCCGTCGCGCCGTGCCCGTACTCATCCAAGGACAGCACCACAGCGCCCCGCCGCGCAAGCTCCACGGCGTACGCGCCGCAGGTCTCATGATCGTTTTGGTACCCGTGCAGCAGCAGCACCGCCGGCGCGGGGCTATCCGCCGTCGCGGTCTTTGGCTTGTAGAGCTTATAGGTAAGCGTCACCGTGGGCATCTCGATCGCCCCCGTGGATATCTCCACCCTGCCGAAATCCCGCTGGATCGCGTCCGCAAGCGCCATGCAGAGCATGCAGGCTGCGAGCAGGACAGCCAAAAGAACCGCATATTTTTTACGTTTTTCCATGGTTACCTCCGGTATGCTTTAGAAATGCTTTCGATCCGCTTTGTTCCCTTTTATCCTAATCATAGAGGACGAAAAAGTCAACCCGCTGTACCGCGGCGGTTTCTATGCTATAATGAAAAAAAGAACGCGCGAAAGGGGACAAGGACATATGGACGACCCGCTTCACGGGCTCAACGACGCGCAAAGGCAAGCCGTTACCGCGACGGAGGGCTATGTTCGCGTGATCGCGGGCGCGGGCTCCGGCAAAACGCGGGCGCTCGCGCGCAGGTTTGCGTATCTTGTAAACGAGCTTGGCATACTGCCGGGCAACATCCTATGCGTGACCTTCACCAACAAATCCGCCAACGAGATGCGCCAACGCATTCACAACCTCACCGGCGACAATGACACGGGCTACATCAACACCTTTCACGGCTTCTGCGTGTCCGTCCTGCAGGAGGACAGCTTCGCCGTGCAGTACCCCAAAAGCTTCTTGGTGCTTGACAACGCCGACATCAACGCCATGCTCGGCGTTATCTACGAGGAGCGCGGCCTTACGCTGCGGGACATGACGTATGCAAACGCGCGGGACATGATCGAGATACAAAAGCTGTACAAGCACCCGGATTACTATTTGGATCTGATCGGGATGTCCCTTGACGCGCTGCGGCAGAAGTATCTTGACGCGTCGGGCGCGCGCGACGTTATCTTCTACGGGTATCTGTACCAGCAGAAAAAATGCTTCGGCCTTGATTACAACGATCTCATCAAATTTACGCTCTATATCTTCGCGCAGAACGAGGCCATCCGCCAGAAATGGCAGTCGCGGCTTGAATACGTCATGATCGACGAGTTTCAGGACATCGATTCGCTGCAATACGAGCTGATGGGCGTGCTTTGCGCGCACCACAAAAACCTTTTTATCGTGGGCGACCCGGATCAGACCATCTACACCTGGCGCGGTGCGGACGTTCGCTATCTCATGGATTTTGACAAGGCCTTCCCCAACGTCAAGACCGTCATGATGATGCAAAACTACCGTTCCACCCCGCAGATACTCGCCGCCGCCAATTCCCTGATCGGCAAGAACCAGCACCGCATCAAAAAGGAGCTTATCCCCACGCTTCCAAACGGTGCGGAGGTGCTCTGCCACCACGCCGAGACCGCCGAAGCGGAAGCCGCATGGATCGCCGCGCGGATCGCGGCGCTGCACGAAGCGGGCGTCGCCTACCGGGATATCGCCGTGCTCTATCGCGCGCATTACGTTACGCGCACCGTAGAGGAGGCGCTTTTGCGCGAAAAGCTCCCCTTTACCATTTATAGCGGCGTGCAGTTTTTTGACCGGATGGAGATCAAGGACGCCCTTTGCTATCTTCGCATGATCGCCTACCGGGACGATCTTTCCTTCCTGCGCGTCGCCAACGTTCCCAAGCGCAACTTAGGCGAACGGCGCATGAAATTCCTGCAGGAATACGCCGAACAAAACGGCTGCTCGCTCTACGAATCTCTCAAGCGCACGCTGGAGGACGACCTGTTCAAGGGCACCAAGGCGGTACAGTTCGTGCGCCTTGTGGAAGCCTTTGCCGCCGACTATGCAAGCCGCCCCATATCCGAGCTGCTTTCCGCCCTTCTCAACGACAGCGGGTATGAAAAGGCGCTCCGCACGGAGGGCAGTCAGGAGCGGTTGGACAACCTCGCGGAGCTCAAGCAGTCCGTATACGAATACGAGACCTCCTGCGGGGAAGAGAGCACGCTGGAGCACTATTTGGCGCACGTCGCCCTGTTTACCAACGCCGACACAGCGGAGAGCCGCGACAAGATCAAGCTTATGACCTTCCATACCGCCAAGGGGCTGGAGTTTCCGCACGTGTTTTTGTGCGGCATGAACGAGGGTGTGTTCCCCTCCCGCAAGACGAGCACCCTGCAGGGGATGGAGGAGGAGCGTCGGCTCGCCTTTGTCGCCATGACGCGCGCGCAGAAGGGATTGTACCTCTCCGAAGCCGAGGGGCGCAACTTCGACGGCTCGCCCCGCTACCCCTCCCGCTTTCTCTTGGATATCGACCCGTCGCTTTTGACCTTCACCCAGCCGCCCCGGGAGCGCCTGATCGCGGACGCGCGGGAATACATCCAAAGCAGCGCGCGCTTCCTTTCGCCGGAAACGGAAAAGACCGTCTTCGCCGCTGGCGACAGGGTGAAGCACAGCGTTTTCGGCCTTGGCACGGTGCTGGACGCGGACACGCAGAAGGCTGCGCACATCGTGCAGTTTGACGGCGTTTCCACGCCGCGCGCTATCTCCTTTCGCGCAAAGCTTCAAAAGCTGTAGCGCGTGGCGCGCAAATCCCCATCAAG
>CAZNAL010000108.1:0-5514 GCA_964571055.1 uncultured Oscillospiraceae bacterium | reverse complement strand
GGACGATTATTCCAAGATGTGTCAGTGGGCGGCGGATTATATCACGAGCAAGATCAAGGCGCATATAGAAAGCAGACCGTTTGTTTTGGGTCTGCCGACAGGCTCAAGCCCCATCGGGGTGTACGAGAAGCTGATCGAAAAGAACAGGGCGGGGGAGCTTTCCTTTGCAAACGTGGTGACCTTCAACATGGACGAATACCTTGGGCTGCCGCGTGAGCACGATCAAAGCTACTGGTATTTCATGCACGATCATTTCTTCGATCATCTCGTGGATATGAAGCCGGAAAATATCCACATCCTCAACGGCATGACGGACGACCCCGAGGGCGAATGCAGGAAGTATGAAGAATTGATCGCTTCCTTTGGCGGTATCGACTTGTTTATGGGCGGAATCGGCGTAGACGGGCATATCGCTTTCAATGAGCCCTATACAAGCCTTGCCTCTCGTACCGGTATCAGAAATCTGACTACCGACACGCGCATCGTCAACAGCCGCTTCTTCGGCAACGATCCTGAAAGCGTACCCGCACAGGCGCTTTCCGTGGGCGTAGGCACGGTGACGGATTCCAAAGAGGTGCTGATCCTTATCAACGGACACAACAAGGCGCGCGCTTTGGCCGCAACCGTCGAGGGCGGCGTAAGCCAGAAATGGACCTGTTCCGCGCTGCAGCTGCATAACGGGGCGATCATTGCCTGTGACGAAGCCGCCTGCGGCGAGCTTACCGTCGATACCTACAAGTATTTCCTCGATATTGAGAGAGGGGAGCGGTTATAATGGGTAAATATTTCGGAACCGACGGCTTTCGCGGCGAAGCAAACGCGAACCTCACGTTTGAACACGCTGTAAAAATCGGGCGTTTTCTCGGCTGGTATTACGGCGTGCAGAAGGGAAACAAAGCGAAGATCGTGATCGGCAAGGATACCAGACAATCCTCTTACATGTTTGAGTATGCGCTTTGTACGGGTCTTATGGCAAGCGGCGCGGACGCGTATATCATGCATGTGACAACCACGCCTTCCGTTGCCTACATCACGCGCGTTGACGATTTCGATTGCGGCATCATGATCTCCGCATCGCACAACCCGTATTACGATAACGGCATCAAATTGCTGAACGCGAGCGACGAGAAGATGGACGAGGAGACCATCGGCAAGGTGGAAGCGTATCTCGACGGTAAGATCGAAGTACCGGTGGCAAAGCGCGACGAGATAGGCAAAACGGTAGACTATGTGGCGGGAAGGAACCGCTATGTCGGGTATCTTATCTCCATGTCCAAGTATAGCTATAAGGATGTAAAAGTCGGCTTGGACGTTGCAAACGGCGCAGCTTGGCGCATCGCAAGGGATGTTTTTAACGCGCTGGGCGCAAAAACCTATGTCATCAACGACGCGCCCACCGGCTTAAACATCAATACGGAATGCGGCAGCACGCATATCGAACACCTCCAGAAATTCGTCGTAGAGAAGGGGCTGGACGTCGGCTTTGCCTATGACGGCGACGCGGACAGATGCCTGTGTGTGGACGAAAAGGGCAACGTTGTAACGGGCGATCACATTCTTTATATCTACGGCTTGTATCTGAAGGAACGCGGGAAGCTGCTCAATAACAAGGTCGTCACGACCATCATGAGCAACTTTGGCCTCTATAAAGCGCTTGACAAGGCTGGCATCGAATACGAAAAGACCAAGGTCGGCGATAAGTACGTTTATGAAAACATGGTCACAAACGGGCATCGCATCGGCGGCGAACAATCGGGGCATATCATATTTCAGAAATATGCGACGACGGGCGATGGAATCTTGACAAGCCTAAAGCTGATGGAGGTCATGCTCGCGAAGGAAAAGCCCATGAGCGAGCTGGCGGCGCCGGTTGTGTTCTATCCGCAGGTGCTAAAAAACGTCAAAGTGAAGAGCAAACCTGACGCGCAGAACGACGCGGACGTACAGGCAGCCGTTGCCAAAGTCGCCGCGGCGCTTGGCGACGAGGGGAGAATCCTTGTCCGCGAAAGCGGCACGGAGCCCGTCATCCGCGTTATGGTCGAAGCGAAAACCAACGACGTCTGCGAACAGTATGTGGATTCCGTGATCGATGTAATTCGAGAAAAAGGGCATATTGTTTAACGTTTTGCGGGGCTGCGCTGTTGTGTAACGGCGCAGCCCCAAACGATGCGGCATTGGTTATCAAACAAGAGAGAACGTACACATACAGACATACACATATTCCGTTTGCTTTAACTTTTCATTTTTCCCCATTTTCCTTGCATATCTTTCCTATACAATCGATAAAACATGTGCTATACTGTTATATACAATAGAGAGGGGTATGGGAGAGGATGGAACGGCAGATATTGCGTGTGCGGTTTATGTCGGGCTTCGAGCTGACCTAGGGAATCGCAAAGGAAATGTCCTCCAAGGCGCGGCAGCTGCTTGCGGCGCTGCTTTATTTCAATCAAACCGGCGTACCCCGTGAAAAGATCATCGCAAACCTTTATCAGAACGAGGATACAGACGCGGCGAACAGCTTTAAGGCGCTGGTGTTTCGTCTGCGCCGAAAACTGCTGCAATACGGCTTTCCCGCGGGGGAGTATATCGTCGTAAAGGACGGCTTGTATCGCTTTGGCGACGCGGTGGAGGTACAAACGGATACGGACGAGTTCCGCGCCGCCATTGAAAGCGCCGAGGCGGCGGAGAGCGAAGCGGATCGCGCATTCTATTATAACAAAGCCTGTGAAGGCTACGGCGGCGAGTTTTTGCCGCTTAGTTCCGAGCAGCCGTGGGTGGTGTTTGTAAACGCCGAGCTTGTGGACGATTACGCGCACGCGGCGCGCTGGCTCATCAGATATTACGATAGACGGCGGGAGTACGATGCGCTGTGCGCTTTGAGCAAGCGCGTTTCCGTCTATTTTCCGTTTGAGGAGGAATGGTACGTTGCGCGGCTTAACGCGCTGATCGCGCTGGGGAAGTACAAGCAGGCGCTGGACGAATACGAGGCGGTCACGAGCATGCTCTTTGACGAGATGGGCGTTTATCCGTCCGAGCAGCTTATGGATTGCGCGCGCGCCATCAGCAACAAGGTGATCTTCCCGCTGACCTCCGGCTCCGACGTGAACGACAGGCTGCATGACGCGCAGTCGAGCGGCGCGTACTATTGCAGCTATCCCGGCTTTGCGGACAGCTATCATGTGCTCAAGCGCATCATGGATAGGGACGGCATACCCTCCTGCCTTTTGCTGTGCACCGTGACGGACGCGAAGCACAGGCCGCTGGAGGACAGGGCGCGCGTGACGCCCGCCATACAGGCGCTTAGCTTGGCGTTAGGCAGAACCCTTCGCAAAAGCGATATGTATACGCGCTACAGCAGCGCCCAGATGCTCGTCATGCTTTGGGGGACGGGACCCGAAAACGTCATGCTGATTACCGACCGGCTCGACGAGCTGCTCGCGGCGCAAAAGCTCCCCGAGGGGGCGCAGATCATCTATACGGTGCTTGCGGGCGAGGAAGCGCCGCAATTTATCCTCTCCAGCGCCGTGACGGGCAAAAAGAAGGAGTGGCGAAAGCTGGACGGCGCGCTGTCTGCGATTTGACCTAAGGGCAGATTTCAGGCGCGGGTTTATTTGACAAATGCTGAAAAAACCATTATTCTAAAGATGCGCTGCATATAAAAAGCAACAGGATGCCCATTCGTAACGTTGAGACGGGTTGGGCATATTCAAAGAGACTTTGCGATACTCTATACGAAAGGATACATCGTTGTGGAGGCAAACCAGGAAATGCTCGTGAAAAAGCTGCATGACGCGGAATGCAAACCGCGCGGAAACCGCAAATACGGCGGACTCCGCACGCCCGCGACCCGTGCGCGCGCAAAAGCGGACGCGCCTGCCGCAATGAAGGAATTGGCGGCATATTATCATGCAGCCATAGATCATTTTGAGGCTGATACCGGCGAAGTTGAGGCGGCATGCGCCAACGCTACATTACAAAGCCTGAAAGAGTGCGGATTATTGGATCAATAGCGGGTAGGGGATTCTATACGGTATGCCGAACGATAAAACACTTTTTATTTTTGCAGGACCCAACGGAAGCGGAAAATCGACGCTGGTGCGCGCTGTACTTTCCATGTTTGCACTGCAGTATGTATGCGCGGATGATATTGATAAGCACTTGCAGCATGAGATTGCCGATGAGAAAGAACGCGCCGCGAAGGCTATGGAAACGGCGGAGCGCGCCGTGTATGCGCTGATAGATAAGGGCGCGTTTTGCGGATACGAGACGGTACTGTCTTCCGATTATAAATGGCCAATATTTCAACATGCACATGCGAGGGGGATGCGGATCATCGCCTTTTTTATTGCGACCAAGGACGTGGAAATCAACTGCAAACGGGTCGCAAAACGCGTTGCGGAGGGTGGGCATGCCGTACCCGATGAAAAGGTGCGAAGCCGGTACGGGCGGTCAATAGAAAGGCTGCCCAAGCTTATGCAAATTGCCGACGTCGGCTTTGTTTTTGACAATTCTTTGGATTGCGTGAAACCGGTGCCGCTTCTGATGAAAATCGGAAGGCGCATCCGGTACGATGCGCGCCTCACGAAGGAATACGCGTGGGCGGCCGACTGCCTTTCGCAATTCCAAACAGGCAAGCAATACAAAACGATACAGGAAGAGGATCTGTCCAAGGCGCTAGGCGCGGATTGGCTGCGATTGATTCCGTGACAGTGTTTTGACGCAGCTTGCCGCGCCGCCCCAGCCCCATCTTTAGCAAATCGCTCATAAAATCCCGCAAAAATAACCCGCGCGTAACCCTCTGCGTAACCCTGCGTTCTGTATGATGGGTATTGCAGGATGCAGAAGCATACGTTGCCGCTTGGCGTCCGCTGGGCGGCGTTATTTTCACTTAACGCATATTGCTGTGGATAGGAGAAAAATCATGGAAGCGTGCAGAAGATTTGACGAAGAAGCGCAGGAGACCTTTGTAATCCGGGTCAACCGAAAAGGGGGCGGCGCGTGGCGCGGCAACGTCGTGTGGATCGGGGAAAGGTGCGAACAGCAGTTTCAGAACATGCAGGAGCTGATCGCCTTGATGGACGATACCCTGTAACGGCCGGAGGAAGCATAGCCTTGCGCGGAACGGCAAATTTCGCCCACATACTATTCGCAAAAGTTGTCTTTTGCGAATAGTAGGCGGGCGATAGAGTCTTGCACATAGGCACTTCGCGTTTTCCGCATCCTTTGGCGAAGCGGTGCTTGGCTGCGAGGGCTCGGATAAAGGCTACCATTGCACTTTAAAAAGCCTCTCTCTTCCAACTCATTGCGCCCGCAAGACAGGCAGACCTTGTTGCTTGTTCTCATCATATGCCGCGTTCGCGTATATTACCATTTACAAGCCTATTTAATCGAGCAGAATTACTATTTAGTGCGTACTTGCAGAATATACTTTAATTCGATATAATTTAGTGCAATATATGAGTAAAACAAGAAACGAGGAGCTTCTATGCCAATCATCCCTGACTCGCTCTA
>CAZNAL010000107.1:0-5642 GCA_964571055.1 uncultured Oscillospiraceae bacterium | reverse complement strand
CACTTCGTCGAGATCATGGCCTGCCCCGGCGGCTGCGTCAACGGCGGCGGACAGCCCATCGTTCCCGGCTATGTCTACAACACCAAGGACGTGCGCGCCATCCGCGCGAGCGCGCTCTACAACGAGGATCAGAAGATGACGCTGCGCAAGTCCCACGAGAACCCCGTCGTCAAGGAGATCTACGATACCTATTTGGAGAAGCCGGGCAGCCATAAGGCGCATGAGATACTGCATACTACCTATGTCAAACGGAGCCTCTACGAGGACTAAGGCATAACGAGTACCCCGCATAAGAAAGGAGCCCGCGCCGGTTTGGCGCGGGCTCCTGTTTTGTGCTGTGCGATTCTCGTTTAATATTCCCAGCCGTCCAGCAGGGCGCCTGCGAGGGCGCTCCAATCATCGTCGTTCAGCGATGCGAGCCAAGCGTCATCGTCGTCGTCAAGGGAGGAGGGCGCGACGGGAATATCCGGCGCCGGCGTGGGATCGACGGCAACGGGAACGTCCTTCAAATAGAGCATGTTGTAGTAGTATACGACCACGGTATCGTAGTTGATGGTGATGCTCGAAGACCAGTTGGGGCCGCCGTTGACCTCGGTATAGTCATACGCGTAGCCGTTAAAGGAGGGCGGATTGAGGCGGAAGGAGCTGCCCTGCTGCATATTGCCGCTGTAAATCGTGGATAGGATGTCGCCGGTATCTTCGTCAACGGCGTAAACATAGAGCGACGCGTCCCTTACAACGGGAGGCGGCGTGGGGATATAACCGCTGTACACGAAGCTGACGGTGGTATCGCCGTGCAGGGATATAATGTTGGAGGAAGCCGGCGCGCCGTTCACAAGCGTCGTGTAGTAGGAATAGCCCGGCACCTGATGATTGTAGTTGGAGAGGTTGATGGTCGCCGGGAGCGCTACCGCTTGGTTGGTGATGTTCTTTAGTACCGTACCGCTGTTCAATTCGACGCTTTGCACGGTTAAACGCACCTGTGTGGTGGGCGCGGGCGTGGGCGCGCTTGACGAGATATACGTTACGGTCACGGTGCTGTTTTTAGAACCGAACACACCGTGGTTGGCGTCCTTGATCTGTGAGAACGTGTAGCCTTGGATGTAGGGCGTGGCGACGGTGTAGGCCGCGCCCGCGATGCCCGTAAGCTTGGCGAAGGGATAGATGGTGTTGCCGTAGTTGTCCAAATATTTGACCGTAACGGTCGCGCCCTTTGCGTAGTGGACGAGAACCGTCATCTTGTTTTTGGGATACACGAAGTCGTTCGGGTGGTCGTCGCTGAAGCCGATGAAGGTATAGCCCTTGATATCCGGCACCTTTACGGAAAAATGCTTGCCGGGCGTACCGGTCAGGATACGGTTTTTGGCGATGGTCTTGTTTTTGTCGCCCGTGACGTACTTCACGGTGACGGTCGCTTTGCCGCTGTTATCGGCAAGGGCGGGCGCAGCCGCCGCCAACAGGAGAAGAAGTACCAAAAGAAGCGGGAGAAGCTTTTTGATCGAACGCATGAATGTGACCTCCTTTGTATTTGAACGTTGCTCTATGTATTGATACGCGCCTGGCAGACTTTTGTTATGCCCGCGGCGAAGAATCCGCCGCTTGGTGCGCCATCGGGGAGACGGTCATCCTTGCCCAGCCGTATTGCGCCATGTACTGGCCCGTATAGCGGTTGATGGCGGCGACGTCGCCGTTGAGGAAATCGTAGTAGTCGCAATCCAGCGCGTCCGTGCGCACGGCGAGGGTCTGTCCGTCCCGGATCAGCACATCCGGCGCATCGGCGTCCTTGAGGGATTGCGTAAGATTGGATATGGCCTCGCGGAAACTGTCTCCCGGCACGGTGCCGTCGGGATTGCGTCCCCAAAGAAGCGCCGCGATCTCCTCCGCGGTGATCGTTGCGCCCTTGCGATCGATCAGGCACGCGAAAAGCGCCTTGGCGTTATCGTGGGTGAAATGCAGCGGCGCGCCGTTGAAGAACACCTCGAATTCACCGAAGCACTGCACGCGCAGACGCTGCGACGGGGTGGTATCCAAGGGTATGTTGCGCAGATTATGCAGCTCCGCCAGCACCTTGTTGACGGTGGCGGGCTTCATCATATACCCGCTTGGGCGCACGGCGATGGCGTCCAGCGCGTAGCGCGAAAAGCCCGTAACAAAAATGATGTTGACGTCGGGGCACAGATCCTTCACGAGCTTTGCAAGCTCCAGACCGTTCATGTTGGGCATTTCGATGTCCAAAAAGGCCACGTCCGGCAAGATGGTCCGCTCCCGCAGCGCGGTAAGCAGCGCGTCCGTGCGCTCAAAGCGCATAATCTCCGCGTCCGGCGCGGCCTCCGATATAGCGCGAACGAGTATGTTCAGGGCTGGGCGTTCGTCATCGATCGCAATGATTTTCATAGGGTACTGACCTCCTTAGGCAGTATGATTTTTGCGCAGGTGCCTTTTCCGGGTGTGCTTTCTATTACCAGCTCGCCGCCGCTCATGCTTTTTAGGCGGCCGCGCACATTGCTGATGCCGATATGGGATCGTCCGTCGTTTTTGACGGCTTCGGTGTCGAAGCCAACGCCGTCGTCCGTGACGCTGACATAGTAGGCGTCGTCGTCTTGCCAAGAGGCGATGGTGACCGTGCCGCCCTCCACCTTGGAAACGACGCCGTAGCGTACGGCGTTTTCCGTAAGGGGCTGCAAGGTGAGGGTGGGAAGCTTGAAATCCGTGGTCTGTATGTTGTAGACTACCTGCAGCCGTTCTTCAAAGCGAAGCTTTTCAAGGTAGAGATAGTTTTTCGCGTGTACGAGCTCTTGGGTGAAGGGAATGGGCGCGCTTGCTTTGATGGAATCCAGATTGCTTCGCAAAAACTCTGAAAAATGCGTGGTGGCTTCCTCCGCCTCTGGCGCCTTGCCATGGCAGAGATCCTGCACCACGCAAAGCGCGTTATAGAGGAAGTGCGGCTGGATCTGGCTTAGCATGATGGCGATGCGGCTGTTGGTCAGCTCGTTTTCAAGCTCAAGCGCGGAGAGCTTTTGCGCCTGCAACAGCCCTTGCTGTACGTTGACGTATACCATCAGCAGGGATAGCGCCGTGAAGGGCCAAATCAGCGACAAGCCATAGCCGTAAACGGAAAGCTGCAGGAGCGTGCCGACGAAGGGCAGCACCATGAATCCCGCGATGTAGCCGCAGCGTCGCCTATTCACCTTATCCTTGGCGACAAAGCAAGCACGAAGTGCGATCGCGATGGCGACGGCCAGATAGACATAATAAATTGCGGAATGAAAGTCGAAATATCTGCCGCGCATGTAGTGGTTGTCCGCGCTGATGGAATAGACCCAGCCTGTCCAAAGATTGACGATGAGCAACAGGAACGCGACGGCCATGGGGATATGGTAAAGGGGCATGCGCCGCCAAAGCTGCTCTTTGGATCGCCCCGTCCAATAGCCTGTGTAAATAAGAAACAGGAAGCAAAAGGGCGCTTGCAGCAGATAATAAGCGAGATTGACGATAATGTTGATATGGCGCGCGTAGGGCATTTTGGAACCGTTGATGATCCAAGAGGGGATGTCGAGAAGCAGTATGGCGCCGGTGAGAAGAAGCATGCTGTTGAAGAGGCGCTGGCTGAAATCCCGCGTGGTTTCTTCGCGGTTGGCAAGGAAAATAATAGCAACGATCACGATGCCGATAAGATCGATGACAACGTTGAAATTTACTTGCATAATAACACGCCTTACATACAATATATACACATTTTACCATAAAGGGCGTGCGTTATCTACCCGCATATTCGATTATTTTACGCTTGAACGCTTCGCGGCCGCTAACGCCCAGCTTGGCGTAGCAGGCGGTGGCGTGCTTTTTTACCGTGGATTCTCCAATGTACAACCGCTGCGCGATCTGGGCGTTGGAAAGATCGGCGCATAGCAAAACGCCTACGTCGCTTTCGCGCGCCGAAACGCCGGCTTGCCTAAGCGCGTGGCGGATCGAAGCTTCATCGAGAACGGGGGCGTCCGCGCGTCCGCTTTGCTTCACGGGGCGCGCGCGCAGGAGCACATGGAGAAGAAAGCCGTAGAAGATGGGACGCAGGCTCATGGCGAGCGCGCGGGGATCAAAGGCGGCGCTTTTGGAAAGCGTTGCAAAAAAGAACAGGAACGCGGAAAGGTATCCCGCGATCATCGCGTTATACGCGACGCGCGGGCGAAAAAGCTCCCACGACGTTCCCTTTTTGTAGCAAGCCGCCGAAAGCAGCAGCGTGCTCGCGGCGACGGAGAGGAGCATCTTACCGTCAAAAAGAAACGCGAAATCGAACCGCGCCAGCCAAAGAAAAGCCCATACATAAACGGCCAGCGCGATTCCGGTATACAGGGTCTCCGCACCCGCTTTTTCCGTTTCCCGGCTTCGCATGCGCTAGCTGTCGGCGGAAAGCAGTTTCTTCTCGATGGAAGCCTGCACGGGCAGCAGCAGGATGCAAAGTGCGCAGGCGTAGAGCAGCGTAAGGATGGCGACGGCCAAGCCGGGGCCAAGTTTTTCAAGGGAATCGAGGCTGCTCAATATCACGATCATCGCCGCCAAAGCCCAGAACATGCCGCTGTAGAGCAGCAGCGAGCGGCAAAGCTTCAGCGCGACCACGGCGCGCTTCATTTCATATGTCGTGCTTTGGCGTTTGCGGGAAAAGGCGATGGAAAACGCGCCGAAAAGATCCCGCAGGGAGCCGGAAAGCGCAAGTATGGGCAGCGTGAGCAAAAGCAGAAGCAGGAAGGAAACAAGGTCGGAAAAGATCGACATGACAAATATCCTCCAAATCCGGGATGTTTTGTGATCACGGTAAAATTATAGAGGGATTTGCCGCATTTCGCAATGGTACCATGGGTGGAAAAAAGGTATACCTTGCGTTTTATCGTGTGATTGCTTTTTCCGCCTGTATGTGATAACATAAAACTGTCTCAAATGAGACAACTAGGAGAACACTATGCGGAACCTTTGCGCGTTTCTTCAAACGCTGCCCTTGTTTGCGGGCGTGCCCGATGCGCTGATCGAATCGATCCCCGCGCGCGAGGGATTCTGCGTGTGCGTGTACGAAGCCGGCGCCTATGTGGCAAAAAGCGGCGATACGGCGCGGCGGCTGGGCATCCTCTGCGAAGGGACGGCGGAGGTCAACAAGAAGACGCACGGCGCGCCCATGCTCATGAGCGTCCTGAGAAAGGGCGATCTCACGGGTGCGTCCACGCTTTTTTTAGAGGGTGCGGCGGCGGAAAACGACCTTTACACCAAGGAGGGCTGCACGCTTCTCTATCTTTCCGAGCCGCTTCTTCGCGCGCTGATGCGCGAGAGCTTCACGTTGACGGAAAACTATATGCGCTATCTTACGGAGCGCGTTCATTTTCTCACCAAGCGAATCGAAAGCATAGCTTCGCCCACCGCGGCGGACAAACTGTATCGGCACGCGAAGCAAAACGCCGTGGCGGGCGTGTTTCGTCCCCCGCGCTCCATGGCGGCGTTGGCGACGACGCTTTCGTTAAGCCGCGCGTCCCTTTACCGCGCGATCAGTGAGCTGCAATCGGCGGGACTGATCCAATGCGAGAACAAAGTCATTCGAATTCTGTAGGAGACTCACTATTAAATGTCAAGCATTGAAAAGAAGAATTTGTACGGGATAC
>CAZNAL010000106.1:0-5676 GCA_964571055.1 uncultured Oscillospiraceae bacterium | reverse complement strand
CGGATTTGACGGCGGCTCGGTAAGCAGGGCGGGTACGGTGGAAGCGCCGCTCAATCTTGCGGTGGCGGCATGCGTGCGGGACAATCTTACGGCGGCGGGCTTGGAGGTCGTGATGACGCGCACAAACGGCGAGGCGCTGGGACGTACGAAAAAGGAGGATATGACGGCGCGCCGGCGCCTTCTCAACACCGAGGGCGCGGCGGTTTGCGTGAGCGTCCACATGAATGCGGTGACGGATCGTGCCACGCGCGGACCCATGGCGTTTTACATGAAGGGCTCGGCGGAGGGGGAGCGGCTTGCGCAGCTCGTGATCGACGGGGTCTGCAACGCGGTGTCGTGGCCGCAGCGACCGGCGAATCCGGGGGATTATTTCGTGGTGCGGGAGTGCGCGTGCCCGGCTGTGCTCATCGAATGCGGTTTTTTGACCAACGCCGAGGATGAGAAGCTTCTTATGGACGCGGCGTATCAGGAAAAACTGGCGGCGGGGATCACGCAAGGCGTGCTTGCGTATCTTGACGCGGACAACTATAATGTAGACAATGGAGCATTATGATGAAACGAGTATAGCGGCCTATGTCGCGCGCGCGCTTTCGCTTCCGCGGAAGGACCCGCGCCTGCTTAGCCCCTTGGTGCTGGCGTATATCGGGGATACGGTGTACGATCTGTTCGTGCGCACAAGCGCGATCGAGAGAAGCGACTTTGGCGTGCGCGGGCTGCACGGCCTGTCTGCGGGTTTGGTGTGCGCGCAAGCGCAGGCGGCGGCATATCACCGCATTGCGGACATGCTTACGGAAGCGGAACAGGACGTTTATAAGCGGGGGCGCAACGCGCACATGGGGACGGTACCCAAGCACGCCTCCATCACGGACTACCGCACGGCGACGGGGCTGGAAGCGCTGATGGGGTATCTGTACCTATTAGGTGACGACGAAAGGCTCAAAACGCTCATGCGCGCGGCCTTGTATGACACGGAGGAAGCAAAATGAAGGAAGCGCTTTTACGCGTGAAGCTTTTATGCTGCACGCCGGAGCCGGAAACGGCGGCGGCGCTGGGCGCGCGCCTTTGCTACAGCGACAGCGGCATAGAGGATCTGAGGGAAAACGTCGCGCCCAAGGCGGGGGCGCTGGTGGACAGGCTCATGGGCTACGGGCATCTTTCCCCTATTGAGCACGCGAGCTTTACGTTTGGGATCGAGGGCGTTTCCCGCGCGCTGCTTGCGCAGATCACGCGGCACCGCATCGCGAGCTTTTCCGTGCAGTCCCAGCGCTATGTCGCAAAGCCCGAAGGTTCGCCCGTCGTCCTGCCGCCTTCCATCGCCGCGCGCGGCGCGGAGGCCGTGGCGGAATACGAACGCCAGATGGACGCGATCAACGGTTTTTACGCTTATTGGCTTTCGCAGGGCATTCCCGCCGAGGACGCGCGCTTTCTTTTGCCCAACGCTGCGGAAACGCGCATGGTGCTTACCATGAACGCGCGCGAGCTGCTGCACTTTTTCTCCCTTCGCTGCTGTGAGCGGGCGCAGTGGGAGATACGGCGCCTGGCTTGGGCGATGCTGGGGATGTGCAGGCGGGAAGCGCCCTCGCTGTTTGCATATGCGGGCGCGGCTTGCGCGCGCGGCGCATGCACCGAAGGCAGGATGAGCTGCGGCAAAGCCGCGCGGGTAAGGGAGCTGGACGAAGCGCTCACGGCGCTGTGCGAAAGCGGCGCGGACGACGATACCATACGGCGGTGGGTGCTTGCAAACATCGGCGGCTGTGAAGAGAAAAACGAATAAATCATTGAAAAGGAACAGGAGTTACTATGGATTATAAACGCAATGACCGCAATCGCGACCGCGAGGGCGCGGTGACGGGGTTCAAGGACGGACAGCCCGTGTACAGGCAGCAGAACGGACGGGGTACAAAGCGTACCGCGGGCGACGATAAGCCATACCGCGGCGGGTATCGCAGCCAAGGCGAGGACAAGCCCGCCTATGGGAAGGGCGAGCGCGGCGGGTATCGAAGCCAAAGCGAGGACAAGCCCGCCTACGGGAAGGGTGAGCGCGGCGGGTATCGGAGCCAAAGCGAGGATAAGCCCGCCTACGGGAAGGGTGAGCGCGGCGGGTATCGGAGCCAAAGCGAGGACAAGCCCGCCTACGGGAAGAGTGAGCGCGGCGGCGAGAGAAGCTATCGCGGCAGGGATGCGCAGCCCTATGCGAAAGACGCGCGCGGCGGCAAGCCCTATGGCGGCAAGCGCCCGTACAATCAGGAAGAGAAGCGCGTTGAAGCGGACGCGGTGGAGCCGCGCCGCGGCTATCCCAGACGCAATGAGTGCGCAAACGACATGCATCGGGAGCCGGAAGCCGTACAGCCGCCCGTGATGCAAACGCTGCGCGAGGATGAGCTTCCCTATATCCTCATGGGGCGCAACGCCGTGAAGGAGGCCGTCAAAAGCGGCAGAAGCATAGACCGCATCCTAGTGCAGGCGGAGCCGGACGGTTCGCTGCGCGAGATCGTGGGGCTGGCGCGCGACCGTAACTTGCAGGTGCGCGAGGTGGAGCGGACGAAGCTCGATCAAATGTGCATGCCCTTTGGCCACGGGAACAAAACGGGCAACCATCAGGGGATCGTAGCCCAAGTGCCGGGCGTGCAGTACTGCGAGATCGCGGATATACTCGCGGTCGCGGCACAACGGGGCGAAAAGCCCTTCATCGTGATACTCGACGGCATCGAGGACCCGTATAATCTCGGCTCCATCCTACGAAGCGCCGAGTGCGCGGGCGCGCATGGCGTCATCATACCCAAGCGCCGCGCGGCGGGCGTTACGTCGTCCGCGTGCAAGGCGTCCGCGGGCGCTGTGGAGTACATCAAAGTGGCGCAGGTGAGCAATCTGACGGGCGCCATTGGGCGGCTCAAGGACGCGGGGCTTTGGATCGTGGGCGCGGATATGCGGGGCGAACCCATGCATAAGGTGGATCTTTCCGGCGCTGTGGGTCTTGTGATCGGCAGCGAGGGGAAGGGCATCTCCAAGCTCGTGCGGGACAACTGCGATTTTTTGGCGAGCATCCCCATGTTTGGCAGGATCGATTCGCTCAACGCCTCTGTGGCGGCGGCGATTTTGCTGTATGAAAAGGCGAGGCGGCGGCTTGACTGAGCTTACCGCGAAAACGGACGAGGAACTCTTAACGCTTGCGCGCGCGGGCGATACGCGCGCGGAGGAGCTGCTCTACGCGCGCTACAAAAACGTCGTACGCGTAAAAACCCACGCCTATTTCATCGTGGGCGCGGATCGGGACGATCTTTTGCAGGAGGGTATGATCGGCCTTTATAAGGCGGTGCGGGATTACAGCGCGTCTTGCGGCGCGAGCTTTCGCACCTTTGCGGAGATGTGCATCCACAGGCAGATCGTGACGGCGATCAAGACCGCCACGCGGCAAAAGCATATCCCGCTCAACAGCTACATATCCCTCTATAAAAACAGCGAGGACCCGGAGCGATCCCTCATCGATACGCTGCAGCTTACGGGGGAGGACCCGGCGGATACCTTTTTAGGCAAGGAGCGCGCCAAGCAGATGGAAACGCTGCTGCAAACCGCGCTTTCGGATTTTGAAAAGCGGGTGCTTTCGCTGTATATGGACGGCTGCTCCTACGCGCAGGCCGCGGAGCGTCTGGGGCGCAGCGTCAAGGCTGTGGACAACGCATTGCAACGCATCAAAAAGAAGATGGCGCACGCGCAGACGATGGATTGAAAAGCGCGCGGCGCGTTTGCCATACGGCGCGCCGTGTGATAGGATGGTAGCATAAAACGAGGGTGCGAGGCGGCTTATGGGACGCAACAAGTATAGGGTCGCGCGGCGATCCATCTGGTATGTTTTACGCATACTCTTAACGCTGGTGGCGCTCATCACGCTGGTGTTGGGCGTGTTTGTGACGGGGCTTTATACGAGCAACGTCTATATCATTTTGCAGGACGGCATGACAAAGCGCGCCGACTATATCCTCTGCGAGGGTTCCCTGTGGGAGCTTTCGGAGTATTTTACGGACGATTTTCTCCTTACGGACGAGGAATTAACCAAGCACGCATACGCGGATTTCACCGTATCCGCCTACGATTACCGCGTGGAGGTATCCAAGCTCCTCGTCATGCCGTGGCAGAAGGAAGCTACGGTGCGGGTTGTGCAAAAGCTCGCCTCCATCGCCGCCACCCCCAACGAGAAGGGGGAAAACATACTGCCCCCGGCACTGCTGGAGTGGCCTTCCACCCGCTGCGACGTGCAGTTCGTGCTCAAAAACGGGCGTTGGTATATCAACCGCATCACGGTGCTGGAAACGAATCCGCAGGAATCCCCGCTGCCAACGCCGGACATGTCGCTGCTCAACAATCCATAACGTATAATTGTCAATCATGATGCTTTCCTTTCTTCCAGATTTTCCCGTCGTTTTAGCGCCCATGGCGGGGGTGACAGACCTCCCCTACCGCGGCTTGTGCCGCGAGCAGGGGTGTGATTTCACCTACACGGAAATGGTGAGCGCCAAGGGCTTGTCCTACGGCGACGCGCATACGGGGCGGCTGCTGGAAGCGGGTCCGCGCGAGGATCGCTTTGGCGTGCAGCTCTTTGGACGGGAGCCTAGCATCCTTGCGGATATGGCGCGGCGGCTTTGCGAAGACTACCCGGAAAGGCTTGCGCTGATCGATCTCAACATGGGCTGTCCCGCGCAAAAGATCGTGAAAAACGGCGAGGGCAGCGCGCTGATGCTGCAACCCAAGCTGGCCGGCGAGATCGTGCGCGCGGTAAGCCGCGCGTCGAAGGTACCCGTAACGGTCAAATTCCGCAAGGGGTACGACGCGGCGCACGAAAATGCCGTGGAATTCGCAAAGGTGCTTGCAGATAACGGCGCTGCGATGCTGACTGTGCACGGCCGCACACGCGAACAGCTCTACGCGGGGCGCGCGGACTACGATGTGATCGCGGCGGTCAAAGCGGCGGTCGGCGTGCCGGTGCTGGGGAACGGCGACGTTTTTTCCGGCGCGGACGCGGTGCGCATGCGCGAAGAAACGGGCTGCGACGGCGTGATGGTCGCGCGCGGCGCACAGGGGAATCCCTTCATCTTCCGCGAGATCAAATCGGCCCTCGCGGGGGAGGCGTACACGCCGCCCACCGAAGGGGAGCGTCTTGCGATGGCGGCGGAGCACGCCAAGCGCATGTGCGCCTACTGCGGCGAATACGGCGTGATCCAAATGCGCAAGCATATGGCGTGGTATGTAAAGGGCATGCGCGGCGCTGCGATCTTTCGTACGGCGGTGAACGGATGCGGGACGCTCCAAGAGCTTCTATCGCTCCTTGAAGCGTTCGCGCGTGAATTGTGTTGACAAAGGCGCAAGCGCTAAATATAATAAGTACGCTATTTTGAAGACAATAGGAGGCACAGCGGTATGGCGGAAGTTCGTTTAACTGCGGAGGGCATCAAGAAATACGAGGAGCGTTTGGAATACCTCAAAACCACGGGCCGGCTCGAGATTGCCGAGCAGATCAAGATCGCGCGTTCGTTTGGCGACCTTTCCGAAAATGCCGAGTATGACGCGGCAAAGCTGGAGCAGGCGCGCATCGAATACGAGATCGTGGAGATCGAGGCGCTCTTGAAGGACGCCGTGCTTATCGACGAGGACAATATCGATACCAAGGTCGTCAACGTCGGC
>CAZNAL010000105.1:5326-5683 GCA_964571055.1 uncultured Oscillospiraceae bacterium | reverse complement strand
TTGGCGCAGGTCACGCCGGTGAGCAGCGCGCCCACCAGCCCCGGCCCATAGGTAACGGCAATGGCGTCCATGTCGTCGAGCGTGACGCACGCGTCGTCGAGCGCCTTTTGCACCACGCCGCCCACGCGCTCCACATGGCTTCGGGAAGCGAGCTCCGGCACCACGCCGCCGTATTTTTGATGCAGCGGTATCTGCGTGTGCACGGCCATGGACAAAACCTCGCGGCTGCCGCGCAGCACGCACGCCGCCGTTTCGTCGCAGGAGCTTTCGATGCTAAGCAGCAACGCGTCCTTCTTTTCCCTGTATGCCTGCGCGCCCCGAAGGGCGGTATCCGTATAGCTCATGCGCGGCGCTCCT
>CAZNAL010000105.1:0-5316 GCA_964571055.1 uncultured Oscillospiraceae bacterium | reverse complement strand
AGGATCGCGCAAACGGCGGGGAGTACGCCAAACGCCGTCAAAAACGCGCTTCCCAAGCGCAGGGCGATCCCGTAGAACAGCTCCAGCGGGCATATGCGGATCATGCGGCATACGGCGGGGTCCATCAGCCACAGATCGTTATCGAAGAAAAGATAGTGAAACTGCATCCAAAAGCTGTTGAAATCCACGAGCACCCACACGCCCGCTGCCGCGACGAGCACGCCCAGCACGATCCAAGCCCACCCCAGCGCGCGGAACACGAGCGCACGGCAGGCGTTAAAGAGCAGCAGCGTTACAAGCAGCGCAAGCGATACAAGGCCGCACCACATCACAACGCGCCACGCTTGGTACAGCGCGCGCACGTCCACCATGTGATCGATCTCCTGTTGGTTGAACATCTCCACCGTTTTGCCGTCCTCCGTGACGGTGAGCTGGATGGAATCCGCGCGGCCCTCCATATAGTCGACCATGCGCATCAGCGCCTTGGTGCAATCCGCGTCGGATATGCCGATAGACGACTGCATATCGAGCCTTTCGTAGCCGCTTCTAAAATAGGCTTCATCATTGACGAGGATGCGCAGCGTCAAAAACAGGCATCCCGTAAGGGCCAGCAGCCACAGCAGCGTAAGAAGCGGGACAAGCCCTTTGTGCTTTCCGTTCATGTTTCCGTCCTCATGCATGATTGATTGCTCCTATCATACTCCATTTTGCCCTCATATGCCATCCCCGGCTCTCATATTGTCTACCATGAAAGAAAAACGCATCGTATTCACAGGCGAGCTGCGGGGCACGGCGCGGTTACAGACCGACGACGGGCGTACCCGCATACAGGTGTGCGTGACCGAGGGGGCGCTGCCAAACGACTGCACGGCTTGGCTGTGCGCCGATACGCTCTTACCGCTCTCGCTTACGGGCGGGGTGGGCAGCGCCGCGCGCGCGTTCCCGTCGTCCTGCGGGCTCCTGTTGGAAGCGGGCGGGCGCATCGTGGGGTCGGGCGGCTTTGCCGGGCGCGACAGCGACCGGCGCGAAGCCGCGCTTCGCGTGCGGCTGCGCACGCAGCCGCAGCAAAGCCGCCCGGCCAAGGCACAAACGCAGGCGATTCCCGCGCCGCAAACGTGGGAACCAGCGCCCGCGGCGGAAGCTCCTCTCACGGAGCCTGCTCACGCACCGGCAGCCGACGCGCCCCGTCACGAAAAGGCTCTTCCCTCGGCGCAAGCAAGCCCGGCGCTGCAGAACATACTGCGTATGGCGGCGTATCTCTTTCCGCCGCAGCAAACGCCGGACGCGCCGCCGCCGCAGGAGGAAAGCGCGCCGCCGCTTCCCTATGTGCCCTTCCCCACAGCTTATCCCGGCATAGCCTTTCGCAAGGTCAACTATCCCGGCAGCGAGCGGTTCTATCTGGAGGGGCGCATCAAAAATGGCGCGGCGCTCTATGAGCTCCACGCCATTCAAGGCAATTTCGCGCCCGTGCCGCCCGTGCCGGGCTTTACGCAGTTCCTGCGCGCCGGCGACGGTACGGGCTATTGGATACGGCGGCGTCTTATCCGGGGATGACGACGCCTATTTTGTCAAGACCGCCCAGCAGCACGCTATACTGGTTGTTTACATAGCCCACAAAGCTGGTGCTCCTATAGGCGTCCAGCGCGGCCTTCGCGCTGAAGCGATAGCCGTAGCCTTCCTTCTCCATCTGCTCGAGGGACATGCCGTGCTCATCGTCCTCCAGCAGTACCTCCACGGTGACGGGCTCCGTCAGCGTCATGCCGCCGTACACACCGAACACCTGCCCGCTTTGCAGGATCGCGCGGATGGTTTCCGGGTCGTCCGTTTCGAAGAGAATGTTGTCGTACCGGTTCCCGTCGCGCACGCAAACATACGCCGCGTTTGCGAGGGTCTCCTCCGGCATCGCCTCCAGCGTCACGCCCCAGCGCTCCGCCAGTGCGAGCGTGTGGGAATATGAGGCATAAACGCTAAACTCCATATAACGGTATATTTCCTCGCTCTGTGTATCCTCCCGATCCCGCGTGCCGAAGAACTCGCAGGACACGCTGCCCAGCGGCAGCGTATCGACAGGCCTGCCGTTTTCCACGAGATCCTGCTGCAGCGCTTCGAGCAGCTCCGCCTTTTCCTTGCTGTCCTTGGCGCTGCGCGAATCGTTGCCGCCGCTGGTCATGATGCTCATGTTGCCGCAGCGGGAGACGTCAAGGCGCAA
The DNA here is from genome assembly GCA_964571055.1 of uncultured Oscillospiraceae bacterium. Lineage (GTDB taxonomy): Bacteria > Bacillota > Clostridia > Christensenellales > CAG-138 > JAQVRG01. The sequence continues at coordinate 3,107 of CAZNAL010000105.1, read as the reverse complement.
AAGATCGTTCTGCGCGGTATACGCATCGGCGCACAGCAGCGTTGTTATGCCCTTTGCCACAACCGCATCGGGTATGGCCTCGTAGATGCGCTGCACCTGCTTGCCGTCCGCCAAGGTATAGCGGATGGTGTAGGTTTTGCTTGACGTGCCGTATTCCGCCTTCTTGCGGCCTTCCACCGCCGAGATGCCGGACTGCGCCATTTCCAGCACCGCGCCCACCACCTCCGGATCGTCGAAGGTGACGGTCTCGAGCGAGCTGTGGGAGACGACGTTGCCGTTCTCGTCGAAGGTGCGTCTAAGATACGGCTCGTCACCCTCGATCGTAATGCCGATATGCCGCACCTCGTTCTGCGCGGGGACGTAGCGTTCAAACCCCGTCACATCCAGCATGAAGCAGGCTGTGACGGCGACCAGCACCGCGGCAGTCGCCGCAAAGGGAATGAAAGCTGTAAACATCCCGCCAAAGGAGCGGTTGAACTGCCCTTGGCAAAGGATATGCCCAAGAAACGCGCCGAGTATAAGGCCAAAGATGCAAAACGGCACGCTCTCCAACACGCTGTAGAACACGCTCCCCAGCAGCGTACCTGTAAGCAGGCAGAGCGCCGCACGGAAAATGGGCTGAAGCTTGGGGAAGGCAAACATACCGCCCGTAAACTCCACGGGACGCTTTCTGTAGGCGATCACACAGAGCCATAGCAGCCCTGCCAAGATCAAAACGACGCAGAAGGCGTTCAGCAGATGGAATTCGCCCGAGGAGATCCGCCACACAAGATAGACCGGCAGCGAACCGTAGCTTAGCCCGTCAAGGCTGATGGGCGAATAGGTCTGCAAAAAGGTCTCCGCCATCCAGTAGAGGCAATACATCAGAAGCGTACCGCCAAAGGAGAGCACAAAGCCCGCCTGCAAATGCGCAAAGGGGTTGCCCGTAAGCATGGCGCAGAGAATGCTCAGCGCGTACATGCACGCAAACACGAGCAGCACCAAGAGCAAACGCAGCAGCACATAGCCTATGATCGCGGCGTTCGCGCCGTAGGAAAGCAGGATCACATACGCAAAGAGCAGGTTGACGAAGTACGCCCCCGCGTAGAGCACGCAGGCCGCGACAAAGCGCGTAAAAATATGCGTTTCACGGCTTACGGGCTGCCCGTGGAAGAAATCCGCCTGCCGTTTGTTGTGAAGATAGCCAAAGAACACAAGGCCTGCCGCCGCGCCGAATGCAAGCGCCAGCACGGGATCCGTCACGATGAACTGCTTGCCCATAAAGTAACCCGTAAGCAGATTATCCAGCGTGTGCAAGAGCGGGTCCGCCGCCTGCTGCGCCGCCGCGTTCGCCGCGAGCACGGCGGAAGAAACGGAAACCGAGAAGAAGGACGTCAAGAATACCAGAAAACCAAACCACCAGTATCGCTTGAGCGTGTTCTTGAAAAGCTTGCCGTTAAACCAACAAATCTTTGATTTCATAACCGATACCCTCCATCTTGGATACGAACAGTTCCTCCAGCGTCAGCGGTATGCGCTCCGCAAACTGCGGCTTGCGCGCCTCGATCGCCGCCATGATCTTCGCTTCGTCGCCCGCGGCTACCATCGTGCAAAGGCGTCCGCGGTTTTCAAAGCTGAGTATATCGATATCCGCAAACCATTCGCGCTGCGCTTCCTCGCTAAACGCGCACTGCACTTTGTGCATGCCCGTTTCCATACTCTCCACGTCCATGTCGAGCACCATGCCGCCCTTGTGCAAAAGCCCCACGCGGTCGCAGATGTCCTCAAGCTCTCTGAGCGAATGCGAGGCGATGATGGGCGTTACATTGTGGTCGCTCACGCCGATGGACAGCAGCTTTTTGACCGCCTGCCGCATCACGGGGTCAAGCCCGTCGAAGGTTTCGTCCAAGAGCAGGTAGCGCGCCTGTGACGCGAACGCGAAGATCAGCATCGCCTGCCGCGTCATGCCCTTGGAGAAGGTCGCAATCCGGCGCTTGGTGTCAAGATCGAAGGCCTTGGCAAGGCCCGCAAACACCGTGTCCGAAAAATCGGGATACAGGCACTTGTAATAAGCGCGCATCTCCTCCATGTTGGCGGAGCGGAAGTAGTACACGTCGTCGGAAATATAGAACAGGTTCCGCTTCACGTCCATATTCTCGTATACGGGCGCGCCATCGATCATGACCGTGCCCTCGTCGGGACGGTAGATGCCCGCCATGATGCGCAGCAGCGTGGATTTACCGGCGCCGTTCGTGCCTACAAGCCCAAATATGCTGCCGGTGGGAATCTCCAGCGAAAGGGACGCTACGGCCGTAATATCGCCAAAGCTCTTCTTTAGCCCCTTAATCTCTATCATCGTGCTTCCTCCTCCTCATAGGCTTTTTTTGCCTGCGCAAGCGTTTGCTCGCACGGCACGCCCGCCTCCCGCAGCGCGCGCACAGCGCACGCTAAGTCCGCGAACAGCCCCTTTTTCTGCTGAAGGCGCAGGGCTTCCATATCGTTGCTGATAAAGTTGCCCTTGCCCGGCGCCGTGTCGATCACGCCCTGCTGGTACAGCGTATTATAGGCGCGCTGCACCGTGTTCGGGTTGATACCCAGCTCTCCCGAGAGCTGCCGCACGGAGGGGATCTTCTCCCCGGGCGCAAAAACGCCGTCGAGCGCAAGCGTGCGTATCCGCGTCACAAGCTGCTCATAGATGGGCGTTCTGCTTTTATAATCGATGGTTATCATCCGCTGGCTTCCTTTCTGTGTTTTCTGTACTAAATCGGTTAATACAGTTTTTTGTATCCGTACTATAACAGATGGTACAGTATATGTCAATACCATTTTCTTATGCTTTGTGGTATTCTACATATTATTAGGAAGAAAGCGCGGGGGCACAACATATGGTGACGTGGTCCGCGCGCCGCCACAACGTAAAAAAACTTCCCGAAAATACGGCGTTACACCGTATTTTTTCGTTGACACACCCCCGTGCTTGTGGTAGATTATTGGAGTATCCCCCCGGCAGGGGGTTTTATTTAGGTGTGTAAAAGGGAAGCATCCTTTTTGTATACCATGAGGAGGAGACAATCATGCGCGTGAAGATCACACTGGCCTGCACAGAATGCAAGCAGCGAAACTACAAT
>CAZNAL010000104.1:0-5714 GCA_964571055.1 uncultured Oscillospiraceae bacterium | reverse complement strand
ATATTTTCTAGCGTGCGCGGTTCATTTGCTCCAAAGCTGCCGCGCTTGATCCCAAGCGTGTCCCGCAGGCGTAAGAAGGCAAGGGCGCTTTTCCCATCCGCCCTCCATGCGGCGCGCAAGCGTTTCCATGGAGGGGATCGCGCCCGTGGCGGAATAGTCCGTCACGCATACGGCGCCCGCTGCACAAGCGAGGTTTACGGCGTCCTCCAGTGATTGGCCGCACAGCAGCGCCGCAATAAAGCCCGCTATGCTGCTGTCCCCCGCACCCGTGGCGGAAGCGACCTTCTCCACGGCGTACACGGATGAAAACACAGAGCGGTTCGCCCACGCCTTCGCGTCGTGCGGCGCGGCGCGGCCAAAGCGCCTTTCGTCAAAGGCCGCCGCGTCCGCCGTTTTCGCGTAAAAGCCCAGCGTGCCGCACTTGATGACGGCAACGGCTGCGCCCATGCCAAGAAGCTCCTCCGCAAGCGACTCGATCTGTTCAAAGGTGACGCTGTGTAAAATATCGTCATCCGCTTCCTTAAGCCGCCGGAAGGTTTCGGGGGCTAGCATACGCAGCAGCTCCTCGACGCTTGGAAGTATCATATCCGTATACGGCAGGGCGTGGGAAAGGATCTTTCGCCAGTCCGCCGCCATCGCGTCCGCGCTCGGGTACGCCATGTCCAAGGAGGTAGTAACGCCAAGCGCCTTCGCTTCCCGCAGGATCGCGCAAAGCTCCGCGCCGTCGTCCGCGTATAAGCGCCGCATGACGGAAGGATACCCCATGTGGAACAGCTTTGCTTGGCGCAGGACGGAAAAATCGACGTCCTCCCGCCCGAACTCGTTGTTGGCGGCGGGATTGTGCAAAAATATGCGGTCGCATCCCTGCGGCGCAAGCACGACGCTGTACGAGGTGGCCTGCCCTGCCTTTGTATGAAAGAAGGTGCCAACGCCCTTCTCCTTCTCCATCAAAGCCCGCAGGATGTCGCTCACCTCATCCTCGCCCACGCCCGCCATGAGTGCGGTGGGTACGCCAAGCTTGTTGAGCGCAAGGCCGGTGTTTGATACGCTGCCGCCCGTGGACAGGGAAAGCGCGCCCGCATCCAGCAGCGCGCCCGGCACGAAAAAAGCGCCCGTATCGCCATTGCAGGGCGCAAGAAGCGCCGGTGTGACGTCCAAACATACGTGTCCTGCGCAAACGGCCTCATACGGAACGGTGGTTTTGCACATAGCCTTCTCCCCCTATCGCTCGCCTTGGAATCGGCGGGTATACATAAGTAGAATACCATATCTGGCGCGCCGATACAATCTCGGCGTTCCGCCCTTGTGCGCGGTCAAAGCGCGTGCTATAATTGGTCTTCATTATAATAATCGTAAGCATTAGGAGGCACAAGTATGGAACAAGCGCAACGCGATAACCAACAGGAAAGGAAGCCCCGCAGGGATCTGTTCCGCCGGCCAGACTGCATCGTGGAAGCGGCGCAGAGCAGCCGCTCGCACCCGCTGGCCATGGAGCTGCTGCGATTCGCCCTCGTATTCCTTTGCTGCGCTATGGTACAGGGCGTCATTTTAGCAATTCCTACCGGTATATATATGTTCCGCTCCGAAGCGTTTCAGTCCGCCTTGGCGCTTTTGATCGAATCCGGGGATACCGCCGCTTATATGCAAACGGTGATGGAGAGCGTTTTCAAGCTGCCCGCGTGGCTGCAAATCCTCAACCTCTTTGGCACGCTGATCGTTATCATAGGCGTCGCCGTCTACTGCACGCGCATCGAAAAGCGAAGCCTCCGTTCCATGGGGCTTACCGGAAAGGGCGCTGCGGGCGAATACCTTTTCGGGCTTTTTGCGGGCGTTGCGCTTTTCGTTGCGGCGCTGCTGTTCTGTTTGGTCACGGGGACGCTCAAGATGCGCGGTATCGCGGAAAGCTTTTCCCCTCTCAACGTTCTCCTCTTCTTTTTCGCCTATCTTGTACAGGGCATGAGCGAGGAACTGCTTTGCCGCGGGTATCTGATGATCTCCGTCGCCCGCCGGCAGTCTTTGCCCGTCGCGATCCTTACAAGCTCGCTCGTGTTCGCGGCGCTGCACCTTGGCAATAGCGGCATCGCGCCGCTTGCCCTTTCCAACCTTTTCCTCTTTGGCGCGCTGATGGCGGTCTATGTCATCAAACGCGGCAGCCTTTGGGGCGCAGCCGCCATGCACAGCGCATGGAACTTCGCGCAGGGCAATCTCTTTGGCGTTGCCGTAAGCGGCACAGCGCCCGCAAGCTCCGTCTTCGTCTCCACGCTGAGCGAACGGGGCGCGATCATCAACGGGGGCGCTTTCGGCCTTGAGGGCGGCTTGGCGGTGACGCTCGTGCTCGCCGCGGCGATCCTGCTCGTCGTCTTCAAACTCCCACCCAAGGTGGATTTTAAGCGCGTTGCGCCATAGACTTTTCATTGCGGTGCGCCGGAAACTCCTCTATAATAAAGAATAGAGGGGGTGATGGTTCATGGCGCTTTCGGATACCTTGGCGGCGCTTCGCAGGCAAAAGGGTCTTTCCCAAACGCAGGTCGCGGCATATTTGAGCGAAAGCGGCGCGCCCCTTACGCAAAAGGGCGTTTCCAAATGGGAGCGCGGGGATACCACGCCCAACGCCGCGCAGTTTTTGCTTTTGTGCGAACTGTATGAGGTGCGCGACGTGCTCTCCGTATTTCTCGATAAACCGAACGAGGAAGCCCCGCTCAACGCCGCGGGACAGAGCCGTTTACGCGAATACCTGCATATGCTGCTTGCAAACGAAGCATTTTGCGAACCGCCCGCCATTCCCCTGTATGATATGCACACCACATACAAAGCGTCGGCGCTGCAAAGCCGCGACGCGGCAGAGCGTTTACCCGCGTCCCAAGCGCCGGTGAGCGCCGCGTTCGCGCTCCGCGTGCGGGGCGAGAGCATGTCGCCCTTGTTTGAAGACGGGCAGATCGTGTACCTTACTTCGTGCGACGCGCTCTCCCCGGGCGATTTCGGCGCGTTCTTCCTCAACGGCCACCTCTGCTGCAAGCTATATATGGCAGCTGCGGGCGCGGAGCTTGTATCCGTCAATGAAAACTTCCCGCCCATCCGCGTACAGCCAAGCGACGATTTTCGCATCCTTGGAAAAGTGATCCAGTAAACAAAGCGAGCGCCCGCTGATGACAGCGGGCGCGTTTTCTATTTCTCCGTATTCTCCGTGATATATTTTGCGTACCACTTCGCCGAATCCTTGGGGATGCGGCGAAGGTTGGGGTAATCCATATACACAAGGCCGAAGCGATCTTCATAGCCCGCGTTCCATTCAAAGTTATCCGTCAGGCTCCAATGGAAATAGCCGCGCACATCCGCGCCCTCCTCGATCGCCCGCTGTAACGAGGTAAGATAGCGGGTCAAAAAGTCGATGCGGTCAAGGTCGTGCACGCATCCGTCCAAATAGATGCGGTCGTTGCAGCCCTGCCCGTTTTCCGAGATATAGACGGGCAGCTTGTAGCGTTCGTACAGCGTAAGTATGCCGTGATGCATGACCTCCGGCGTAACGGGCCATTTCAAAGAAGTGCGCGGAAACCCTTCGTAGCGGCGCACATACTGCCCCTTCTCGTCCACGCCGTTGCCGTTGTACACGTTGACGCCCAGTATATCGATGGGCTGCTTGATGATATCGAAATCCGCGGCGGGCACGCTTTTTGCAAACGCCGCGAGCGCTTCCGGCGCGTTTTCCGGGTAGCGGCCAAGGATGGCGGGATCGAGGAACCAGTTGTGGGAAAACGCCCAGTTGTCCTCGTCGATCAATAGCGTCGCAGCCTTCGCAGCCGCGCGCCCCGCGGGCGTATCCGCTTCAGGATAACAGAGCTTACCCGTGGAGGCAAGGCCTACGGTTACGGCGCTTGCGCTGTTTTCCCGAATGGCCTTGACAGCCATGCCGTGCGCAAGCAGCATATTGTGCATGCAAAGCGCGCCCTGCGTTGTGTCGTAACGCTTGCCCGGCGCGTGTATGCCGTCCTTGTAGCCTAGACCCACCACACACTGCGGCTCGTTGATGGTAAAGTAGTTTTTGACCCTGCCGTCAAAATGCTTTGCCACCAGCCCCGCAAAGGACGCGAACGCCTCTGCGGTCTCGCGCTTGAGCCAGCCGCCCTTTTCTTCAAGCACAAGCGGCAGATCCCAATGGAACAGCGTCATAAAGGGCGTGACGCCCTCCTTGAGAAGCATGTCCACCAGCGCGTCGTAATAGGCTAGGCCCTTCTCGTTGACAGCGCCCGTTCCGTCGGGAAGTATGCGCGGCCAGCTCACCGAAAAGCGATACGCGTCCAGCCCCATGCCTTTGACGAGCGCCACATCCTCCGCGAGCCTGTGATAGGAATCGCACGCGACGTCGCCCGTGTCTCCGTTTTTGATATGCCCTGCCGTATGCGTGAATTCGTCCCACACGGACAAGCCCTTGCCGTCCTCGTTCCATCCGCCCTCGATCTGGTAGGAAGCGCTTGCCGCGCCCCATAAAAAGCCCTTGGGAAACATCCTGTATCCTCCTGAAAAAAATTTATATCGTCAGCAGCCGTTCAAACAGCCGCACGCCCTCGGTCAAAATGCCCTCGTCAAAATCAAACGTGTCCGCGTGCAGCGGCGTCGCGCGCCCGGTTCCCAGCAGGAAAAACACACCCGGCACGCGCTTTTGATAGAAGGAAAAGTCCTCCCCCGCAAGCGAAGGCGCGTCGATTGGCTTGGGCGCATCCGCGCCAAGGTGCTCCATCACGCTTGCAAAGAGCGTCTCGTCGTTGCGCACGGGCGGATACCCTTCGGACAGGAAAAGCCGAATTTTGCAGCCCGTTTCCTCCTCCACCCCGTCGGCGAGCGCGCGAAGGCGCGCGAACAAAAACGCGTGTGTTTCCTCCGAAAAGCTCCGCATGGTGCCGCTTAACGTGGTGTGGGCGCTCAGTGCGTTTTGCACCGTGCCGCTTTGCATGCAGCCGAAGCGCAGCAGGCGCCTTTCCTCCTTTGGCAGCGCCGTATCGACCATGCCGTACGCCCTGCACAGCCACAGCGCGCCCGCGTACAGCGCGTCCGCACCTTCCTCCATGCGGGACATGTGGGCGCTTTTTCCAAGTATCTCCACATCGACGATGCCGGTCTTCGCCATCATGGGGCCGGGGCTTGCGCGAAGCGCGCCCGCGGGAATGTTCGGGAAAATATGAATCGCGAAGATCGCCTTGACGCGGTATTCCTCCAGTAGGCCCGTCTCGCAAATGTCCCGCGCGCCGCCCGTCGTTTCCTCGGCGGGCTGGAAGATCAAAAGCACGTTGTTGGAAAGCGTCCTTTGCGCGTTGACGCGCTGCGCCAAGCCCAGCAGCATGCTCGTATGCCCATCGTGCCCGCAGGCATGCATGCAGCCCGGATGAAGCGACGCGTAAAGAGCATCCGTCTTTTCCTCCACCGGCAGCGCGTCCATATCTGCGCGAAAGGCCACCGTCTGCGCCTGCCCCCTGTCAAAATACGCGCACACAGCGCCCTCTATGGGAGAAAACACGCGGCAATCAAGCGGCGCAAGCACGCGTTTTACATAGTCCACGGTCTTAAAAAGCTCAAAACCGATCTCGGGTATGCGGTGCAAATCCCGCCGGTATTGCGTAAGCGTTGCTAACATTGGCGTCTCCCGTTCTTCTTGATGTGTCGCTTAGTATTGTACGATGCTTTGCTTCTTTTCGCAACAATTCTCTTGACAAAGCGCGCGG
>CAZNAL010000103.1:0-5837 GCA_964571055.1 uncultured Oscillospiraceae bacterium | reverse complement strand
CAGATAGGAGGTTTTTCGTGAAAAGAATCGCTTGCGTCCTTCTTTCCGCTTTCTTTTGTTTAAGCCTTGCCGCCTGCCAAGCGCCCGCGGCGCTGCCCGCGCCCGGGCCGATACAGCCCGCGACGCAGAGCACCTTTCCTACATGGGCGCCCACGGCGCCGCCCGCCGCCACGCCTTCTGCAACCGCTGCTGCGGACGCGCCGCCCGCGGAAAATGCTGCTGCGGACGCGGTGAAGCTGTATCTAAACGGCAATCGGCTGCCGCTTTCAACGCCGTGTCGGCTGGAAAACGGCGTGGTGATGGTTCCCATCGCGGAGATCGTTGGCGCGTTCAGCCGGAGCATTGCGTGCACCATGGCGGGCGATACGCTGACCATGGAGGACGCGTCGCGCGGGAACACCATTCTCCTCACGGCGGGGGACGATACCGCCTCCGTCAACGGAAAAACGGTAGCGCTGGAAGCGCCCGCCATGCTCGCCGAGGACGGCGCGCTGCTTGTGGAGCTTTCCGCCTTCCGCACGCTTCTTGATGCGGATAACAAATTCACGGCGGAGTTTTCCGCCGCTTATATCGTGGAGTCCGGCTTATGCTGACGTCGTTTCGCAAATATGCGTATATCCTTCTGATGCTGGTGCTTTTGTGCCTGCTTTGCGCCGCGTGCGTCCCCGCCGTGGTGCCTGTGGACGTGACCTTAGCGCCATCCGGCAACGTTACGGAAGCCTACATCGCGCCAGCGATGCTGCCCGCCGCCACGCCTTCGCCCACAACACAGCCGCAAACGGAGACGCTTGCCGCCTACGGGCGCGAAACGCCTTCCGCGTCCGCTTCGGAAGAAGCCGCCCCGGCGGAGACCTCCGGCGAATCGCTCACGCTTGTGCCCGTGGAGATCGGCGGCAGCACGCTCTATCGCATGGACGACACCGATTATCTTACCCTCTACCCCGCCGTCCACAGCCGGGATATACTCACCGCCATGACCGCCGGCGCGGACAAGTGGCTGGGCATCGTAAAAAAGCATCCGGACGTAAAGTATTACGCCTACTATATCACCCGCTCCATCGACTGCGACTGGTATCGCGAGAAGGAGGACATCGCGGTTTATGATTACGCGTCCTTCTATCAAAATCTGATCGCGGACGCCGGCGTCGCCTTTGATAAGTTCGAGATTCGCGACTTTGCGGATTACAAGGATACCGGCTACAAAACAGATTTTCATATCAACCATAAGGGAACAGACCGCGTTTACGGCGATATTTACGATATGCTGTCCGCGGACATGCAGCTTTCTCCCCGCAAGGAGCCTGTAAAGGAGCTGGATTTTGACGATCTTCGCATCGTGGGCGATCTGATCTTCTACGAGAATGACCGGGACGCGGCCATTGCCTATATGAACGCCATGCAGCCGGAGCAAATGGACGTTTTCCGCACCTATAAGTACGACCTTGGCGACTATACGTCCTATGTGGACGACGTGAAGATGGTGCTGGGGCTGGAGGAGGAGTACGAGGCGGGGCAGATCAACCGCGCGCCCAACGCCGGCCACCAATTCTCCTATTACGGCGGGCAAACGGGGATCGTTCGCTTCGAATTCGACCAGCCCGACAAACCCAATCTCCTCATGTGCTCGGATTCGCAGGGACGACCCTCGCGCAAGCTGATCGCCTCGCATTTCAACACGACGATCTTTTTGGATACAAACCAGTGGCGCACCGAGGACATCGATGCGATCCTAGAGGAATACGACATAGGCGTTATGCTCATGACGGGGCAGCGCAGCATATTTGAAGTGTACGGAGGCTGATTGGATGAAGAGAGCGCCAGCCTGTGTTTTCATATCGCTTGTTCTTCTCGTGCTTGCTATTGCAGCGGGCGCGTACTTTGTCGTAGAACCACGCACGCTTTCCGGCACGCAGGAGCTTGCCTCGTTTCCCAGCCTTTCGCTCTCCCGCTACATAGAAGGTACGCTGCAAACGGATTTCGAGCAGGCGCTCAAGGATCAGTTTGTGCTGCACGATCAAGCCATCGCCCTTACCACGGACTGTAAGGCGGGCGTAAAAACCCTATCCAACACCACCGAAAACCAGCTGCGCGGCCTTTCCCCCGCCGCGGGGCTTGTACCCTTTGGCGAGGTCTACCGCATGTACGGAACCTACTGGCTAAGCAGCATGCCCTATGTGAAAAACGAGGAGACCGTCGCCGCCTACAAAAAAAAGGCGGAGGAGATCAACGCCTTTGCTTCCGCCCATCCCGAAGCGAAATGCTACGTTTACTATTGCACGCGCGCGGAGGATCTTCCATGGTTTGACGCGACGGAGGGGCTGCACAGCTTTTCCTACAGCGCGCTGCTTTCGAGTCTTCTCGATCCCTCCATCTCCTTTTCCGCCAAGAGCTTCTCGGATTTTCGTGATTTCTGCGCGCAGATGTACCGCACAGACCACCACTGGAACGCGCAGGGCGCGTACAGTGGCTACGAGGATATACTCGCGATGATGGCCTCAGATTTCCCCGTCGGCGCGCCACGCGCGGTGCAGCGCGCGGATGGCTTCGACGACCTTCGCTGGATGGGAAGCCGGTATCGCGAAAGCGGCGTCACGATTGCGCCGGAGGGACGCGACAGCTTTGTTGTGAACCAATTTGATCTACCCGCGCATGAAAGCTGGTTTGGCGATACGCGGCAAGTGATCGGCCTTGCGGAGGATTACGCGCAGGGGCAGATCGTACGCGACCCCACGTTTGACCAGTACCTAAACTATTACGGCTTTGAAAGCAAGCCCATACGCCTTTCCTACGGGGACGCATCCCCCGCCGGAACCAATCTTTTGATCGTGGGCGATTCCTTTGCGCGCGCGCTGCGCGAACCGCTTGCTTCGCACTTTGGCGAAACGGTCTACGTCAATTTCCGCATTTTGGGCGAAACCGACCTTTCGCAGATCATGGCGCAGTACGAGATCGGCGCGGTGCTCTTCATGGGGCAACAGGACGCGTGGAGCGGCTACTATATGAACGGGGAGGGCTTAGCATGACATTTTCCACGCTGACGTTTCTCTTAGCCTTTTTGCCCGCGCTGCTGCTGCTGTATTTTCTGATCCCCAAGCGCTTTCTTGCCGCGCGCAACGCGGTGCTGCTGCTTTTTTCGCTCTTTTTCTACGCTTGGGGCGAACCTCTGTATGTGTTTTTGATCGTGCTGTGCGTAGGCCTTACCTACGCGGCGAGCTTCGGCGTGGTAAAGCGCTCCAAGGCAGCGTTCATGCTGGCGCTGCTTATAAACCTTGTTCCGCTTTTCGTTTTTAAATACGCGGACTTTATCCTTTACAACATCGCGCCGCTTCTGGGCGGCAGGGTCTACGCTTCCGGCCTTGCGCTGCCTATCGGCATATCCTTTTATACCTTTCAGGCGATTTCCTATGTCGTGGATTTATATAGGGGGAATGTTAAGCTCCAGCGCAACCCCGCCTATCTCGCGCTGTACATTTTCTTTTTCCCGCAGCTTATCGCGGGGCCTATCGTTCGCTACGCGGACGTGGAGGCGGAGATTTGCGCGCGTGAGAGCACGATTGCGGGCGCCGCGGAAGGCGCGCGCCGCTTTATCCTTGGCCTGTCCAAGAAGATGCTCATCGCCAATCAGGCGGGCTACGTCGTTTCCGTGATCCAAGCGCAGGACGCGGCGCAAATGGGAGCGGGCGTTTTATGGGTCAGCGTCTTAGCCTACGGCGTGCAGATCTATTTCGATTTTTCCGGCTATTCCGATATGGCCATCGGCCTTGGACGCATCTTCGGCTTCCGCTTCCTTGAAAACTTCGATAAGCCGTATATTGCCCGTTCCATCACGGACTTTTGGCGTCGCTGGCACATCTCCCTTTCCTCCTTCTTCCGCGATTATGTATACATTCCGCTGGGCGGCAGCCGTGTCGGCGTGGCGCGGCACATCTTTAACCTGTTCGTCGTGTGGTTCCTCACGGGGCTTTGGCACGGCGCGTTTTGGAATTACGCCCTGTGGGGTCTTTACTACTTCCTGCTGCTGGTGCTGGAAAAGTACGTCTACGGCAGGTATCTCGACAAAGCCCCCGCGCTGCTTGCGCGCGCGCTCACCTTCTTCCTTTTCATGTTCGGCTGGGCGATCTTTATGTTTGAAAGCAATTCGCTCTCAGCGATCCTACGGCATTTGGGGATGCTGCTAGGTATCGTTCCAAGCGCCTATACCATTTCGCTGCGCGCGCTGGGCGTGCAGGGCGGCGTGATCGTATCCGCCATGGGTCTGCTTCTTAGCATGCTCCCTCTGCCCGCGTTTCTGCGCCGCTTGCCCGCAAAGGACGAACGGGACACAAAGCGCCGCGCGTCTGCCGCCGTCGCACAGCCCTTGACCGACGCGGAGAAGGAATCGCTTCGGGCGCTGCTTCTTGAAAACGCCGCGCGCGTATTTGAGCGCGCCGCGCAAAAAACGCAATCCGCCGCCGAGGCGCTCGCCTTGAGTAAGGTCGTATTTCAAAAGGCGCGCGAAACATACAAAAACGCGCCCGCTGACGCGAGCGCGTGGCTGCTCTCCCTCTGCGACGCCGCCGAGCCTTCCGCGCAGCCGCCCGCAGCGCCGGACGGGGACGCGTTGGCTGCCGTGCTGGGACGCTACACCAAGACCATCTACCTGCGCGCGCTGGAACAGCTCGGCGCGCCGGACGCGGCGCTGGACGTTTCCGAACGCGTGATCGAAAAAATCAAGGAGGACGGACTTCCGCGCTCCTCCGACGCCGAAACCGCCATCTTGGCAGTTTGCGACAGCATGTGTTTGACGCAGCGCGGCAAAAAGCGCGCCGCGCCGCAACGCGTCGCACCGCAGCGTGCGCTTGCGCGGCAGCTCCTTCAATACGCCACGCTCTTTGGGCTGCTGCTGCTTTCCCTCTTCTTTATCGTGGGGGAATCCTTCAATCCCTTTATCTATTTCCGCTTCTAGGCTTTGTCCGTCTCCGCCTCGTCCTCGCGCATGCGCATGTTAAGCTTGGCGAGGTTGATAAGCGTAAGCGGCGTTATCTCGGTGTTGTCATATAAGGCAAAGCCGGTGGCAAACTCCATCGGTACGTCCGCGTCCACCAAATCGTCGGTCTCGATATCCGCGATACGCTCCGTGATCCGCCGAAGCAGCACGTCCACCGAATCCGCGCGGCTAAACACCAGCGTCCCCCACCGGTAGGGGTTGTCGTCCACAAGATACACCACGTCCTCCGAACGAAGGGAGCTGCTCATAACATCGGAAATTCGCTTTGCCAGCACGCCCGCGGCCTCGCCGCCCAGAATGCGCATCGTTTCCTCCGGGTATCTGAACTGCCATAGTATCAAAATCAACGGCATAGCATAGCGGTTGGCGATCTTCATATACACAGTCGCATCGTTTTCATAGGCGCGCAGATTTTTAAGCTGCGTGTTCTTATCCACCATCGCCATCTGCTCGATGCGCGTTTCCAGCGCGGCGTTTTCCTCCTGCAACGCAGCCGTTTGCCGCGTGAAGCTTGCGATGCAAATCGTCATAACGGGTATCCACAAGATCCAGAAAAACGCCGAGATCGGTATGCTCGTGCCCGTCGAGAGCGCGTAGAAACCGGTGTACGCCGTAATCAAAAAGGCGAGTATGGCGCTTAGCACAAGCCCCGTCGTCTGCGAGGTGTAGTAGGTAAGCAGCAGCACGATCAGCGCCCCGCAGAGGATGACGCCGTTTCGTACGATATTGTCCGCGTCGATCGCCACGAAGATAATGCCCAAGAAGATCAGCGACAGCAACGCCAGAAAGGCAATATCCGTTCTAAGAGCCGTGCTTCTTTGTTTCATACGCTCACGCTCCTCTCTTTTTT
>CAZNAL010000102.1:0-5885 GCA_964571055.1 uncultured Oscillospiraceae bacterium | reverse complement strand
AATAAAATGTCGTATAGGAAGGTATATTGCCTTGCTTTGCGCCGTTTGCACTGCTATAATAATGCACGAAAAATGCATGAAAATTGCGTTTAATATTTACAGGCACAACGGAAACGGGAGGCTGCTTGAAAAAGCGGAATAAAAAGGAAAAGGATCGTTTTTTGCGCAATCAGGACGGCGAGGGCATAAAAAACCGCGTCTGGCTGGGCTTAAATATTTTTTTCACCGTGATCTACCTCTTGTGGCGCGGCTTTTTTACGCTGCCGCTACAGATGGGCGCCGTATCCGCCGTTGCGGGCATTGCGCTTTTTGTGGTGGAGCTGCTGGGCGCAGCGGAGGCGGCGGTGCATTATTTCAACATGCACAAGATCGAAAATCATCCGCTGCCGGAGGCGCCCTATGCGCTTTTCCCGGACGTGGATATTTTTATCTGCACCTATTCGGAGCCTGTGGAGCTGCTGTATAAAACCGTCAACGCCTGCACCTTCCTCGATTACCCGGACAAATCCAAGATCCACGTTTATATCTGCGACGATGGGCACCGTCCTGCCATGCGCGCGCTCGCAGAGCAGAAGGGCGTTCATTATCTTACGCGCCCGGACAATAAGGACGCCAAGGCGGGCAACCTCAATTATGCTATGGCGCATTCCACGTCCCCGCTGATCGTGACGCTGGACGCGGACATGATCGTGCGGCACGAGTTCCTCATGCACACCGTCCCCTATTTTATCGACAACGATTTGAAGAATAAGGAAAGAGCCGAAAAGGATCAAATCAAGATGGGCTTTGTGCAGACGCCGCAGAGCTTTTATAACCCCGACCTGTTTCAGTTCAACCTCTTTTCCGAAAGCCGGATTCCCAACGAGCAGGACTATTTCTACAAGGATATTCAGGTGGCGCGCAACAAGTCCAACAGCGTTATCTACGGCGGCTCTAACACCATGATTACCCGCGCGTCGCTGGAGGCTATCGGCGGCTTCTTCACGGGCGCCATCACGGAGGATTTCGCCACGGGTATCGAGCTGCAAATGGCGGATTTCGTCTGCATCGGCGTCAATGAGGTGCTCGCAAGCGGCCTTTCCGCGACGTCGCTGCCCGACCTCATCCAGCAGCGCACGCGCTGGGCGCGCGGCGTGATCGCCACAGCACGCAAGCTGCATCTTGTCACCACCCGCAAGCTGACGTTTGCGCAAAAGGCGAACTACCTTGCGTCCACTTGGTATTGGTACGCGCCCTTCAAGCGGCTGATCTATTTTATGTCCCCCATACTCTTTGCTACGTTCGGGTACATGGTGATCCGCTGCACGCTGCTAGAGGTGCTTATCTTCTGGCTTCCCATGTATGTAAGCAGCAATGTTTCGCTCAAAATGATGTCGCGCAACATCCGCACCATCAAATGGACGAGCATCTATGAAACGATACTATTCCCCTTCATGCTGATCCCCGTGCTTCTTGAAAGCGTGGGCATTTCGCTTAAAAAATTCAAGGTGACCAGCAAGGACGGCAACAATCGCACGAACCATCCCATCGCCTACGCCGCGCCCTTTATCGTGCTGATTATCCTTTCCATCGTCGGCATCGTCAACTGCTTTATCATGATGCTGCAAAGCGGCACCATCGATACGGTGGTGGTGCTCTTTTGGCTGCTGGTCAACGTCTTCAGCCTCTTTATGGCGATGTTTTTCGTGCTGGGGCGCGCGTGGCACCGAAAGACCGAGCGCGTGCAGGCGGCGCTTAGCTGCGAGCTAGCGGACAGCGTGATACGCGTGCCGTGCCTTACGCGGGACTTTTCCGAGGATGGGCTTTCCGCCATGCTCGACGAGCCGGTGGATCTTGACGATACGGTGACGGTTTCCATCAAAAACGAGCGCTACAGCGTCAAGATGAAGGCGGAGGTGCGGCATGTAGACAAGGTGGGCAAGAAATACAAATATGCCTATCGGATCACAGACCGCATGGACAGCTTTGACCAATGGCTACAGCTGCTCTACGACAGGGAGCCTACCATGCCTACCACGCTGGACGGCGGCAACAGCAGCTTTGACGATCTGCGCATCAATATCACCAAGCGCTTGCAGGGTGATTCCTACGAGAACCGCCAGCAGCCCCGCATCGTGATGGATTGCGTGCTCAAGGACACGACGGGGCGGGATGTGCACGTCATCAACTTCAACTATCGCTATATCGCCGTGCAGGAGGAGGGGGAGACACACATGGACGGCTTCGAGCTGCCCATAGGCGGCGGGTTGACGCTGCAATGCCTCTACACGCGCAGCATCTGCCCTGGCAGGAACCTCTACAAGGTGCACAATTACGAAACCGCGCACGGGAGCGTGCGAAACCGCGCGCTGCTCTATCTTTGGATACGCGCGCACACGGGCGGCACGATAGAGCCCGAAAAGAAGCCGAAAGGAGGAAAGAAGCCCTATGCGCCAAAGGAAATGGATTTCACATAAGGCTATGTGGTACCCGCTCCTGCTTTTGCTTCCGATTTTCATGCTGCTTCTTGCGCTGTTCTTTTTGTACCGGCACGGCGAGGCGATTCGCTTTGCCGAAAATATGGGCGCCGGATGGAATCTTGGCAACACCTTGGACGCGCACAGCATCGAGCCGCCGGACGACGACATTCTCTCCTTCGAACAGGTGTGGGGCAATCCGCCCGCAAGCCGGGAGATATTCGAAACGGTCAGGGCGGCGGGCTTTCGCACGCTGCGTCTGCCGGTTTCTTGGTTTTCCCATACGGACGAAGACGGAAATATCGACGACGCGTGGATGGATCGCGTGCAGCAGGTGGTGGATGAAGCGCTGGATTGCAATTTCTATGTGATCCTTAATGCGCATCACGAGGACTGGCTGTCGCTGGATGGCGATCCGGCAGCGCTCGAAAGAAACCTGTGCACGATGTGGTCGCAGATCGCGTCGCGGTTTGCCTTCTACGACGAGCGTCTGCTTTTTGAGGGCATGAACGAGCCGCGGCTTGTGGATCACGAGGAGGAATGGACGAGCGGCACGCCGGAAGCCAACGCGGTTTTGATGGATCTCAACGACGCGTTCGTTCGCACCGTGCGGCAAAGCGGCGGCAATAACGAAAAGCGGTATCTGCTTGTTACGCCCTACGCCGGCAACCCCGAACCCGAGGCGATTGCGGCGTTTCGCATGCCCAAGGATCGCCGCGTCATGGTGACGGTGCATGGGTATAAACCGTACCGCTTTGCCGCGAACGCGGAGGGAACCGCCGAATGGAGCGCGTCGAACGCGGAGGACACACAGTGGGTGGACGAGACGTTTCCGCTTCTTTACAACACCTTTATTCGCCGTGGCGTTCCCGTTATACTGGGCGAATTCGGCGCGCTTGATAAAAACAACACCCAAACGCGCGCCGCGTGGGCGGACTATCTTGTGACGCGTGCGAGGGAAAATAAGATCATTTGTATTTGGTGGGACGACGGCGGGCGTGAAAGCCGTCCCATACGCTACGCGCTGCTTGACCGCAGGACGCTTTCATGGTACTATCCGCAGATCGTGGAGAAGCTGTGCGGAAAATGACGCTTTCGCGCGCGTTTGCGTTTGTGTTATGCGTTGGTTCATGGTATAGTGAATGTATATATAATAGATGGCCGTTGAGCCTGTACGCGCACGGCGCGCGGGAAGGAATCGGAGATGGAACAAGCGAAAAAAAGGCTGCTGGTGGTATTCGGCACGCGGCCGGAAGCGATCAAGATGTGCCCGCTCGTCAACGAGCTGAAAACGCGGGAACGCTTCGAAATCAAAACCTGCGTGACGGGACAGCATCATGAAATGCTGCAACAGGCGCTGCGCGTGTTTGATGTCAAGCCGGATTACGATTTGGCGATCATGCAGCCGGAGCAGACGCTTTTTGACGTGACGGCGCGAACGCTTCAATCCATTAAACCTGTGCTGGAGGAATACGCGCCCGCGCTTGTGTATGTGCATGGGGATACGACGACGGCGTTTGCTTCTTCGCTCGCGGCGTTTTATTTGCAGATACCCGTGGCGCATGTGGAGGCGGGGCTGCGCACGAAAAACATCTATTCCCCCTTTCCCGAGGAGTACAACCGACAGGCGATCAGCCTCGTGGCGAAATATCATTTCGCGCCCACGCAGATGGCGCGCTACAACCTGCGGCTGGAGGGAAAGCCGTTTGAATCCATCTATGTTACCGGCAACACGGGCATCGACGCGCTGCGCACGACCGTGCGTGCCGAATATACGAGCGAGCTTCTTGACTGGGCGCAGGGAAGCCGTCTGCTTTTGATTACGGCGCACCGGCGGGAAAATCTCGGCGCGAATATGCACCACATGTTTCGCGCGATTCGGCGCGTACTCGCCGCTTACAGCGATGTAAAGGCCGTTTATCCAGTGCATCTAAACCCGCAGGTAAAAAGCATTGCCAACGAGGAGCTGGGCGACTGTGCCAACATCCGCCTGATCGCGCCCATGGATGTGTTGGATTTTCACAACCTGATGAACCACAGCTATTTGATATTGACCGACAGCGGCGGCATTCAGGAGGAAGCGCCGTTCTTGGGCAAGCCCGTGCTCGTAATGCGGGAAACGACGGAGCGCCCGGAGGGGGTGGAGGCAGGCACGCTGCGGCTGGTGGGAACGGACGAGGAGATCATCTATTACGCCTGTCGCCAGCTCTTGGACGATCCGGAGGAATACGCGCGCATGGCCAAGGCGAAAAACCCTTATGGCGACGGCCACGCGAGCGCGCGCATCGCGGATATAACAGAGCGGCTGCTCTTTGACGAGTAAGTGTAGCGGGACGCGGCGAAAAACCATCAACGGGAGGAAACGCGGCATGTACGGATACGTAAAACGGCTGATGCTACTGTTGCTGCTATGCGCCCTGCTTTCGGGCTGCAAGCAAGCGCCGCCGCCCGTGCTTACGCCATCCATGCAGCAGAGCATGGAAGCGCCGCCCGCTGTCACGCCCACGCCGGAGCCGCTGCCCACGCCCAAGACGGCGCAGCGTATCGACGTCCCCCTAACGTATTTGGAGACCGTGGGCGGCGCGCGGCTGTACAGGATGGGCGATACGCCCTACATCACGCTGGAGCCCGCCATCGAATACGACGTTTACAAGGACGCGATCCTGCTTCGTGCGAAAGCGCTGCGCGCGCTTGCCGCGGCGCATCCCGACGTCGATTTTTTTGCGTATTTCATCAAGCGCGCGGGGAATTGCGACTGGTATAGAAGCGCGGGCTTCGACGTGTACGATTACGCGTCGCTTGCGCAGCGCGCGCTGACCGAGGACGGCACGATTGAATTTGGCATGTACGAGCCGGCGGATTTTCAGCAATATATGGAAGAAAGCTACCGGCTGGATTTTCACCAGAATCATATAGGCACCTATCGATCCTATACGGAGGCATACGCGCTTATGTGCAAGCGTCTGCCGCTTTCCCCCATGCTAAAGCCCGTGGGCGAGATGGATTACGACGCGCTGCGCATCAGCTATTATAAGCTGACGGAGAACCCCGCGCCAAGCGAGGACATGGATGTGTTCAAGACGTACCGATACGACTTGGGCGAATACCAGGAATTTGTGAACGGACGGGAAAGAACGCTGGGCATGGAGGAGGAATACGCGCGCGGCGAATTTGACCGCGACCCATACGCGCTGCACCAGCTATCCTTTTTTGGCGTGGCGGGCGGCGCCGTGCGTACGGAATTCCACCATCCCGACGCGCCCGATCTGCTGCTGCTGGGAGATTCGCAATGCAGACCCTTTCGAAAGCTGCTCGCGTATCATTTCAACACCACCTACTATATGGATCTTGACACCACCAACCAAACCGATCTGGATGCGTTCATCCGCGAAAACGGGATCGACGCCGTCGCGCTGATCGGGCAGATGA
>CAZNAL010000101.1:4400-6165 GCA_964571055.1 uncultured Oscillospiraceae bacterium | reverse complement strand
TCACGCGAATCACGAAGGTTTCCTGCGCTTCATCCATCTTTCTACAAGCTTCCATGGTTTTCTCTCCTAAATCATCATTTCGGATTAAAACTGGTTAAAAAAACCGCCCGGCGGACAGCCAAGCGATGATAGTACATGCTTTTGCATCCTGCTTTAGCACATTCTACAGGATGTAGGGTTACGCAGAGGGTTACGCCACGATATGTTAGAGGGATTTTTTGTGAACAAATTGTTAAGCCGCGCTCAAATCGCGGAGATCGCACCGTCCAGCTTGCGCCAACTCTTCTTCTTTGCGGGCGTTGCCACGGAATGCATAAACTGCGGCGCCTCGTCGCCCGCAAGCACCGTGAAGGTCACGCGCGCGGCGTTGGGCATGCCCTCCATCTGCAAAAGCGCGTTGACACGGTCGATGATAAGGAAAACGTTCTCTTGCCCCGTACCCCAGAGCATTACAAGCATCTGCGCGCTGCTGTAGCGCGTGTACATATCGCTTTTGCGAAGCGTGCCTCCAAGCGCAAGCCGCAGCATTTGTATGGCGGGCGTGATGCGCTCGCGATCCTCCAGCGGCCGGTTTTTGGCATCCGTCAGCGTGCACAGCAGCAGACAGGAGGGTATGCCGTCCCTGTCCATGATGCGCTTAAGCACATGATAACTGTCCGCAAAGCCGGGATAACTGCAATAGTACGCGCCGGTAGACTGTGCGTCCTGCAGGGCGCGGTTGACGTCCTCCCCCGCCGAAAGCGGGAAGGTTACCTTGCTGCTCACGGCGCGCGCGCAATCCATAAGCTGCTCGGACGGATAAACGCCCATCTCGTCAAAGAGCATGCTGGCGATCGCCTCGTACTCGTCCATAGCCTGCCGGTATTTACCCAGATCGATCAAGGCGTTCAAGCGCGCGATGTACCATTCCTCATCAAAGGGGAAAAACGTGGATACCCGCTTGCACAGCGCGCAGATGCCCTCGTAGTCCCGCCGCCGGTTATTATACCGCAGCAGCCAGCGCGCGGCAGCGGTGTAATCATCCATCAGCTCCGCATTCACAAACACGACCCACGGCTGCTCCGAGCTGAGCGGTAAAAACTCGCCGCCGTACGCATCGCAGGCGCGCATATACGCGGCCGCGCGCTCCTTCTCGCTCTCCGCATCGTCTGCTTCCGTGATCGCCGCGCGGAAAATATCCGTGTCCGCCTCCACATCCACAGTGTCGCCAAAGCGGTACAGACCGTCCTTTACGACGATGTAATCCCCTTCGGGCATGCCACATTGCACAAGCTTGCGGCGCAGACGGAAAACCAACGCCTTAAAGCTGTTCCCTGTATCCAGATCCTCGTTTTGATAGAGATTGGCAATGAGTTTTTCACGGGGCACGCCGGTTTGATTGAAATACAGCAACGCCGCTAAAAGCTGCCTTGCCTTAGAGGACATTTCTTTAGACAAGCCCATAGACTGTTGCCCAAAGGTCAACTCAAACCCTGACATGAATTTAACATGCAGCGTCTGTCGCTCCATCTTCCGACACCCCTTCTATTTTATTCAAATAGTATATCACATACTCTATCGATTGTATATATAAAATTGTTAATTTTTCTTCTTGCAAACCGTTTGGCTTTCTTTATTTTTCTATATGCGTATGTGTGTATGTGTATATTTCGCTTCCCATTTTTACTCCGCTGCGTGCCCTTCCGGCGGCAAATACGCCTTAGCGGCGCATGCCAGCCGCTCTGCCATAGCTTCGCGGACGCGCGCCGGCGCAAGCACGGCGATC
>CAZNAL010000101.1:1613-4390 GCA_964571055.1 uncultured Oscillospiraceae bacterium | reverse complement strand
AAGCCAGCGATACATGCCGTCCCCTTCGTTGCAGGTCACGTCTGTGAGCAAAGCGCCGCCTTCGTCCTGTCGCAGCGGAATATCGCGTCCAAACTGCCGGAACATCGCGCCCTGCGCTTCCTTTACAAAGCGCAGACGCAATCGCACCGGCGTTCCGTTGTACATATTCACCGCGCGCCGCAGGTATCCCCTTAAGGCCACAACGTCGCACGGCTGCGCGTTTTCACTGCACACAGCCGTTTCGGCCATCACAGACGGATACACGATTCGATCCGCACGGAAGCATGCAAGCGTATCGTGGCCGTCCGGTATGCACAGCAGATAATAGGTCTGGGATTGATACGCAAGATGATACGGCGAAACAATATAGCGGCGATCCTCCTTAGCATGTGCGCCTTCTTTTCGTTTTCGCAAGATGCCATTCTCCTCTGTGTAGAAAAACGCAAGCTTTCGGCGCGCGCAGATCGCGCGTATACATGCGTCCAACGCTAACTTTGCCTGCGTATTCCCCGTTTTTCGCGCCGCATCGACGCAAAGCGTGCGCTGCACCATCGCTTGCGCGGAAGGCGAACCAAGCGTCTTCAGCTTCGCTACCAAGCGTTCGGAATCGCGCGCCGTTATATAGGGTGCGTCAGCCACCATGTCGCAGAGCATCTTCAGCTCATAATCCTCCAAAGTATGTGAAAACAAGTAATATCCATTTTGCTTGTTCGAATGCACCGGCAAATCATAGCCCATGTCACGCAGCGTGGCAATATCCGAACGGATCGTGTTCGGCGTGATCTCCACACCGCGCAAATACATCCTCTGCGCGATCTGCCGCGCCGTCAGCGGGTGTATTTCATCCGTTTGTTGCAAAACCGACAAAAGGTGCAGCAATCTCGTCTTGTTCTTATCCATCGTACCGCCCTCCCGAAATAGAACATATGTTCTATTTTAGCAGATACGCATCCGCTCGTCAAGCATAAGCGCCGTTATATTCCATGTATGTAAGATGATAGCGCTGTGCTATATTGACAAGACTGTGATGGGAATCGCGATATGCCTATCCAGAATATAACGCTAGGAGCAACAGATGCTACCACAACATATTACGCTTGCGCTCGACATCAATAAGCCGGGCGTGCAAGCCACCATACATGCCAAACAAAACGAAAGCAACAGCCGCCTTTTGCGCGTCAGGCTGCAAAACGGCACGGAACCCATATCCTTCGAAGGCGCGGAAAGCGCCGTCTTACGCGCCGTCAAACCGGATGAAACGCTTGTTTTCGATGACTGTCAGATCGATGGGCCTTACGTTCAACGCCTGTTAACCGCGCAGCTCCTCGCTTGCGCCGGCGTCGTTCAATGCGAACTCACCATCTACAGCGGAACGTCGCAGGTCCTCTGTTCCCCCGCCTTTCAATTGATTGTTGAAGCGTCGCCTATTTTTCCCGACACGGCCGTTGCGTCCTCAAACGAATTCACAGCCCTTGAATCCGTCATGCTGCAAGCCGCCACAATCGGCAACTTATCCGCCGCTGTGCAAACGCTGCCCGCGGGAAGCGAAGCTACGGTTCGAATCGATGAGACTGACGGCAATAAACAGCTTGTTTTGGGTATCCCCAGGGGCGACAAAGGTGAACCCGGGTTTACCTACAGCGATTTTACCCCGGAGCAGCTTGCCGCGCTCAAAGGCGAGACCGGACCGCAAGGCGAACAAGGCGCAGTCGGTGAAGCGGGGCCTGCCGGACCGCAAGGGGAGCCGGGCGCAACCGGTGCCCAAGGCCCCCAAGGGCCCAAGGGCGACCCGGGCAGCGTGCAGGCCATTGACGGCGCATTGCCCGACGCCCAGGGTAACGTTGTCCTCGGAATAACAAAGCCCAACCTGCTGATCAACTGGGATTTCCGCCATCCTATAAACCAGCGCGGCATATCCGCTTTCACCGCTGGCGCGTATGCAAAGCGGAGCGTGCACGGTCAATAACGGGAACATCTCTCTTGACGGCGTGCTGGTGCAGCGTTTTGAGGTATGGAGTATCGGAACGGACGTCTGTACCGTATCCCTTAATATCGGCAATGTGATCTATAGCGCGCAGGTATCTCTTGACGGCGCGGCCGCAACGCTGTCCGAGGGCATAACAGCGCAGCTTGTGACGGGCTTAAACTTCAAAGAATTGCATATCGGCACGACCGCCGCCACAACGATTCTAGCGGCAAAGCTGGAAAAGGGCGAAGTAAGCACGCTGGCGATGGACGCTATGCAAGACCCGGCAACGGAACTGGCTAAATGCCAGCGCTATTTAACGGCGTTCATTTCCGGTAGTTATGGAAATCCGTTTTGCTTAGGCATCGCGGGCGTTGGCGCGGGCGTAAACACGCTGTATTCCCAACAGAATTTGCCTGTACCTATGCGCAGAAGTCCCGCTATTGCGTTTGGCGCGATCGACGATTTTCAGTTGTTTATCGTCGGGCAATTCCCAAGCGGAAGCTCCTTTACTGTTTATGGAGCGGGGGATATAAAACCGGACGCTCTCATATGTCCAATTGCGTTTGTTTCAGGTGGTGATGCGTTTATCTCGGGAAGTGTGCATGCCATATGGCAAAAAGAAAACACAAGGTTTGGCCTTTCGGCCGAACTTGATTGAGGAGGTCTATCATGTATACGACATTTGCGAAAGTGGACGCGCTAGGCCGCGTAACCGATATCCGCAGCAGCTTTTTTGGCGGCACGGACAGCATGACGGCAATAGGGCAAGATGAGACCGCCTACATTTCCCATCAATATGTACCGAAGG
>CAZNAL010000101.1:0-1603 GCA_964571055.1 uncultured Oscillospiraceae bacterium | reverse complement strand
ACATGGCCTCCCGCGTTATAAGCTCGTAGACGGCGAGGTAACAGAGCGCACGCAAGCGGAGATCGATGCTGACATCGCGGCGATACCAGCGCCCCCGCCGTCATCGACGGCGCTATTGCAGGCGCAGATCGACGAAATTCTCATAGCGTTGTTGACGGAGGTATAAAGCTATGTCTTTTGTAGCCAAATCCTATAAACGCCTTTTTCTTGGCGGGCGGGTAGCCGCGGCGCTGCTTCCGCGCGCAGTGACGCTCGGCCTGATCTCGCCGGCGGAGCTTCTATGGATCACAAGCGCTGAAGAATAAAACCGACGCCTACGTTTTATGCAAGGCGCGCTTGGCAATCCGCCCGGCGCGCCTACAGATCACCGTCTTGCGCGGTACCGTCCTCTTTGAAATACGCATACCAGCACAGGTCTTTTTTGCTGCCTCTTAACGTCAGATGACGCGTAGCGCAGCCTTCATAGCAAAATCCATATTTCTTGTAAAAGGCCCGCGCTCTCCCATTGTCTTCAAAGACGTTTAAATAAATTTTATTTAGCCCATACTCGCCAAAAGCTATTCGGAGCAGGTTATCCGTAGCGGCTTTGGCAATGCCTTTACCCATAGCCTTCCTTCTAAGCACCACGGCATATTCCGCGATTTCGTTTTCCTTATCGATGCTCTTGAGGCTTATGGTTCCCAAATACTCGTCCGTCTCGTCCACTATGGCATAATGAAGGTCGTCCGTTTCTTGGCACGCGGCAATAAACGCCTGCGCCCGCCTCATGTCCATAGCGGCTGCGTCAAACCTAAACTGCTTTGCAATGTCCGGGTCATGCATCCATTCCAACATGAATTCCGCATCCTTTCGCTGCAGCTTGCGTAGCTTTACCATTTTTCCTCCCATTCTCCGCCGCTGTGAGCGCCGTGTCAAAAGGTGTGCCTTTTAACAGTCATTTGTCATATATATTTTATCATAAATGCATCATATCCACAATAATAATAATACGAAACCATAGAGAAAATGACCGCGCGACGGAATGAAAAAGCCGTTTTCACATTCAACGCCCGTTTTGTTAAAAGGCACACCTTTTGACAGTCATTATTTTTGATTCGCCTTTGTGATCCTATGTTCTCGCAACCGCCGGTAAAAGGTAGCCTCGCTCATACCGCACCGTTTCAAAACCTCGCTGAGATGGATCTGTTTCTTCTCCCATGCGGATACCATCTGTGGAAAATTAGCAGGTATAGACTTTGAAGGTCTTCCAAACTTTACACCCCGTTTTTTAGCGGCGGCAATACCCTCGGCCTGCCGTTGGCGGATATTTGCATGCTCGTTTTCCGCCACAAAGGATAGGAGCTGCAACACCATTTCGCTGATAAAGGTGCCGAGCAAATCCTTATCGCGCCGCGTATCCAACAACGGCATATCGATCACCGCAATATCCGCCAGCTTCTCTTTGGTGATAATGCGCCACTGCTCGATAATCTCCTCGTAATTGCGCCCAAGCCGGTCTATGCTTTTGATATACAACAGTTTACACTATGGCTTCCGTTTTCTTCGGGCATATCATGTTCCTGCACAGACGCCCCATCGGCAACTTCCGGCATAGCGTCTTCAG
>CAZNAL010000100.1:789-6489 GCA_964571055.1 uncultured Oscillospiraceae bacterium | reverse complement strand
CCTTTTTGTAAACTGTGCATACTTCCCTTGTGTTTTGGGCACATATTGAATAGACTAAAAGAAAATTCCAGTAAAGGGGTGCAAATTCATGAAGCTGAAAACATCTTTTCGTGCGATGGCAATGCTGATTTGCATGGTAATGCTGCTTTCACTTGCGGGCACTGCCTTCGCAAGTGTAAACGTAACACCTGCTTCCGGCTATGCCATCGCGACAGCCGCCGTGAATGTGCGCAGTGGGCCTGACTCCAGCTATTCGGTTCTCGGATGGCTGCAACAAGGTTCGCTTGCTAACGTTTCCGGCATCCTCAACACGGGATGGATCCAGATTTCATATGGCAACGGGTATGGCTATGTCAACTCGTCTTATATGAATATCTCGCAGGTCGTCACGGGCACTTCGCCCATTCCGACCGCCGTTCCTCCCGTAGTACCCGTTCCCACTGCGGTTCCCGTGATCACGCAGCCCGTGGTCATTCCGCAGCCTGTCACCAACGGCGCAAACCAGTTCTATGTCAATGCCGCGCGCCTGAACGTGCGCAGCGGCCCCAGCAGCCGCAGCAGCGTGCTCGGCGTGCTTAGCAGAGGGCAGGTTGTAACCAAGCTTGGTAAGTCCGGCAACTGGACGCAGATCCAGCTCACGAGCGGCGTCGGCTATGTGTACACCAAGTACATCACGGCCTACGGTTCCTCTGTGCCCACAGCGCCCGTGCAGCCTGTTGTGCCCGGCTCCAGCGTCTACTACGATTATTGCTACGCCACCACCGCGTTGAACATCCGCAGCGGCCCCGGCGAGCAGTATTCCGTCATCGGTATGCTCTACGCATCCTCCGTGGTGCGCCGCATCTCCGTAAGTGGCAACTATACGCGCATTCAGGTGGCCAACGGCTCCGTTGCCTATGTCATGTCCGCTTACTTGATGAACTACACCGGTGCGGACGCAGCTTCCCGCGTCGTATACCCGACCACGAACAATACCTTCTCAACGTATCCGAGCTACCCCTATTACGGGGGCTGCAACAACAGATGCTACACTTATGGGTATAAATGCCCGTACTGTGGCAAATGCAACAGCGGCTCCAGCAATTCGAACATCACATGTTCGGGTACCAGCTGCGGTAAGGTTTACAATTCCAGTTATGCCGCCACTTGCACCATAAGCGGCTCGGGTTGCAGCAACGGCTGCAACAGCGGCTGCGGCAGTTACTACTATAGCGGCTACCCCTATTGGTACGGAAGCGGAAGCAGTTCCTGCTCAAGCTGCAGCAATTAAGCCAAAAAAGGTTCCACTTGTAAGGAGAGAGACTCGAAAGGGTCTCTCTTTTTTCTAGCGGTTTCCCATGGACTATGATATGATAGCAAAGAAAAACGCCTAGATGCGCGCGGCTGCTCGCTGCCCGTACGCGGTGCCGTTTCTGAAAAGGCGGGCAAGCGCTGCGTGCGCACGACTGAGCACAGTTTAAGAAATCATGAGGTTTTCTATGCCGGATGTGACCGTATATTTCGCCAAACTAAAGACGGAAGCCGTGATCCCCACCAAGCGCGACGAGGACGCGGGATATGACGTTTATGCCTGCCTTGACGACGACTACCTCTGCATTTTGCCGCAGCACACAGCGCTCGTCCCGACGGGTATCGCGAGCGCTTGCCCCTTGGGTTACTATTTCCAGATTCAAGAGCGCGGCTCTACCGGCTCCAAAGGTCTTGCCAAGCGCTGTGGTGTGATCGACAGCGGGTACCGGGGCGAATGGTTCCTGCCGCTTACCAACGTGACGGATCATCCGCTCTATATCGCCAAACCCCACGCGCGCACTGTGCTTGAAAAGAAGCACCCCGACGGCAATTTCCACGCCTTTTATACCGACAAGGCCGTTGTGCAGGCAATTTTGTTGGCGCTGCCGAACGCCGTCACGCGGGAGGTCAGCTACGAAACGCTTTGTGGTATGCAATCCGAAAGGGGCGCGGGCGCGCTGGGAAGCTCGAAAAAGTAAACGCATATAGTAAGTGGACGCGCCAAGAGGCGCGCCCACAATTTTTACAACACTTACAAATGCCGCAGAATTAGAACAGCACTTTTTCGTCGATGCTTTCCACATCCTTGCAGCCCGTCATGATCATGGACTGATAAAGCTGCGCGGTATAGGTCTTGATAAAGGTCGCAACGCCCTCCGCGCCGCCGCCGAACGCGCCCCAGCAAAGGGGACGGCCAACCAACACGCCATCCGCACCCAAGGCCATGAGCTTGAGCGCGTCCACACCGGAGCGTATCGCGCCGTCCGCGAGGATCGTGAGCTTGCCGCCCACGGCGTAAGCGATCTCGGGCAGCGCCTCGGCGACGCCGGGGCAGCCGTCCAGCACGCGCCCGCCGTGGTTCGACACCACGATGCAGTCAACCCCCGCCTCGGCGCACAGCACCGCCTCGTCCTCCGTCATAATACCCTTCACAATAAAGGGAAGACCCGCCTTCTCCTTGAGATACTTGAGTTCGTCCACGGTCTTGGGGGATACCGCCTGATTGTTGAGCCGCATCGTGACAAGGCCCGCGCCGTCCAAATCGATACCCACAGCCACAGCGCCCGCCTCCTTGGCTTTTTCAAAGCGCTTCACGATCTCCGCGGGATCCTTTCTGGGCTTGATGATCGCCACAAAGCGCTTCACCTCTGACGCGGCCTTCAAGCCCGCTTCAAACATATCCCAGTTCGCCGTGTCGCCGATCCAGCCAAGGCTGTCCGCGTCCTCCGCGCCCTTGACGATGGCCTTGACGAAGTCATACTCCTCCAAGCCCTCGCCGCAGTTGAACTTCGCACCCGTCATAGGCGCCGCCATGATGGGCGTAGCAAGGGCACAACCAAGAAAGTCAAACTTGGTGCTGGGATCGTCCGTACCGTGCACCACGCGCAGATTGATGCGCGTAAAGCGCAAAGCCTCCGCGTTCGCCGTAAAGGAGCTTCCCGTCAGCGCCCCGCCCATGCCGGGCACCTGCCCCGCGCAAGCCTTGCCGTCGCACACGGGACACATCTTGCAAAAGGCCTGCATAGGCTCCTTCGCGCTTGCCTTCAATGATTTGATATCCATACCTTTCTCCTTTTCCTTTGTCATATTCCTATTCGGCCCCTAAAAAACAGGGTAGCCGTTGACATATAAGGTCATATACCCAAGCAGCAGCGGCACAAACAGCGCCGTAAGCAGAATATCGTTCTGCGGGTCGCGCGCGCGCATGGCGCACGCCAATATCAGCGGATAACATACGGTAAGATAGCGCGGTGCGCTCAAAAGCCATGTCGCGCCGGTAGTAACAGCAAAATAAATCAGAAAGTACACGACGTAGCTTGGCCGCATCCCTTTTGCGCCCCAAAGCATCAGCAGCAGCGCGCCAAGGCAAGCCGCCACATTGGGTATGTACAAGCCCCAGCGCATCCGCGCGTCGGCGCTTAGGATATTCTCCGTTTGATAGGCCGTGGCGGAAAAGAAATAGTCCATGCTCTGATCCCAATGCTCCCGCTGGTAGGTCAAAAAGCGAAGCGCGTCACCCGTCACGGCGGCGTTGATCCAAAGATACGCGGCAAGGCCGAGCGGGAGGAGCAACAAACAACCGCAATCGCGAAGCAGCGCCTTTTTGAAACCGTCGCCCTTGCGAAATCGTTCGCACAGATCGGCTGCCATCTCTATTCCCACAGGAACGGCCAGCAACACGCCCGGCAAGCGCGAAAAGCCCGCGAGCGCAGCAAAGCCGCACGCCCAAAGAAAACGCTTTTTTCGCGCAAAATAGAGCGTCATAAGCGATAAAAACAGGAACAGGCTCTCCGTCATAGGCGCCGCTAGAAAAAACGCGGCGGGAAGCAGCAGCATGTAGCGCACACTGCGCTTCGCTTCTTGAAAAGGAAGCTCCAGCGCGGTCAGCTCGTAGCAGGCGACCGCCGAAGCCGCGGTGAACAGATTGCTTACGAGCATGGCGGAAGCAAAGTAGTCCCGTACCGCATACCATACAGCCTTGATACAAAGCGGGTACAGCGGGAAAAACACCAGATGGAACCGCGCGTCCCCCGCGGCAACATACCAGTTTTCCGCAATGCCCAAATAGCTTGGCGCATCCGTTCGAAGCCACAGGGTCTTCAGCGTATCCCACATGCCGCCCTGGTACCCGTTGATCCATGTAAACATGCCGTAAGCCGCCGCATAGATCGCCACGCGCACAAGCAATGTGAAAACGACGATCTTCAGCCACGGATGCCGGTTTTCCCTCCGCAGCGTCCGCGCACCGAAGGCTTCATCCGGCAGCGGCGATGAATCGGAACAGAACAGCGCCGTTAGATGTGGCGTCACGCGTAAGATAAGCAGCGCGAACAGCGCGCAGGAGAGCGCGCCCGCAAGCAGCCCAAGCCCTGTGTACGCCCCCGTGAACGCCCACAGGCCAAAGAGCAGCAGCAGGATGGAAAGCAATATGCAGCTTAATGCGCGGTCTCTTTTTTGCATGAGAGTATTATAGCATATCCGCGCGAATAGAAAAAGGGAGCAAACCGCGTTTACGCTGTGCTCCCTTTTCATTTGCGGGTAAGGTCACGATGGCATGTGACCGCTTGTTTTAGCCGCGTCCGGCTATCATGTCCTTCGTCTTCATCAGACGCGTCGTGTTGCTTCGGTCGTTTTCGTCCAGCTTCATCTTGATCGTGCGGATCGCCTCGTCAAACTGCGGAATCATAACGTATTCCAGGGCGTTGACGCGGCGGCGCGTCTTTTCGATCTCGTCCGCCAAGCGGTTGCAGATCTTCTCGATCTCCGCCAGCTCTATGAGCATCGGCAAAAGCTCGGAAAATATCTCCACCGCCTTATCCAGCTCCGCGCTGGTGGTGGCAAAGCCGTAGGGGTATTCAAACGCGGCGTCCGCGTTGACGAGTGAAAAATCGGGCACCTTGATGGCCAGCACATGCTGTGTGCTCACCTCCACGTTCGCGGGGCGCGCGGGATAGCACAGCGCCTCCTCTACCGCCTCGTTGGACATCGTGGCGCGCGCAAGCACAAACTTCTGCATGGCTTCCGCCAGCTTCCCCTCCACCTGCTCTCGCAATTCCTTATTGCGGCGCACATAGAGGATGAAGCGGCGCACCATCTCGTCGCGTTTGTCCTTCATGAGCTTGTGACCGCGAACGGCAACTTTCCGCTTCTTCTTGAGATTGGAAAGCTCCATTCTGGTCGGTTTTACTTGGAGAGCAGCCATAGGCTATACCTCCTCTGCTTTGGGAAGATACTTATCGAGGTACTCGTCGCGGATACGCTTGAGCTCGGTTCTGGGCAGGATGGATAGGAGCTTCCAGCCCAAGTCCAGCGTTTCCTCAATGGTACGGTTGGTGTAGAAGCCCTGCGACACATACTGTTCTTCAAAGGCGTCGGCAAACTTCGCATAGAGCTTATCTACGTCGGAGAGCGCGGCGTCGCCCAAGATGACAGCGAGCTCCTTCGCGTCCTTACCGCGCGAATACGCCGCAAAGAGCTGGTTCATGGTGTCGGCGTGATCCTCGCGGGTCTTTCCGCGGCCGATGCCCTTATCCTTCAAACGGGACAGAGAAGGCAGAACGTTGATGGGCGGCGTGATGCCGCGGCGATGCAGCTCGCGGGAAAGTATGATCTGCCCTTCCGTGATGTAGCCGGTAAGGTCGGGGATAGGATGCGTGATGTCGTCCTCGGGCATGGACAAAATCGGGATCA
>CAZNAL010000100.1:0-779 GCA_964571055.1 uncultured Oscillospiraceae bacterium | reverse complement strand
GTCCTTGATGCGTCCCGCGCGCTCGTACATGGTCGCAAGGTCGGTGTAGAGGTAGCCGGGGTAACCGCGGCGACCCGGAACTTCCTTACGGGCGGCGGAGATCTCACGCAGCGCCTCCGCGTAGTTCGTGATGTCGGTGATGATGACCAGCACGTGCATGCCAAGATCATACGCCAAATACTCGGCGGCGGTCAGCGCCATACGCGGCGTTGCGATACGCTCGATAGCCGGGTCGTTAGCGAGGTTGATGAAGGTGACGGTACGGTCGATAGCGCCTGTGGCGCGGAAGTCGCTTGTGAAGAAGTCGGCCTCCTCAAAGGTGATACCGACGGCGGCAAATACGACGGCAAAGCCCTCATCCGTGCCGCGCACACGCGCCTGACGCGCGATCTGCGCCGCAAGGTTCGCGTGCGGCAAGCCGGAGCCGGAGAACACAGGCAGCTTCTGTCCGCGTACCAGCGTGTTCAAGCCGTCGATCGCGGAAACGCCGGTTTGGATAAACTCGTTCGGGTAGTCGCGCGCGGCGGGGTTGATGGGCGCGCCGTTGATGTTGAGGCGCTTTTCGGGGATCAAAGCGGCGCCGCCGTCCACGGGACGGCCCATGCCGTCGAACACGCGGCCCAGCATATCGGGCGCAACGTCCAACTCAATGGAGTGACCAAGGAATCTCGCCTTGGAATCGGACACACGCATGCCCTGCGAGCCTTCAAACAGCTGCACCATGGCCTTGTCGCCGTTGATCTCCAGTACCTTACCGTGGCGAATGCGACAAGGCCATG
>CAZNAL010000099.1:0-6540 GCA_964571055.1 uncultured Oscillospiraceae bacterium | reverse complement strand
AGTATCAACCAAAGCTGTCACAGATGGCTTTGGTTATTTTTTGCTCCAATGGTTCATACTGTTTGTAAATCCAAAACAGGGGGCGGATATATGCAAAACCTTATGCTACACACGGGATGGCGGGAAGCGGAGAATCAACTGCTTTTCACCGAAGTCAAAAAAGCGCGCGGCAACGGACAGCCGCTCAAGCTCGTTTTCGAGCGCGTAGCGCAGGCCACGGGACGCAAGCCCAACAGCATACGCAATTACTACTACGCCAAGATCAAGGCGGATGAAAGCCTTGCGTCGCTTCCTTGCAGCACGGCCTTCGTGCCCTTTAGCGAGGAGGAGATCGACATGCTGCTGCGCGAGGTGCTAACCTCCCTTTCCAATGGCACGTCCGTACGCGCGTGCACGCTCGCGCTTGGTAAGGGCGATACCAAAGCGATGCTGCGCTACCAGAACAAGTATCGCTCGCTTCTTAAAACCGACGCGGCGCGCGTGCGCCGCATGATGGAAACGTTAGCGCAGGAAGGGATCAGCGTTTTTGACCCTTATGCGCACGCGCGGATCACGCGGGCGGGAAGGCCCCGAAAGCAAAGCGGCCTTGTGGATGTGCTCTGCGGCGTGGTGCGGGAGCTTGACCAGGTGGACGGCTTAGACGTGACGGCGTTTTTTGAAAGCCTTGGCGCGCTTGCCGTAAGCGCGAGCCGCGGCGCCAAGGCGCTTCGCACGCTGGAGGAGCTTAGAAACGGCGCGCCGAGCGAGGACGTATCGGTGCTGCAATCGCGCATCAGCGCGCAGGAAAAGGAGCTTTGCGCCCAGCGGGAGCGCTTTGCGATGCTTTTGAAGCTGTACCGGCAGCTGGTGGATGTCAACCGCCAGTTTTTAGGCATGACGGGGGTCAGCAAAATGTCCTCGCTCTCCGGCTACATCCATGATCTGTCCCGCAATGTGGAGGACTGTGAGCGCCTGCTCACGGGATTGGTGTAAAATATGGAAGAAAGTATACGCGCCGCCGACATCCTCGCGCGCACCGCGCGCCTTGCCAACGAGTATTCCTTTGTGGGACTGCAAACCATAGGCTACAGCGTGTTGGGGCGCGCCCTATTCACGCTTTCGATGGGGCGAGGGGAAAAGCAGGTCTATATCAACGCGACCCACCATGGCAACGAATGGATCACCTCGCTGCTTGTGCTCCGTTATTTTGAGGACTACGCACACGCTACGCAAACGGGCGGCGCCATCAGCGGCACGCCTGCAAGCGATCTGTTCTACAACACGACGCTTTTTCTTACGCCGCTCGTCGATCCCGACGGCATGGACATCGCCACCGCACAGGCGTCACCCGACGTGAAGGCGGCGGCAAGGCAGCTTGCGCAAACCCAGCCGAACGTGCCCTTCCCGGAGGGGTGGAAGGCAAACGCCACGGGCACGGATCTCAATCTCAACTACCCGGCGGGCTGGGATACGGCAAGGGAGCTCAAGGCCGCGCAGGGCGTGACGGGTCCCGGGCCGCGGGATTATGTGGGTTCTGCCCCGCTTAGCGCGCCCGAAAGCCGCGCCGTGTACGACTTTACCCGCGCCAAGGATTTTCGCCTGATCCTCGCCTATCACACGCAGGGCGAGGTGATCTACTGGCGCTACGGCGAACGCGACCCCGTAGCCGCCGCGCGCATAGGCCGCGCGCTTGCCGAAGCCTCCGGCTACGCGCTGGAGGATACGCCCTACGAATCCGCCTTTGCGGGTTATAAGGATTGGTTTATACAGGCGTTTGACCGGCCGGGCTACACCGTGGAGGCAGGGCGCGGGCAGAACCCGCTGCCGCTTTCGCAGCTTGACGACATGTACGAAAAAAACGCGCCGCTCATCACGACGGCGCTGCTGTCCGCAATCGAATTATAACTGTGCGCAGAGCGCCACGAACTGTTCCGGCGCAAGCGCCTCCGCCCGCGTCGCGGGCGCGATGCCGCACGCGGCAAGCGCGTCCATGACGGGCTGCTTGCCGGCATACCCCTTGAGGTTGTTGGTTATGGTTTTGCGGCGCATGGCAAAGCACGCCCGAAGAAGCGGTGCAAGATTGGGAAGAAACGGCTGCGCGTTTCGCGAGAGCGTCACCACGGACGAATCCACCTCTGGCTTGGGATAATAGCTCTCGGGAGACAGCTCCATCAGGCGCGCGGGCGTATAGTAGGCTTGCGTCAGCACCGCCATGGGGCCGTATACGCGCTCGCCCGGCGCCGCAAAAAACCGCGCCGCCGCTTCCTGCTGCACCATCAGCGTCATACGCGAAACGGGCAGCTCGCTAGAAAGCAGCCGCATGCAGATCGGCGTGGTAACATAGTAGGGCAGATTGCCCGCCACACAAAAGCTTCCGCCGCCCAGCGAACGATGGATCGCGGAAAGGTCAGCCTTCAAAAAATCCTCGTTATACAACAAAAGCGCGTCGCCAAAGCGCGCGCGCAAAAGTTCGCACATACGCGCGTCGATCTCCACCGCCGCGACGGTTTTCGCCCTTTGCAAAAGCCCCTCCGTAAGCGCGCCCGCGCCGGGGCCTATCTCCAATACGGCTTGCCCCTTTACGTCCGCCGCATCCAAAATGCGGTCGATGGCGGCGTCATCAACCAAAAAATTCTGCCCCAGCGCCTTATTGGGCGTGAGACCGTTTGCGGCAAGCATGGATTGCAACGCTTCGATCCGATCCTTCTTCATATGCGTCCGCTATTTCAGCTTGACCAATATGGTCACATTGTATTTGGAGCCGAACCTGCGCGCCTCGCTCTCGGTATTGAACCAAAGGTCGATCGCGTTGTTTTTAGGCGGCGAATAGTTGCGAAACGCCCCCGTATCCTGCGCCGTGCCGTAGCCGTATCCCTTGATGTAGATCTGGCTGCCGTAGGGGATGAGCTTGGGGTTCACGGCGATGCAGCCAAGCTTTGGCCGCGTCCCCGTCGCGGTGCGGCTTCCCTTGCAGTAGGCGGTCACGCGATAGACCTCCATCTTGGTCCAGCCGTTCTCGCCCGCCTTGGGCGCAGCCTTATAAAGACGCGTTTCGCCTTGGAAATGCGTTTGATAGTGTATCTTGGTTCCCACGCGCGTGATGCGATCCACCGCGGGCTGTAGCACCACCTGATCCACCACCTCGCGGGATACTTCCACGCCGTTTTTGGTCGTGATGCGCTGCGTGACCTGCTTAGCGCCGTTTTTTCCCTCCTGCTCCACTTCCTTTTTCTCCGTGTACCACGAATCGTCTTTCACGGTTTTATCTTGAAAATAGAGCGTTTTGTTGGTGGAGGTATACCGTTCCTCTATACTGGTATGCACGATGCGCATGCCCGCCGACACATCAGCGAAAGCGAGATGCGACAGCTCATCGTCCACGTCATAATGCACCTGCGCTTTGGTCAGCGCCTCGCCTACCGTACCCTCGGCCATATGCAGCACCTGCACCGCACCGCCGGAGGCTACCGCCACGGGAAACGCGCGCGTGATGCGCACGCTGTCGCCATCCTGCAAGGTCGTATCGGGCGCGGGCGTTACGATATCGGCGCTCGCAAGCGCCGTTCCGGTTTGGGTAAGCAGTTCTTCGACCGTACAGGGCTGCACGCGCAAACGCGCAACGCGGCCGCCGTCGTCCATCGTCACGTCGATCCGCCCGTCGGGCTTAGAAAGGGTAAACACACACCAGCAGATCGAAGCGGACGCAACGAGCGCCAATGCCAGCATGACGATCCATTCGTGCTCCTGTATGAAATTTCTTCGTCCCAAGGGACGCATTTTGATCACATCCATGCCCGTATATTTTACCGAATGCACCCCCATATGTCAATGAACGTCATGTGACAAAGCCCGCGCCGCCGTTTACAGAAGGCGCGCGGCAAGGTATAATAGGCTACATATGGAAGCGAAAAGGACAATCTGTATACTGCTGTGCGCGGCCATGCTTTTAACGTCGCTTGGCGGGTGCGGTATGCGCGTCTCCTCCTGCCGGGCGGTGGTGGACGCTTTCTTTACGCATATACAAAACGGTGAGTATGCCGCCGCCTACGACCTGCTCGCCTCCGACGTGCAAAACACGACCGACACGGAGGTGGACGGACGCATCACGCTGGAGGCGTTTACGCAAAAATACAAGGGTATCGCGGAAGTTTTGGACATCACCGCCGTGGAGTACGGCGACGTAACGCTGGAGGAAGGGGAAATCATTTCCAAGGGCAGCTACAGCATCCTGTACCATTCGGCGCTGCTTGGCGATTTCACAGAGCACTGCAGCGTCATCCTGATCCGCGAGGACGGCAAATGGTTCATCGAATGGTCGCCGGGCATGATTTTTTCGGACATGCGCTGGGGCGATACCGTGCGAAAGGCTTCCGTACCCGCCGCGCGCGGCGAGATCATGGCGGGAAATACGGTGCTTGCCATGACCGCCGGCACGATCACCATTTACGCGGTGCCGTCCAAAATTAAGGACGTCGAACTTTTTGTCGCGCAGACTGCGCGCCTTCTTGATATGAATCCTGACAAGCTGCGAAAGGCCTTGGAAAAACAATACAACGACATGGCCGTGCTCAAAACCTATTATACGGACGAATTCGAAGAATCCACCGAGCAGCAGCTTTTGTCCGTGGACGGCATCGGCGTGGATTACGGCAACTACGGCACGCAGCGCGAGTATCCCTACGGCAGCCTGATGGCGCATATCATCGGTTATGTGGGGCCTGTGGAAGAGTCGCAGCTCGAAGCCCTCAACGAAGCCCTCCCCCAAGGGCAAACGCCCTACACCACGGATTCCCTTGTGGGCCGTTTGGGCTTGGAGCGCCAGTACGAATCCGTCCTGCGCGGGCAGGAGGGCAGCATCATCTATATACGCACCGCGGAGGGCAACAACCGGCGAACCTTTTTTGAAATCCCCGCCAAGAACGGCAGCGACATCAACCTGACCGTCGATATCGACTTGCAGGAAGAGCTGGAGGAGCTGCTCGATCTTGCCTTGTACGGTGATACCACCGCGGGCGCCGTGGTTGTCATGAACCCCGTCACGGGCTGCATCGACGCCATGGCTTCCTATCCCACCTACGATCTCAACCTGTTTGCGCGCGGCATCAGCAAGACCGATTACAACAAGCTTCTCGAACAGCCCAACAAGCCGCTGATCAACCGCATCACGCAGGGTCTGTATCCGCCCGGCTCCACCATGAAGGCCTTTACGGCCGCCGCGTCGCTTGACAACGCCGTGCTCACGCCGGATTACGCCTTTGACGCAAGCCAGATCGAAAAGGATTATTGGACGCCAAACGAATACGGAAACTGGATTTGGACGCCCATCAAGCGCACGCACATCAATTATCCCATCGCGGGGCCTCTCAACATGCGAAAGGCGCTGATCCATTCGGACAACATCTTCTTTGCAAATGCGGCGCTGCTCTTGGGCTGGGAGCGCTTCCGCGATTACATGGAGAACATCGGCTTTACCGAGGCCATTCCCTTCGATATCGCCGTCGCCAAGCCGCAGCTTATCAACGAGGAGACGGAGATCAACTACAAGCTTTTGGCGGACAGCGGCTACGGGCAGGGCGAAATACTGACCGCTCCCTTGCAGCTTGCCTCCATGTTCAGCGCCTTTGCAAACGAAGGCGACATTCCCGTACCGCGCATGATCGAGGGCATGTACGAGGAGGACGGCTTTCTCTACCGGGCCGTTGCGCACGAGGAAAGCCGCACTTGGAAGTATGACGTTATCTCCTCCGACGCCATCATCAAGCTCACACCCATGCTGGAGGATGTGGTAGACCCCACCATCAACGGCACGGGACGCAACCTCAAGGTGCGCGGCTGCAAGGTTGCCGCCAAAACGGGCACGGCGGAAATCGGCAACGATAAAAGCCGCGAAATATCATGGTTTGTAGGCTATCGCACGGGCGTTGAAGAAAAGGACGCAAGGCTCGTCCTCGTCATGGCGGAAATCCCCACCGGCGACGCCGAGCTTACCTCGATTAAATTTGAAATCGCAAGGCCTTTATTGGAAATGTAACGTTTATTTTTCGCAGCGTTCCTTCTTTTTGGTTTCGTACATGCGCACGTCCGCCGCGTGAATAGCGTCC
Source organism: uncultured Oscillospiraceae bacterium (assembly GCA_964571055.1). Lineage (GTDB taxonomy): Bacteria > Bacillota > Clostridia > Christensenellales > CAG-138 > JAQVRG01. Next base: position 460 of record CAZNAL010000099.1, on the reverse strand, counting down.
TCCATGGAATCCTCCGCGCAGGGATAGAGCATGCAGTAGCCGAAGCTTGCGCTCACAGGCTGCGGCGGATGCTTGGCGGCGTTATAATCCTCCAGCGCCTTTTCGAGCGCCTTAACATAATCCGCCGCGTATTGTTCGGTAACGTTGGCCGCGATCATCACAAACTCGTCGCCGCCGTAGCGCATGATGACCTCGCCGTGGTGGCGCTGGCTGCGGAACGCATCCGCAAGCGCCTTGATGCAGCGATCCCCCTCGTCATGCCCGTAAAGATCGTTGACCGTCTTTAGGCCGTTTAGATCGGAAAAGAGCAGCATCAGGCTGGTCTTGGATTCCACGCTCTCATTCCACACGCGCCCGCCGTACTTTTTGAAGCCCGCGCGGTTGTATACGCCGGTCAGCGCGTCATAGCCCCACATGCTGTCAAGCTTCACGATCATCGCCTGCATGAGCTGCTGCTTTT
>CAZNAL010000098.1:5298-6625 GCA_964571055.1 uncultured Oscillospiraceae bacterium | reverse complement strand
ACCAAGCTTTGCCGGTTTCCAAAGCGGCTTCCGCGCCGCCGTTGCCGGAAAGACCCGCAACGCCCCAGATGATGTCGGCCTTATTGTCGTTGATCATGGAAAGGCCCATTTCCTTGGCGGTGGCGGTATCTACATAGCTGTTGACGTAACGGGTGTCCACCTTGACCTCGGGGTCCGTGTCCTTCGCGCCCTGCAGGAAGCCGATCAAGAAGTCGTTGATGACGGGGCTGTCCACGCCGCCGATGAAGCCGACGGCCTTATCCGCGTTGATGTTGGCAACGCTCGTGTCGCCGGTCAGGGACGCGGCGAACACGCCGATCAAGTAACCCATGTCGTTCTGTTTGTAGGAGAAGTTGACGACGTTGGCGTTTTCGCCCACATAGGTGGTGTCGTCATAGATCAGGAACTTCTGATCGGGATGCGCGGTGGCGACTTCCTTGAGGTAGTCGGGCATCTGATAGGTGCCGCACACGATCAGATCGTATTCGCCGGATTCCGCGACCTCATAGAGGGTCTCCAGCCACTTGGGCTGATCCTCGTCCGTGCCGCCCATTTCGATGGTCTTGTACGTGATGCGGCCCGCGTCCTGCAGCGCCTTGAGGCCCGCTTCGGCGGAATCGAAGAAGGATTTGTCGCCCAGATTGCCGTTGACAAGGCTTACGACGTTATAAACCTTTTTGTCGGCCGCGGGCGCCGCGGCCTCGCCGGCGGGCTTTGCACACGCGGTGCACAAAGCGACCGCCATCACGACGGTTAGGAGAATCGCAATCAGTTTTTTCATTGTTTCTTCCTCTCTTAAATGAAAAGATATGCGCGCGCCGCGCCCCGTGCGGGGCGCTGGAAACGCTAGTAAAAGCATACACGCATGCGGGCGATTTGTCAAACCGAACAAGAAAGTTTGTGTGTCATATACAAAATATTTGAGCTCTCTCGCCGCCATGCCGCACGCGCCGCCCCGCCGCGCGCTTTTTGGTCATTTTATCTTGAAAAAAGGCGCGTTTCGCCTTATGATAATATAGTATCCTAAATATTATCAATTATGCTAGCATCATAGCTCGATCATGCAGGCAGGAATCCATCACAAAGCGAACAAAGGCGGGTACGGTATGGAAGGCAGGGCGGAGCAGCTTCACAAAAGCAGGCGCGTGAAACCGTGGATGTACGCTGCCGTTTTGCTCGTGAATGTGCTTTGTTTTATCGCAATCGGCTGGGTCTACGATTCCTCCGACCACTCCTATGGCGAAAAGCTTTTCAGCGAAAACCTGCGCAACGTGGAAAACCTGAACGCCGCCGCCGCCAACGCCGCGGATACCTACAGCGACAGCAT
>CAZNAL010000098.1:0-5288 GCA_964571055.1 uncultured Oscillospiraceae bacterium | reverse complement strand
CAAGATCGACGACGCGGTGAACTATATCGAGGCAAGAGGCTTAAGCTACGGCGAGGCGGTCAAGTATCTGGGAGAATCCAACACCAACCCGGACAGGCAGTTTCAGCTTGTGAAAAGCGGCGTCTACGGCGAGACGGGCACCCTAAGCTTTGGCGATTACACCGGCGTTTCCATCCGAAAGATCAAGCAAGCGGACGGCAGCCTAAAAACGCGCGTGTGCGACATTCGCTACGGCAGCGGCTATTATGACGTGTTCAAGGCCTTTACGGACGTGGAGGACGAGAGCTTCGACGGCGTATGCTTCGTTTCGGAATTTACGGACCCTGATACCAAGTTCAAATGCTTCGCGGTTTACCGCCACACAGCGCTTACGGACGCGGCGGGGCGCAGGGGGCTTTATACCGTTCTCTTGGCGGTCAATTCGCAAAAGGCGCTCAACGCCTATAACGTACAGCGCAAATACGCGGGGCAGTCCACGGTGCTCATCAACGCCGACGGCAACTATATCATCAAAAACAGCGACTTCAGAAACGTCAATTTCTATGATTATATCGTCAACTACAACGGCCTTACGCTCGATTGGCGCGAGACGCTTCGGCAAAGCATGCTGGAAACGACGGCGGACGGCGCGCCCGTCAACCTGTTCTACAAAAACCATCGCGGCGCGGACTGCGTTTTTTCCGTGGCGGCGATGCAAAACGGCTGGTACAGCATCACCTGCGTGCCGCTTTCCTATTTTAATCAGGAAGGCGATACGGTCAACTATTCCCTGTTCATCCTGCTTTTGTTCCTGGTTCTGTTCGTGATCGACGGCATTGCGATCTACTTTGTCGGCAAGGCTATGAGCTACAACGTCGCCGTCGCCGAACGCGCGACGCGGGAGGCGAACGAAGCGAACCTTGCCAAGAGCCGCTTCCTCTCCACCATGAGCCATGAGCTTCGCACGCCGCTCAACGCCATCATAGGCTTTGTGACGCTCTCGCGGGACAGCTTGGGCAATCCGCCCATACTGCGGGACTACCTTAAGAAGATCGACGTTTCCTCCAAGCTTTTGCTGCAGCTTATCAGCGATATTTTGGACGTTTCGGCCATCGAGAGCAACAAGATGAAGCTCAACATAGGCGAGTTTGACATGACCAAGCTTTTGACCTCGCTTTCCGCCATCTATTACGACCAATGCGCCGCCAAGGGGATCGATTTTAGCGTCGTGCTCAAGGATATGCACGCCGAAACGCTCATAGGCGACGCTGTGCGCGTCAATCAGATCCTGCTCAACTTCCTGTCCAACGCCGTCAAGTTTACGCCCAGCGGCGGCAGCGTCACGCTTCGGGCCGAACAGGTCAGACGGGAGGAGGGCGTCGCCGTGATCCGCTTTACCGTAAGCGACACCGGCTGCGGCGTCAGTGACGAGCTGCGCGCGCGCCTGTTCCGTCCCTTTGAGCGGGCGGAAGGGGAAGCCGCGCATAAGTACAGCGGCACGGGCTTGGGCCTTTCCATCACGAAGAATCTAAGCGAGCTGATGGGCGGCAGCGTCGGCATGGAAAGCCGCGAGGGCGAGGGCTCCAGCTTTTGGACGGAGCTTCCCTTCGGCGTGCCGGAAGCGCCGGTGCGCCACGGCTTTAGCCCCATCGAAGATTTGCGCGTGCTCGCGGCGATCAGCAACGAGGACGAGCGGGAATACATAGGCCAGATACTTTCCGGCTTTGGCGTCGCGCACCACGTTACGGACAGCGCGGACGCGGCGCTTCGGCTGTTGCGGGAGGCGCGCGGCGACGGCGCGCCCTTTGGTCTGTGCGTGCTGGATTGGAAGCTGCCCGACCTCAACGCCTTGGACGCCGCCAAGACGATCCGCCGCGAATTCGACGCGGAAGCGCTTCGCGTGATGATCCTTGCTTACGACCTTGCCGAAGCGAGGGAGCAATGCGCGGCAGCCGGCGCGGATATGGCGCTGGGTAAGCCCGTTTTTCCCTCCGCGCTCTATAACGCGCTGGAGAGCTTTGGCGCCGAGGAGGTACGCGATGTGCCCGAGGTGCAAAAGCGCTATGCGCTGGAGGGCAAGCGCGTGCTGCTGGTGGAGGATAACCTGATGAACACAGAGATCGCGAAGCTCCTGCTGGATAAGGTGGGGGTGGAAGTGGAAACGGCTGCGAACGGACGGATCGGGTATGAGACATTCGAAGCGTCCGCGCCCGGGCGCTTCGACGCGATCCTCATGGACGTGCAGATGCCCGTGATGGATGGCTATCAATCGGCGGCGGCAATACGCGCTTGCGCGCATCCGCAGGCAAAAACCATCCCGATCATCGCCATGACCGCGGACGCGTTTTCCGAGGACGTCGGCAAAGCGTACGAAGCGGGCATGAACGAGCATCTTCCCAAGCCCGTCATGCCGGAAAGCCTGTACGAGGCTTTGAAGAAATATCTTTGCTAAGGCAGATCGAGAATTGCGTGCCCCTGCACCGTACAGAAACGCAAAGGAGCGGAATATGAAAAAGATCCTACCCCTTACGCTGTGTATCGCGCTGTTGTGCGCCGTGCTGAACGGCTGTGCGGCCGCGCGGCCTGCCGACGCGGATCCCTTTGCCGCCATGGAGCCCATCAAAATCAAATACGCCCACGCCATTCCCGAGGGCGAACTTATGAATTACATCATCGAGGATTGGATGGCGGCTGTGACGGCGCGCTCCGGCGGCAGGATCACCTTCGATTATTATCCGGCGGGGCAGCTTGGCACGTTTGTGGAGATCATCGAGCAGGTCGAGCTGGGGGCTGTGGATATGTCCAGCGGCGAGCCGTCGCTTTACGAACCGTGGTGCCCCGAGGTTTCCATGCTCTACGCGCCGCTCATCTGCGACGGCTACGAGCATCTGGGCAGATGCATCTACGGGCGGCCGGGCACGCTGATCGCCCAAGCGATGAGCGAAAAGAACAATACCTACATCCTGCGCTGGGTGTACAGCGGCGCGCGCGTGATCGCGTCCGTCCGCCCGCTCAGGACGCTTGCGGACATGAAAGGGATTATCATACGCTCGCCCGAAAGCCAGGTCTATATCGATACCTTCACGCTGCTTGGCATGTCGCCCACGCCCATGGCGATGGGGGAAATGTACGCGGCGATCCAGCAGGGCGTCGTGGAAGCGTGCGAATGCCCCGCGCAGGCGCTCTACGAGGGCGGCTACCACACCATCACGGGGAACATCTGCAAGACCCGCCACATGTACGCGCTGGGCACGCTTTCCGCAAACGAAGCCTTTTGGAACGGCCTTCCGGAGGCTGCGCGCACGCTGATGCTGGACGTGTGGGATGAGCTTGACGACGGGTTCAACGAGCGCGTGCAGGCATCTGAGGAAGGGTATTACGAAAAATTCGAAGAAGAAGGAACCAAGGTGACGGAGTTTGAGGATCGCGTCGCCTTCAAGGAGATTGCCGAGCCGTATTGGAGCGAAAAAGCCGCGTCCATCGGCGGCAAGGCGACGGAGATACTTGCGGCGATCAACGAACTGCGCTAAGCGCCGCGGCAGGCTGTGCCGCCGCGTTCGCAGGCTGTAAAAAGGGGCTTGTAGTATCCGACCGTTTCCGTATACTGGAATTACCAGAACGAAAACGGGAGGTACGGTATGCGCTTAGCGGATTACATCGAACAAAAGCCGGTATTGGAAACGGAGCGCCTGCGTCTGCGCCCCATGACCGCCGCGGACGTTGCGGCGCTTCGGGCATGGACGGCGGACAAGTCGCTCTATCGCTATTGGGGCAAAAGCGCGGGCAAGGCGGATAAGGATCCGTCGCTGTTGTTTTTAAACGCCGCGCGCCCAACGAAAAGCTTTCATTGGGGCGTGGCGGAGACCGGGAGCGACAGGGTCATAGGCGAGCTTTGGGTCTATTTGATCGAAAACGACCGCATGGCAAAGGTAGCGCTCCGCATGGCGCCCGCCGCGCAAGGAAAAGGGCTGGGCACGGAGGCGCTGCGGCGCGCTGTGCAATTCTGCTTTACGCAGACGGAGCTCCAGCGCCTTTGGAGCGATGTGGATGTGCGCAACGCCGCGTCCTGCCGCATCATGGAAAAGTGCGGCTTTACCCGCGAGGGTATGATCCGGCAGGGCAAGATGGTATCGGCGTGGTGCGATTACTACCTGTACGGCATGCTCAAAGAGGATTATTTGCGCGCGACGTGATCCGCTTTTAACCGAATTTGACCTGCGTCGGCGCCTTCGTAAAGGACGAGAAGGTCGCCGTGGCGTCCTTGAGATAGAACACCTCGGTGTTGCCGTCGTCAACGGCGTACATCCGCTGCAGCTCCGGATACGCTTCCAGCATATGCCGCCGTGCCTCCGCGCGGTCGTCCTCGACGGCAAGCGCCTGTACGCGCAGCCATTCGCCGCCAGCGCACGCGCAAATCTCGATCTTGGGGTTTTGGTGCATCTGCTGTGAAACGGCCTTGATCTTGCCCGTCTGGATATAGAGCCGCCCCTCGAATAGGTCGATGGTGCCAAAGGGGCGCACGCGCGGCTGCCCGCCCTCGACCGTCGCGAGGTAATAGGTACCGCAGGTCTTCAGGAAATCGTACACGCTTTGCATGGGAACCTCCGATTCTTTGTTTTCTTTTCGTTTTACCGGTATCCATATGCCGCATTCGTAGTCCGCGGCAAGCTGATCGCCCACGGAATAGTATTCCACCGTGGCGCCGCCGTTTGGCTCAAACGCCTGTCCCTCGGCGGGGTACCAGGTCTGCCAAATCTCGTTGTTGAGCTGCTGCAGGGAGGATGGCAGCGGCCCGTATGCGGAAAACTGCATCCAGTCGCTTTCGGCAAAGTCAAAAAGCTTCATGCCCGCGGGTACGTTGCCGCCTTGGTATTCGCCCGCGATCATATATTCAAAGCCGTTTGCGCCCTCGATGCACAATGCGAGCATGCCGATGCGGTTATCGCAGACCGCCTGTTCCTCTTCGGTTTCGGGCTGCATGGTCTGAAATAGGCGCGCATACTTCTTCGCGTAGGCCTCCTCCCAAAATGCCGGGCATTTTTGATACCCCTCCTCCGGGCGGATGGACGCGGAAAAGCCGATGACCTGAAAGGCGGGTTTGTGTACAAGCTTGCAGTTCATGGATGCTCCCTCCTGATTTTTATGATTTTATCGGCACAGCCTGCGCTGCGGTCCACGAAATGAAAGAAAGTAAAGCCGCCAGCTTTACAATATACAAAGTATAACACAGGAACGGCCATTTGTAAAACGCGCGCGGCGCGGCGGCTTTCTCATATACCGCGGCGCTTTTTTTCACAGAACATGCTATA
>CAZNAL010000097.1:4697-6630 GCA_964571055.1 uncultured Oscillospiraceae bacterium | reverse complement strand
CCACCACGCCCGCCGCGTTGCAGCCAAAGCCCATGCACATGCGTGGTTGCTATTCGAATGCGAGCCTGCGGCTCACATTCGAGTTTTTCGCGCTTTGCCTCTCGCCCTTCGGGCTCCCGGGCGGCAAAGCGCGCAAGGTATGGGCTGCGGACGCGCAGAAGGTGAATTGCCGCATGAGCGGCAAGAGAAACCGCCCTGGGGCGTGTCGTCCTTGCCTATGATGAAAGCCTAATTATAAGGCGTATTCCTTAACAGCCGCCTCCGTCTGAAACCGGTAGTATATCCTGACTGCCTGACGCTTTATTTTGCCGTGTTCTCCCTTTTCGTAATGCCCCTGCCCGATCTCGATATGGTCGATGAAGGTAAAAAGCAGCGTTGGCGAAAGCGCGGCGGGGTCGGTGATCTGCCGCAGCAGCGTATCGAGATCTTCGCGGGACGCCTGCGTGGGCGTCGCGTGCGCGGCGTTATTTTCTATGGAGGCGACGCGCCCTTCCAGCGAAGCCGCTTCCCGCGCGTAATCGGAGAGGAGTTTGTTCATGCGCGCGTCGGAAAGCCTGCCGGCGGCGTGATCTTCATAGAGCCTTCGGATGATGCTTTCCAGTGTTCGCAGCCGCTTTTTTACTGACGCCAGTGCGTCGGGCGGGCTTTTTTCGCGCGTTTGCTTTTGCTGAAGGCGCTCTGCGTTGTCAAGGATCGCCGCGCGCGCCGCTTCACTGATGCAAAGCTGCTCCTTGAGCGACGACAGCACGATCTCATACAATATGTTATAGTCGATAAAGTGATTGCTGCATTCATCAGAGCCGTAAAGCTTATAACCGCCGCAGACGAGATTGGCGGGCGAACCCTTTTTGCGCGTGCCCGTCGCCGACATGTTGCGCCCGCAGTCGGCGCACTTGGCGATGCCGGAGAAGAGGTTGAAGAATGCGCCCTTCCTTTCGCAGGTGCGCGCCATGCGCCGCCGCCGCACGAGGTCAAAGGTTTGCGCTTCCACAAGCGCCTCGTGCGTATTCTCTACGACGATCCACGCGGCGCGGGGCGTGCTGTGCGATGCGGGGCTTTTGAAGGAGATCTTGGCGGTTTTGCCCTGCGCGGTGTGGCCGAGGTAGACGATGTTTTTTAGCATTTTCGTGATGGTGGCGCTCGTCCATATCTGCCGTTTGGAACACTGGTCAACATCCAAGCCTTCATGCGTCATGCAGCGGTAGACGGCGGGGGAAGGGACGCCCCGCGCATGCAGCGTGCGCGCGATCTCACCGGGCGGGCTGCCGCGCGCCGCCATATAAAAGACCTCCTTGACCACCGCGCCGGACTGTGCGTCGGTAACGAGATGATTTTTGTTTGCCGGATCCTTTTGGTACCCGTAAGGCGCAAACGACGCGATGTACGCGCCGCCTTGCATTTTTGCCTTAAGCGCCGAACGGATCTTTTTGGACGCGTCGCGCGCGTACATCTCGTTGACGACGTTCTTAAACGGCGCAATATCCGTATACGGGCCGTCGGAATCATAGCCGTCGTTGACGGCGATATAGCGCACGCCCTTGCCGGGAAAGTACAGCTCCGTATACCGCCCCGCCGTGATATAATCGCGCCCAAGGCGGGAAAGATCCTTCGTAAGAACGAGGTTGACACGTCCCCCCTCTATGTCCGCGATCATCCGCTTGAAGGCGGGCCTTTCAAAGCTCGTACCGCTCCAGCCGTCGTCGATGTACTCGTTATAGACGCAAAAGCCGTTCTCCTTTGCGTAAGCGCGCAGGATCCTGCGCTGTGTGGCGATGCTGTCGCTCTCCGCCACGCCGTCGTCCTCCTTGGAAAGGCGCATATACAGCGCCGCTTGATAGGCGGATGCAGTCTTCATAAAGCCTCCTTTGGACGCTTATGTATATGCCGGGCGGTTCCGTTTCTATCGCTTTACGGATCGAACGGGCGTTTTCAT
>CAZNAL010000097.1:0-4687 GCA_964571055.1 uncultured Oscillospiraceae bacterium | reverse complement strand
TTTGTCGGATTTACCGCCTTCTTGTTGTTTTTTATCAAAACGCGTGTTAAAATATATATGTATATTACAGAGGGAGGCCTTTTTGCGTTCTCGCCGGCGCGGGTACGCATGGGATAGATCAGTCGTGCTCGTTTCTTTCTCAACATGACATTTTAGCGAACATTTGTATTTTTTACTTTATTTTGCCCATATGGGTGCGGAAGAAACCGCGAAGGAGCAATATGGAATTCAGAGACGCCGTCAAATACCTGCGGAACGAGCTGGGGCTGACGCAGATGGAGCTTGCAAACGCGCTGCACGTCACCGCCACGACCATCGGCAGGTGGGAAAGAGGGCTGAACCTCCCCAACAAGGCCATCTGTGCGACGCTGCTGGAGTTTGCGCGTACGCGCGCCGTCTCCAAGGCATGCATGGAGATGCTGAAAAAAACAGCCGACGCCGCGGCGCGCGCAAAGCTTGCCGGCGCCGACGACGTTCTTTACGCCGTGGAGCACGCGTCGCTGCGCGAGCTGGTGGACGAGGCGTTCTTCCCGCTGTATGTATGCGATATGGAAACGGACGAGCTTCTCTATATCAACGACAAGGCGGAGGGAATGGTAGGCGCGCCGCTGTCCGCGCTGCCGGATCGCCGGTGCTATAAAAATCTGATGCACCGTGACGCGCCCTGCGATTTCTGCCATAAAAACGAGCTGCGGGAGGATTGCATGACCTCCTACGAGGTGGTATGCGGCATTGACGACACGCCCTACAGGGTGTACGCAAAGCGCATACGGTGGAACGGGCGTGACGCGCATGTGCGCTATCTGTCCCCTTCAGATTCGAGCAAGCAGCTTAAAGACATCATCGAAAACATGAACGGCGGTGTGACCGCCATTATCTACGGCGCGGACGGCAGCCTGCGCCACGCCTACAGAAACGTCCGCTATTACGAAATGTTCGGCTACACGCGGGAGCAGTTCGATAGCGAGATGAAGGTGCCGTATGCGATCGTCGCCCCGGAGGACGCGGGGTATGTTCGCTCCATCATGGATACCGTGCGGACGAGCGGACAGCCCACCACCTTTCGCTACCGCGCAAATAGGCGCGACGGCGAGTTGGTATTTGTCAGCTGCAGCTCCTCCTTGGCGTCCATCGAGGGATTTGCGGATAAGGTGCTGCTATCCGTCATGACGGATATAACCGAGACGGTCAAAACGGAGCAGATGCTCAAGGCGCAGCGGGATCAGATCGACGAAATGCTCAACACCACGCCCTGCGGCATCGCGGTGATCGAGGTAGACCCAAGGCGTCCGGAAAGCTTGCGCACCACCTACTATAACGACAGGTTTTTTAGCTTTTCCGGCTACACGCGGGAGGAATACGACGCGATCCTCAAGCATAACGAGCTAAGCTTCGTTTTTGAGGAGGACGCGCCCTTGCTTCTTGCCGACACCGAAAAAATTTGCGCCGGCGAAATTGGCGGCGCCGCCAACAGCACGGTGCGCTGCCACACCAAGGACGGCGGCTACCGTTGGCTGCTGCTTACCGGGCAGCTTGCCGAAAAGCGCGAGGGAGTCTGCGTCGTCAAGGTGTCCATGGTGGACGTTACCGCCCGCAAGGAAGCCGAGGATAAGCAACGCATCAGCGAGGAAATGCTTCGTGTCGCCGCCGAAACGGATAAGCGTGTGCTTATTACCTATGACGCAAAGGCCAACACGTGCCACGTGGAAAGCCGCAACCTGTACGCCGCAAAGTACGGGGAAACGCTGGAAAACATACCGGAATCGCTGATCGATACGGGCGTCGCCGCGCCGGAATCCATAGCCGATCTATGCGATCTGTTCACGCGCATACGCGCCGGGGAACGAGCGGTCCGCGTATCCCTGTCGCTGCGGACGGGCGCGAAGGAATACCAATGGTTCGAGTGCAACGCGAGCACCGTCTTGGACGCGGACGGGAAGCCCGATCACGCCGTGCTGGTCTTCCACGACATCACGGAGCAGCGCCTCAAGGAGGCTGTATATAAGAAATGGCGGCAGTCCATCAGCGCAAAGCCGCCGGAGTCCTACACCCTTTTCCGCTGTAACCTGAATAAGCGCGGCAGCTTTGACGAAACGGACGGCGCGCTGCTCAAGCGCAAGATGGAACAGAGCGCGTCGGACTTTGCCGAAATCACCAAGGCGTACGCGGATCGTTTCGTATACCCGGACGATCAGGAGGCGTACGGGGCGCTGCTGGACGCAGATACGCTGCTCTCGATGTTTTATCGGGGGGAACACACGGCGACGCTGGAGTATCGGGAGACCGGGGAGGACGGCGCGCTTTCGTGGCGGCTTCTTACCGTGGAAATGGTCGAATACCCGGATTCCACGGACGTTCAGGCCTTCCTGCTGTTTGAGGACGTCGATGAGAAGAAAAGGGCGCAGCTCAAGGAGCTTGAACGCGCCGAAACCGATCCGCTGACGGGCGTGCTCAACCGCGTGGCGTTTACGCAGCGGGTTGACGCCTTGATCGATCAGGAACCGGGCGAGCAGCACGCGCTTTTGATGATGGATATGGACGGTTTCAAGCTGCTAAACGACACCTTCGGTCACGCCGCGGGCGATCAGGTGCTCTTGGACGTCGCGGCCGTTATGCGCTCCCTGATACGGGAGGGCGATCTTATATGCCGTTTAGGGGGCGACGAGTTTCTCGTTTGCCTGCGGAGCATTCCCTATGACGCCGTGATCGGCAAAAAAGCGCGCCAGATCTGCGAGCAGGTGCGCAAGGCCTTCCGCCACGACGTGCAGATCAGCGCCAGCATAGGCGTTTCCGTGTATCCGCGGGACGGCAGCGATTTCGATACGCTGTACCACTGCGCGGATCGGGCGCTGTACAGGGTCAAGCAGGCGGGTAAAAACAACTACGCGTTCTTCAGCGCCAACGATGACGAACAGCTCGCCGAGAAAACGGAGGCGCGCGCCGTACCGGAAACGCCCTTGCTTTGCTCCAACGTCAAGGTCAAGCGCCGGATGCTGATCGTGGACGACGACAACGTGAGCAGAGCCATCCTTGGCAATCTTTTTAAGGACGAATATGTGATCGAAACGGCGAGAAACGGCGCGGAGGCGGTCATGCGCCTGCGGCACTTCACCTCCTCCGTCTCCATCGTGCTGCTCGATCTGGTCATGCCCGGCATGGACGGCTACGAGGTGCTGCAAAAGATGCAAAGCATCGTCGAGCTGCAGGCGATCCCCGTGATCGTTGTGACCGGCGACGACGACCACGCCACCCTCTTAAAGGCTATAGAAAGCGGCGCGACGGATTATGTGACAAAGCCCGTCGATCCGGATTTGATACGCCTGCGCGTGAAGGCAGCCGTGAGCAAGGCGGAAAATGAGCGTCTGCGGGCGCAAAACGGGTATTTACAGCTGCAGCGGGACGAGGAGCTCAAATTCCGCATGGTTTTGGAGAGCACCGGCACGGTCGTGATCGAGTACGACTGGTTCAACCGCGTCTTTATTTATGATAACACGATTTCCAAATACCTTGCGGGCAATTACAATCACCGTTCGCTTTGGCAGGTGTTCCTCGCCGATATGGTCGCGGAAAGCCCGGACGTCAAGGTGATGCAGGACGGGCTTTTGCGGCTCGCGAACGACCGACAACGCAGTTCGTCTTCCATGCTGGTGCTTCTGAAAACGCCGGAGAAGCAAAAGCATTGGTTCCGCATGAACGTGTATAAGCAGGCTAACGACTTGGGCCTTACGGATAAAATGATCATCACCTTCAACGACGTTCACGAGGAGGTGCTTGCAAACCAACAGCTAAAGTATCAGGCTACGCGCGACGAGTTGACGGGGCTATATAACCGCGCGGGCTTTATGGAAAAAGCGGCGGAAATGATCGATGCAAAGTCGCCGGGCTATTATGTGATGGCCTGTATCGACATCGAGAAATTCAAGGTCATCAACGATCAGTACGGGAGCAAAAAGGGCGACGAAGTGCTGCGCGGCTTAGCGAACGTGCTCAAGGAGATGAACGATGGCAAAGAGGTCGCTTGCTGCCGCGTCATGGCGGACAACTTCGCCGTTTTGTATCCCGCAAAGCTCATCGGTTCAGCGATGCTCGCCGCCGCGCACGACGCCTCCGAGCTGCTGGACGGCTCTTTGCCGCCGTTGAAAATATGCGTCGGCCGCTGCGTCGTCGCTGATAAAACGCTCTCCGTAAGCGCTATCTATGACCGCGCCGCCATCGCCAAGGAAACCGTCAAGGGACGATACGACGTGTCGGTAGCCACCTATGACGAATCCATGCGCGCGGCGATCTTGCGGCAGCAGGAGATCACGGGGCAGATGAAGCAGGCGCTGGAGAGCAAGCAGTTCGAGGTATGGCTGCAGCCGCAGTTCAACCACGCCAACGGCATGCTCACCGGGGCGGAGGCGCTGGTTCGCTGGCGGCATCCCAAGGAGGGGCTTATTTCTCCGGCGGTGTTTGTTCCGATCTTCGAGCGCAATGGTTTTATCTACGAGATGGACAAGTTCGTGTGGGAGCAGACCTGTATGCTGCTTCGCAAATGGCTCGATCAGGGCGTAAGCCCGGCGCCGGTCTCCGTCAATATCTCCCGCTATGATGTGTTTAGGGAGGATCTCGTGGGCATCGTGACGGGGCTTGTGAAAAAGTACGGACTGCCCCTCGAACTGTTGCGGCTGGAGATCACGGAATCCGC
>CAZNAL010000096.1:277-6839 GCA_964571055.1 uncultured Oscillospiraceae bacterium | reverse complement strand
GGCGCGTCGGACAATCTCGCGTCCGGGCAGAGCACCTTTATGGTGGAAATGAGCGAAATGTCCAACATCCTCAACAACGCCACGCAGGAAAGCCTGCTCATCATCGACGAGATCGGGCGCGGCACCAGCACCTTCGACGGGCTTAGTATCGCTTGGGCCGTGCTTGAGCATATTGCCGATAAGGAGAAATGCGGCGCGAAAACCTTGTTCGCCACACACTATCACGAGCTTACGGAGCTTGAAGGGAAGCTGCCGGGCATTAAAAACTACCGTATCTCCGTCAAGGAGGTAGGGGAGGACATCATATTCCTGCGCAAGATCGTCCGCGGCGGCGCGGACAAGAGCTTCGGCGTGCAGGTCGCACGCCTTGCGGGGCTGCCGGACGACGTGATCAAGCGCGCCAAGGAGATACTCAAGGAGCTTGAAAAAGCGGACATCAACCACGACACGCTTTTGATGGAGCTTCCGGGTACCACACACCAAATGACGCTTTTCGGCTCCACAGCGCCGGACGAGATCATGGAGGAGCTAAAGTCGCTCGATATCGACGCCCTTACGCCGCGGGATGCGCAGAACATACTCTATGATCTGCACATACGCGCCAAATTGAGGTAAAAAGCATGGAAATCATCCGCGTCCTCGATACGCATACGGCCAACCGCATCGCCGCGGGCGAGGTGGTGGACCGCCCCGCGTCCATCGTCAAAGAGCTTGTAGAAAACGCTGTTGACGCGGGTGCTTCCCATATCACCATCGAAGCCAACGGCGGCGGCGCCGACCTGATCCGCGTGCGCGACGACGGCTGCGGCATGTCCGAAACCGACGCGCTTACGGCTTTCGCGCGGCATGCCACCAGCAAGATCCGCACGGCGAGCGACCTTGAGGACATCGGCACGCTTGGTTTTCGCGGAGAGGCGCTCGCGTCCATCGCCGCGGTATCCCGCGTAACGCTGCGCACGAAAATGCGGGACGCGCAAAACGGCGTCTGCATACGCATCCATGGCGGCGAATGCATCGAAAACGCACCCGCCGGCTGCGCGGGCGGTACGCTGATGCTGGTGGAAAACGTATTCTACAATACGCCCGCACGCCTTAAATTTCTCAAAAGCCCCCGCACAGAAGCCGCCATGATCAGCGATTACGTTTCCCGCATGATGATGGCATATCCGCAAATTGCCTTCAAACTCGTCCAAAACGACAGGCTCGTCTATCAAACCGCCGGCGACGGCGATCTTTTGCAGGTGCTCTGCTCTATTTACGGCAAGGACGCGCTGCCGCACCTGAAAGCGCTTTCCTATGACGACGGCTATATCCGTTTGCAGGGCTACGCGGGTACGGCGCAGATCGCCAAGAATAACCGCTTGGCGCAATCCTTCTTTATTAACCATCGCTACATCAAATCGCAAAAGCTTTCCTTCACCGTGCAGCGCGCATACGACACGCGTCTTATGGCGGGTCGTTTTCCGCTCGTCGTGATGGATATTTGTATTGCGGGACGTGAAATCGACGTTAACGTGCACCCGAATAAGCTTGACGTCCGTTTTAAGCAGGAGGACAGGGTGATGCACGCGGCATTTACAGCTGTGCGCGAAGCGCTTGGCGCGACGGAAATACCCTCCATGCTCCAGCGGGACGTCATACCCGAGCCGCGAGCGATATGGTTCGGCCATTCGGCCGAAAACGATAAATCGCCGCAAATCGTTGAAAAGGACGCGGTCCAGCCCTCCGCCGCGTCCCGTATGCTGCAAGCACAGCAGCCCAAACAGGGCGTGCAGTATGTGCGGGAATCCGCCGCGGCTTTACATAGCGTGGATGCGGCCGCGCCGGATATTCCCGTATTCACCATTTTACCGTCCCCTGCGGCGCGTTTGCCCGTTTCGCCCGATCCTTCTTCGACGGATACGTTAAAGCCCGTACAGGCCGAATTTACCGCTGATCCGTATCAGGTGATTGGACAACTCTTTCGCTGCTATCTCATCGTACAGCAAGGGGATTCCGCTTTCTTTATCGACCAGCACGCCGCCCATGAACGCAAGCTGTACGAAAAGATGATGGGTAACGCCCTGCGCGCCGACGCGCAGATATTGCTTTCGCCGCATATCGAAACGCTTTCACCCGCGGAATATGCCCTTCTTCCGGCGCATATAGAGGATTTTCGCGCGCTCGGCTTCGATATCGAGGATTTCGGCTCCATGAGCGTAAGCATTCGCGCGGTGCCGCACATTTTCGGAAAGCCCGAGGCCGTTTCTTTCCTGCACGACGCTTTGGCGATGCTGGAAAAGAAGGAGAAGGTCTCCACGGTCGAACTCAAACGCGGCGCCATCATCCAACAGGCGTGCAAGCACGCCATCAAGGCAGGCGCCGTGTTGGATGAAGTGCAAATTCGCGAGCTGCTGGACGATTTTCAGGCAAACGGCGTGCCGCTGACCTGCCCGCACGGACGTCCCGTGATGATGCAGATGCAGAAAGCGGAATTTGAAAAGCTGTTTAAGAGGCTGGTGTAAGCTATGAACCATGCTTCGCCTCTTCCCATCGGCGTGATCCTAGGCCCCACCGCCAGCGGCAAGACCGCGCTGGCGGTAGAAGCCGCCAAGCGTATGGATGCGGAGATCGTTTCCGCCGATTCCATCCAGCTTTACCGCGGCATGGATATAGGCTCCGCCAAGCCGACGGCGGAGGAACGGGGGGGAATCGCGCATCATCTGCTGGACGCGGTGGATATTGGCGAAGCGGATAACAGCGTTGCCGCGTATCAAAAAATGGCGGCAGCCGCGATCGCGGACATTGCAAACCGCGGCAAATTCCCGCTGATCGTAGGCGGTACGGGCTTATACGTCAACGCGCTGGTGTATCCGCTCTCCTTTACGAATATCCCCGCGGACGCGGCGCTTCGCGAAGCCCTTGCCGCAGAGGAATCGGAAACGCCCGGAAGTCTGCATACACGCCTCCAAGCCGTCGATCCGGCTTCCGCCGCACGTCTGCATCCGCACGATACCAAGCGCCTCATCCGCGCGTTGGAGGTCTACACGCTTACCGGAAAGCCCATAGGGGAGCTGGGCGGCGATTTTGTCAACGCCGCAAACGCGCCCATACCCTACGCGCCGCGCATGCTTGGCCTGACGATGCCGCGCGAACAGCTCTACGCGCGCATCGATAAACGCGTGGACGCCATGATGGCGTCCGGCCTTCTCGACGAAGTGCAAACCCTCGTGTCCCTTGGGTATTCGCCGGCGCTGCCCGCCATGCAGGGGCTTGGCTATAAGCAGCTTTACAGGTATTTGCAGGGAGAATACACGCTTGACGAAGCGGTGGAAACCATCAAACGTGAAACGCGCCGCTTCGCCAAACGTCAGCTTACGTGGTTCAGACGCGATCAGCGCATCCAATGGCTGGACGTTTCGCTTCTTTCGCCACAGCAGCTTCTCAAAGAAGCCATACGCATATTGAAAGGATAGGGGAATATGACAAAGCAGCAGGAGAACGTGCAGGACGTTTTTTTGAACAAGGCGCGAAAGGAAAGCGTTCCCGTGACCATCCACGTCACCAACGGCTTTCAGATCAAAAACGCCGTAGTGAAAAGCTACGACAGCTTTGTTGTGCTCATCGAAGCGGAACAGCAGCAGATGATGATCTACAAGCACGCCATCTCCACCATAACCCCCGCAAAGCCCCTTTTGCTGCATGATAAAAAGGAAGAAAACTGATATGGAATCGATGATTCAACAAGCCGAGCGGGAGCTGCGTCCCGTGTTTGATAGGATCGAAAAGATCGAATACGCGAACCAAGCGCGCGTGCTGGCAGCCTTTCAGCAGGAAAGGGTAGCGGCGCGCCATTTTGCGCCCACCTCCGGCTACGGCTATGACGATATTGGCCGGGATACGCTGGATCGCGTTTTCGCCCGCGCGCTGCAATCGGAGGACGCGTTGGTGCGCCCGCAGATCACGTCGGGCACGCAGGCCATTTTTACAGCGCTCGCCGGGCTTTTAGAACCGGGCGACGTCATGCTCTCCGTCACCGGAAAGCCCTATGACACGCTGGAGTCCGCCATCGGCATCACGGGCGACGCGGCGGGTTCGCTCAAGCGGCAGGGCGTTCTATATAAGCAAGTGGAGCTAAAGCCTGACGGCAGTTTGGACGCGGACGCCGCGGAAGCGGCCTTGGACAGCACCGTGCGCGTGTTGTATTTTCAGCGCTCACGTGGCTACGCGTGGCGAAATGCCATTGCGCCCACGGCTATGCGCGATGTTTTCAGCCGCCTTCATGCGCTTGCGCCGCGCGCGCTGATCGTCGTAGATAACTGCTATGGCGAATTTGTCTGTGAAAACGAACCCACCGCTATGGGCGCGGACGTGATCGTCGGGTCGCTTATCAAAAACCCCGGCGGCGGCGTCGCGCCGACCGGCGGCTATATCGCCGGAAAAACCCGCTGTATCGAGCGCATCGCAAACCGCCTCACCGTGCCGGGGATGGGGCGGGAGGTAGGCTCCTACGCGGGAAGCTACGCCCCCTTCTATCAAGGGCTGTTTCTTGCGCCGCATGTGGTGGCGCAAGCCGTGAAGACCGCCGTACTCTTTGCGCGCGTATTTGAAAAAGCCGGCATGACGAGCATGCCGGCAAGCGACGCGGTTCGCGCGGATATCGTGCAGGCGCTTCGCTTTGACAGCGCCGAAGCCCTATGCGCGTTTTGCCGCAGCATACAGTCTGTTTCTCCCGTGGACAGCTTTCTTGTGCCCGAACCGTGGGATATGCCAGGCTACAGCGATCAGGTCATCATGGCGGCCGGCGCTTTTGTGCAGGGCGCTTCCATCGAATTGAGCGCGGACGGGCCGATCAGCGCGCCCTACACCGCCTATATCCAAGGCGGGTTAACCTATGCGCATGGGCGTATCGCCGTGTGTGAAGCGCTGCGCGCGCTGGGCAAAGCGGGTCTTATCAATATTGACGGTACAGCCCTATGACCTTGCCGACGATCCGCACGTCCTCCATCGGCACGAGGATGGGCTCCATGGCGTCATTTTCGGGCTGTAAGCGCACAAAACCGTTTTCGCGGTAGATTCTTTTCACCGTCGCCGCATCGCCGTACACCGCGTTTACGCGCGCCACGCCGATTTCGCCGTTTTCCACCGCCAGGCCGCGATGCACCAAAATCCTGTCTCCATCCAATATGCCGGCGTTGATCATGCTTTCGCCCTCGACCTCCAGCAAAAAAACATCATCCTTTTCAGCGCCGTGCAGCGCGTCCTTGGGCATGGGATAATAATCCCGCGCCTCGTCAAAGGCCAATATGGGACTTCCCGCAGCCACCGCGCCGATCACGGGCACATTCACCATATCGCCGACGGGCGGCGTTTGCGCGCGACGCAAAACGGCGATGGTGCGCTGTCTTGACGCATCCATACTGATATAGCCCAGCTGTTCCAGCTTTTTTAGATAACCGTACACATTCGACGTGGATTTGATCCCCACGGCGGCGCCGATCTCGCGCACGGTGGGGGGGTACGATCTTTCTCCGATAAAGCGCACAATAAAATCATAAACCGCTTGCTGACGCGGTTTCAGCGACAATTCTTCCTCTTTCATACGATAAAACGCCTCCCATGCAGCAATAGAATGATTCCATACCGTTATTCTAGCACAGGCAGGTTCATTTGTAAACATTTGTTCTGTTTTTGTTTTTATTTGTCGCTTTTTGTCGGAACGTTTGGTTGATCTTCCCGCAGCTTCACGACCTTTGCCGCCAAGCGGCGCCGATCCTCGGAGATGGCGGCATAATGCTTGCGCGTCGTATTGACGTCCTTGTGCCCGAGCACATCCGCTACGAGATAGATGTCACCCGTCTCGCGATAGAGCGCCGTACCGTAGGTGCTGCGGAGCTTATGCGGAGATATCTTTTTCAGCGGGGTGGCGATGGAGGCATATTTTTCGACGAGCTTCTCCACGGCGCGCACCGTAATGCGCTTTCGCTGCAGCGACAGAAAAAGCGCCTCCTCGTGACCCGGCTCCGTCGTCATGCTTTCGCGCTGCAGCATGTAGCCAAGCAGCGCCGCGCGCGCTTCGTCGCCGAATACCAAAATATCCTGATTGCCGCCCTTTCGAATGATGGAAAACTCGTTGGCGGAAAAATTCACATCGTCGATATCGATGCCCACAAGCTCGCTGATGCGGATGCCGGTTCCCAAAAACAGGGTGAGGATCGCAAGGTCGCGCGCCTGCGTGCGCTGGTGGTACGTTTTTTGCCTGTCCGTAAGCCCTTCGCCGTTTTGCACCACATCCAAGAGGATCGCCACCTCGTCCGGCTCCAAGCGCACGATGGCCTTTTGATGGATCGTTGGCAGATCCACAAGCGAGGGCGCGTTGCGCGTCAGCTTTTCCTTTTTGCAAAAATACTTGTAAAACGCGCGCAGAGAAGCCAGCTTTCTCGCCTTTGCGCGCTCGCCGTTGGTCACGTCTTTATCGTTTTCATCCATATGATAGGAAAGATAGCTCATGTAATCTTCCACGTCCGTAACGCTCACCTGATCGAGCGCCTCCAGCGTCAGAAGACGAATATCCGCCGTGTGC
>CAZNAL010000096.1:0-267 GCA_964571055.1 uncultured Oscillospiraceae bacterium | reverse complement strand
CCGGCAACGTAAGCAAAAACGTAAAAAAGGCGCGCAGATCGCAAAGATAAGCGTAGCGCGTGCGCACCAGCGTATCGTTTTCAATGCCGCGCAGGAATTCGGCGCAGCTGGGAGGAAGCAGGGGGAGCATCGCGCGGATCTTGAGCATGGTTTCCTTATATTGGCCGCTCGCGTAGGTATCCGCCATAACCGATTCCTCCCTTCAAACTAACAAATCAATACCCAAAAAGCTGCACATAGTAGTTCCAACCATTAGAGGAGTAGAAG
>CAZNAL010000095.1:0-6898 GCA_964571055.1 uncultured Oscillospiraceae bacterium | reverse complement strand
TCCCATACTTATTTCCACTCTCTTTCCACTGTGGAACTTACTTTGGGAATTGACCGCAAAACCGCACAAAATTTCCGTTTGCGCGCCTAATAAAAAAGAAGCGGCTCCGAAAAGCCGCTCCAAACCATCGACAAAGGTCGAATGACCTTTGTCGATAAACAGAAATCAGCAAAGCTCGCTTAACACTTCGCCCAGCCGCTTCACGCCCTCGACGATCTTTTCGTCCGGCATAGCGGAATAGTTCATGCGGAAGTGGTTGGCGTTGCCGCCGTTGGGATAGAAGGGCTCGCCCGCGACGAAGGCCACTTTCTTTTCCAACGCCTTTTCAAAGACCACCGCGGAATCTAAGCCCTCGGGCAGCGTGACCCAAAGGAACAGACCGCCCTCGGGATGCGTCCAGGTGACGTTCTTGGGGAAGCATTCCTGCATGGTGGAGAGCATGAGATCGCGCCGCTTGCGATAGACCTTGACGATCTTTTGAATATGCTCCTGAATATCGTACTGGTCGAAGAACACCGAGCATTGACGCTGCGCCATGGAGTTGCACTGTAGATCCGCGCCTTGCTTGATGAGGTTGAATTTATTGAGCACCTCGGGATTGGCGTAGATCCAGCCGATACGCATACCGGGGCTGAAGATCTTGGACATCGTGCCAAGGTACACCACGCGGTCTTCGGTATCAAAGCTCTTGATGGCAGGCTGGATTTCGCCCTCGAAACGCAGCGCGCCGTAGGGGTTATCCTCCACGATGTACACGCCGTACTTGTTGGCAAGCTCCACCAGCCTTTTGCGGCGGTCGAGCGCCATGGTACGTCCGGTCGGGTTCTGGAAATCCGGGATGGTATAGATGAATTTCACCTTGCCCTTATTCTCCTCCAAGGCCTTTTCCAAAACATCCATCTTCATGCCTTCCTCGTCCATATCCACCTCAACAAAGGTAGGCTGATAGGCTTTGAAGGCGTTGAGCGCGCCCAAATAGCTGGGGCTTTCGGTGATAATAACATCGCCCGGATCGATAAAGAGCATGCCCGCAAAGGAAAGGCCCTGCTGGCTGCCCGACGTGATCAGAATATCGGCCGGCGCAGCGTGCAGACCCTGGGGCTCCATAAGCTTGCAGATATGTCCACGCAGAGCGGGCAGGCCGTCGGTGGGGCCGTATTGCAGCGCCGCCTTGCCGTCCGTTTCCAAAACCTCTTTGGAAACGCCCTCCAGCTCTACGATGGGGAAGAACTCGGGTGCGGGAAAGCCGCCTGCGAAGGAAATGATATCCGGCTGGTCGGCAAGCTTCAGAAGCGCGCGAATGGCGGAACCCTTGATACCGTCCATGCGGGACGCGAATTGGACTGCCATAGTGGTGTACCTCCTATTTTCGTGTTTGCAGTTTTCTTACTATCGAATTTGCTGATTGACCAAGATTTGTACAGATATGCCTTACATAGCATTTCCCGGGGAATGGTATTGCTGCCATTCCCCGGGACAAAAGGTTTACTTCACGCACGCCGCGCCGCGCTTGAGCGCTTCGATATTGAGATCGACGAGCTTCGCCTTGGGGCCGGTGAACATATGTACCAGCATTTCCTTGATGGTTTCGGTGGAGAGGTTCTTCATCGCCTCGATGTACGCGCCGAGCATGACCATGTTGGCGACCTTGGAGTTGCCCAACTCCTCCGCGATCTTGATGCAGTCCACATAGACCGCGCGCACATCCGTGCGGGTGACCTTCTGTGTGACCACCGAGCTGTTGACGAATATGGTGCCGCCCTTCTTCACGGTGGGCTCAAATTTGATGAGCGAGGGAAGGTTCATCGCGATCAGCTCGCTGGGTTCCAGCACGATGGGGGATACGATCAGCTCGTCGGAGATCACGACGCAGCAGTTCGCCGTACCGCCGCGCATCTCAGGGCCGTAGGAAGGAAGCCACGATACTTCCTTACCCTCCTTCATGCCCGCTTCCGTCAGCGTCTTGCCGATGGCCATAACGCCCTGTCCGCCAAAGCCGGAGATAATAATATCATTCGTCATGTTACTTCACCTCCGCAGAATCTTTGTAGACCCCTAAGGGGTAATACGGGATCATGTTTTCCTTAAGCCACTCCACAGCCTTGATAGGCGGCTTGCCCCAGTTGGTGGGACAGGCGGCCAGCACCTCGACAAAGGTGAGGCCGGCGTTTTGCTGCTGAAGCTCGAAAGCCTTCCGAATGGCCTTCTTCGCCTTGTTGAGATTGGGAATATCCGTTACGCACACGCGCTCCGCGTACACGCAGCCGTCAAGCGTCGCCAAAAGCTCGCACATCTTGATGGGCATGCCCGCGTGCTCCTTGGTGCGGCCCAGCGGCGAGGTGGTCGTCTTCTGCCCGATCAGCGTCGTAGGCGCCATCTGGCCGCCCGTCATGCCGTAGATCGCGTTGTTGATGAAGATGACCGTGATCTTCTCCCCGCGCATGGCAGCCTGTACGATCTCCGCCGTACCGATAGCGGCCAAGTCGCCGTCGCCCTGATAGGTGAACACCGTGGTGCCCGGAGGCGAAACGCGCTTGATGCCGGTCGCGACTGCGGGGGCGCGGCCATGCGCGGCGCCGTGCATATCGCAGGAGAAATAATCGTAAGCGAACACGGAGCAGCCCACAGGCGCCACGCCGATGGTGGTGCCGATGATGCCAAGCTCCTCCAGCGTTTCCGCCACGAGCTTATGCACGATACCATGCGTGCAGCCCGGGCAGTAATGCAGCTCTTTATCCGTTAAGCCCTTGGATTTCTGATATACAATAGCCATTCTTCTTACCTCCCGATTGCCTTCTTGGCAGCGTCCGCAACCTCACGCGGCGTAGGAACCAGACCGCCGGCCTTGCCGATAAAGGAGATGGGCTTGGAGCCTTCCAGCGCGATCTTTACGTCGTCGATCATCTGCCCCAGCGACAGCTCTGCGACCACAACGGCCTTCACGCTGTTCTGCGCGGCAGCCTTTTTAAGCTGCGCATACGGGAAAGGCCATACCGTGATGGGACGGAACAAGCCTGCCTTGACGCCCTCGTCCGCAAGCAGCTTCATCGCCGCACGGCAAACGCGCGACGTTGTGCCGTAAGCCGCGAAAAGAACCTCGCAGCCCTCCGTGTCGATCTCCTCGTAACGGGTCTCCTTCTCCTCGATCGTCTTATACTTCTTATCCAGCAGCTCGTTGTGCTCCGCGCAGGGCTCGGGCTGGATGTAAAGGGAATTGATCACGTTATGCTCACGCTTGTTCTGCGTGCCGGTGGTCGCCCACGGCTTGGGCGGGATGTCGCGCTTTTCGATGTCGTGCCACTCGACGGCCTCCATCATCTGGCCGATCATGCCGTCCGCCAGCACCATGACGGGGTTGCGGTAAATATCCGCAAGATCAAACGCCATGCGCACAAAGTCCGCCGCTTCCTGCACGTTCGCGGGCGCAAGCACGGGGGTACGGTAATCGCCGTTGCCGCCGCCGCGCGTGGCTTGGAAATAATCGCCCTGCGCAGGCTGGATGGTACCCAAACCGGGGCCGCCGCGCATGACGTTGATGATGACGCAGGGAACCTCCGCGCCGCAAAGATAGGTAATGCCTTCCTGTTTCAGGCTGATTCCGGGGGAGGAGGAGGAGGTCATCACGCGTACGCCGCAGCCGCCCGCGCCGTAGACCATGTTGATCGCCGCGACCTCGCTTTCAGCCTGCAAAAAGCAGCCGCCGATCTCGGGAAGATGCAAAGAGAGGTATTCGGGCACCTCGGTCTGCGGGGTGATCGGATAACCGAAGAAATACTTGCAGCCCGCGCGTATGGCGGCTTCTGCGATGGCTTCATTGCCTTTCCAAAGTTCTTTTTCCATTTTTCGTTCCCCTTCCTACAGTCTTTCCACCGTGATGATCGAATCCGGGCAGATCTTTGCGCAGCTTGCGCAGGCGATGCACTTATCCATTTCCTTGACCGCTGCGGGATGGTAGCCCTTGCGATTCGTCACTTCCTGGTCGATGACGATGATCCCTTTGGGACAGACGCTTACGCACAGCTCGCAGCCTTTGCATCTGTCCTGGCAAAACGTTACTTTTCCAGCCATAATTACAAAGTTCCTCCTCTTTAATTTACAAGCCGAATTCCCATGGCTTGCACATATATATATCGATGGGCAAAATCTCGCCTTCGCCCAATTGATACCCGACTTCCTCCACGAATTTGCGCTCCACAGCGTGATACGCGACAGGGACGCCCGTTTCCGCGGAAACCGCCTTTGTGAGCGCCGCGCCCTTCAAAATGTCCTCCGCACTCGTTTCCCGGCACAGATGCGTGTTGTTGACAAGCCCCGTCACCTTGAGCCCGCTCGCCTCCTCGATGCCGCGAAGATACAGCGCCGCTCTTTCGGCGGTCTTGGTTTCGGGACGGTTGGCGTTGAGCACGCACAGCACGTCGCATGCCTCGCGCGCAAGCTGCTTTTCAAACCGGCCCAGCACATGCGCGCCCTCCGGGTCGCCGCCCATGTCGATGATACCGTGGTAGGAAGGATCGTCAAATAAGGTCAGTACCTCGGGCGTAATGGCGGGAAGATCGACATAGCCCGAAAAGGAGGTCGTGATGACCCGCACGCCGTGTTCTTCCAGCAGGCTCCGCCGCTCGGTGGAACGGAAATACGGATTCACGATATCCAAATCGGCAAGCGCGGTCTTGATACCCGCGTCGGCATACTTCAGCGCCAAATTGACGGCGAATTCCGTCTTGCCGCTTCCGTAATGCCCGGTGATGATCTGAATGCGCTTTTCCATCAGTACGTCTTGACCTCTTCTTCGCCTGTAAGCACCCGCAGCGCGCCCGCCGCCAGCGCCCCCATCTCGTCCTCGCCCGGATAGACCTTCACGGGCGCGATGAAGCCCACGCGCTCCTCGATCCAGCTCATGAGCATCTTATCATAGGCAAAGCCGCCCGTAAGAAGGATCGCATCGACCTTGCCTTCAAGCACCGCCGCCATCGCGCCGATCTCCTTGGAGATCTGATACGCCATGCCGCGATACACAAGCTCGGCTTCTTGATCGCCCGCCTTGATGCGCTCGCCCACCTCGATGCCGTTGTTGGTGCCAAGGTACGCGATCAAGCCACAGCGGGAGGTAAGCGTCCGCTTCATGGCGGCGTAATCGCCAAGTTCGCCGGAATCCATCACGCGCATGACCTCCAAGACCGGAAGCCCGCCCGGACGCTCGGCGGAGTACGGCCCTTCGCCGTCCAAGCCGTTGTTGACGTCGATCACGCGCCCTTCCTTATGCGCACCCACCGTGACGCCGCCGCCCATGTGCGCGACGATCAGGTTCAGTTTATCGTAGGACTTGCCCGTCTCGGCCGCGTAGCGCTTGGCAATGGCCTTTTGGTTGAGCGCGTGGAAGCAGGTGCGGCGCTTGAAGGACGGGTGCCCGGAAAGACGCGCGACATCCTCCATCTCGTCCACCACGACGGGGTCTACGATAAAGGCGGGCACGCCGATCTCGGACGCGATCTCGCTTGCGAGTATACCGCCCAAATTCGAGGCGTGGGAGCCGTATTTGCAGCTTGCAAGGTCGTCGAGCATCGCTTGGTTCACGGCGTAGGTGCCGCCCGGAATGGGGCGCATCAGGCCGCCGCGCCCGACCACCGCGTCAAAGCTCTTGATATCGACGTTGTTCTTCTTCAAAAAGTCCAGTATGAGGGGCTTACGGAACGCGGCGTTGTCCGCCATGGTCTTGATCGCCCCCATCTCCTCCTGCGTGTGGCGCAATACCTGCTCCAGCTTCTGCTCGCCATCCTCAAACACGGCAAGCTTGGTGGAAGTGGAGCCAAGGTTTAATGCAAGGATCGTATAGCTCTTCATGGTCGTTTCCTTTCTTACGCCTTATACCGCGCCACGGCGATGGCAAGCGCGATGGAGTTGAGCTTGGTTTCGTCGCTGTCCGCGCGCGAGGTGACGACCACCGGCGCCTTTGCGCCCACGATCATGCCCGCGTTATGCGCCTTTGCCATATAGGTCAGCGATTTATAGAAGATGTTGCCCGCCTCGATGAAAGGCACGAGCAGTATATCCGCCTTGCCCGCGTTGGGGTCGCTGATGCCTTTATGCTTGGCCGCCTCTTCGCTGATGGCGTTATCCAACGCCAAAGGCCCGCACACCGTGCAGCCCGGAAGCTCGCCGCGCTTGTTTCGCTCCACGAGCTCCGCCGCATCCAAGGTCGCCTGCATTTTGGGGTTGACCTTCTCCACGGCGCAAAGGCAGGTCACGACGGGGTTTTCGTTGCCCAACGCGTGCGCTACCTTCACGGCGTTGCCTATGATGTGCGCCTTTTGCTCCACATCAGGCGCTATGCACATGGCGGAATCCGTTACATACAGGAGACGGTCAAACCCGTCCACATCAAAAACGGCCACGTGTGACAGCACAGGCGCGTCCCTGAGGCCAATTTCCTTATCCAATACGGCTTTGAGTATGATGGAGGTATCCACGATACCCTTCATCACGACGTCCGCTTCCCCATCGTGCACGATCTTGACCGCTTTGCGGCAGGCTTCCACCTTATCCGACTCATCAACGATCGTCATGCCGGTAAGCGATACGCCGATTTCGCTTGCGATACGGCGAATTTCCGCCTCATCGCCCACGAGCGTCGCGTTGACGATGCCCAGCTTGCAGGCCTCGTTCACGGCAAGAAGTACCTCCTCGTCCTGCGGCACAGCCACGGAAATGCGCCTGTTCGCACCCTTGACGCTCTCGATCAATTCCTGAAAAGAATGCAGCATCTCGATTTCTCCTCTGTCCTCTATTGGGTTTATTCGGTTATAAACGATTTTCGATTCTAGCGCTGTTATAAAATGTGCTTGCTACAACTTGTCTGATGTTGTATCATATTGTATGACAACAGATTACACCATATGCA
>CAZNAL010000094.1:6298-6956 GCA_964571055.1 uncultured Oscillospiraceae bacterium | reverse complement strand
GTCCTATTGTAATGCAAGGCCGTGGTTTTGTCAACGATAAAAGGGGTTTGCGCGGCTTTCCGTCAAATGTACCATTAAATGCGAGAGAGGTTTTACCTCAATCGCATTTCTTTTTTGCCTGAAAGCGAGGTGATTAAAGTGGGTAAATACAAGCGGCTGGGCCTGCGTGATCGAACGAAGATTGAGAAGATGTACCGGGCGGGCAGCAGGGTTGAGGATATTGCCTCGCATGTTGGCGTCTCCGCGTCCACCGTATGGCGCGAGCTCAACCGTGGTTGCACCGGTGTATACGACGATATGACCCACAGGCCCGAGTATAGCGCGGCTCTTGCGGAAAAAGCGGTACAGGAGGCCGTGCGCCGCAGGGGGAGGCGGCGCACGGCGGCAAAAACCAGCGAATAGGAGGTTCACATGATTAGTATGACAGTCTCACAGGCGCGAGAGATTCACGCCAAGGGCTACGCCGTGATTATGGACGGCGGCACCCACAGCTTTTTTATCGTCGAGGACGAGTGGGAGGAGGACGCAGATGCTCAAGGTAAAAGAGTTCCGTGAGGAACGCGGCCTCATGGCAAAGCAGGTCGTTGATGTTGTCTCGGAGCAGTACCCCGGCTATGACAAGTACCTTAACTCAAAGGTCGAAAACCCAGAGAAGTAC
>CAZNAL010000094.1:0-6283 GCA_964571055.1 uncultured Oscillospiraceae bacterium | reverse complement strand
GATCGGTTTGACCATCATCAGGTAAAGCGGGAACAGTCCCCACAGCCCGTAAGCCAGACAAGCGTCGCTTGCCCCAACGTAGCCAGTGTCGCCTGTCAAAAACACGATATGAGCAGTTGCAACAGGCTCTAAAGCGCGACGGGTACGATACTGTGCAAGCCGGTATCACTGCCATGATAAACCGCTATCTCGACAAAAGGGAGGGCACAGATTTTGGCACCTAAAATTTGCCCGATATGTGGCGCGTTTCTCGATGCTGGCGAAATGTGCGATTGCGCAGATAACGACGAACAGGAGGAAATATGGAACAGCAGACGAATGATTTAACCACGGTATTGGATCCCGAGATTGCCATATATGACGATAATGCCATATTCGCAATAGCGGAAAAAGCAGAGAAACGCGTTGAAGCCCTCAATAAAATCATGTCCGCCGCCCTTAAAATCACATCCGGCTTGGACTGGACTATCATCGGCGGCAAGCCCTACTTGCAGGAGAGCGGCGCAACCAAGGTCGCAAGGCTATTCGGTATCTCTTGGAAGATACTCAACATCGAAAAGAAGATAGACGAGGGCTATCCATCATGCAGCTATACCATGGAGTTTACCCTCGGCGGGGTGAAAGTAGAGGCCATAGGCGCGAGATCGGGCAAGGACGAGTTTTTCACAGGGAAGAACCGCGCCAAGAAGCCGGACGAGATCGACGCAAACGACGTTGAAAAATCTGCTTTCACGAACTGCCTCAACCGTGGTATCAAATCCATCCTGCCCGGACTGCGCAACCTTGACGTTGCCGCGCTGGAAGCAGCAGGCATAAAGGCCGGCAGCGGGTACACGTTTAAGACAGGCTCAAAGGGCGGCAACACCGGCGCGGCTGTCGATAGTGGTCTCGCCTGTACCGTGTGCGGCGCGGCGGTCACACAAAAGGTTGCGTCGTATTCCGAGGGCAAGTTTGGCCGCGTCCTGTGCATGACCTGTCAAAAGAAGCCGCAACCGCCCGAGGATGATGGCTATATCCCGCCCGAGCCGCCTGAGAGGTAGCGCCATGTGCTCAGAGTGTCACCAAATCCCGTGTCACCCTCGCTGCCCCAACGCGCCGGAACCTGCCGTTATCACCAACTGCATACATTGCGGCACCGAAATCCACGTTGGAGAGGATTACTACGATATCGACGGCGAGCCATGGTGCTATGAGTGCATTGAGAGCGCTCGCACAAACGGAGAACAGGAGGAATACGATTTATGTTAAGCGCAGCGAACATACAGGGCGCTATCCGCAAGGAGGTTGAGAGCCGTATTACGGTTTATCCCTGTAACAACCTGAGAGCGTCCAACATCGGACACCCGTGCGAGCGATACCTTTATCTGCTTATCAAACATTGGGACAAGCAAGAGCCGCACGATTACGGTCTGCAAAACATATTCGATCTTGGCAACGCCATTGAAGTCTACACCATAGACAAACTTAAAGCGGCTGGGTTCGAGGTCATAACACCAACGCAGCGCAGCTGGAAGGTCGAACACCCCCTTATAACGGGGCGCGAGGATATACGCATCAAAGACCCGGACGACGGGCAGCTATACCCCGCAGAAATCAAGGGACTGTCTCCGTTTGAGTGGGTGAAGCTAAATACCGTGGAGGACTTCTATAACAGCAAGAAGCATTACGTCCGGGCTTACCCGTCGCAGCTCCTTACCTACTGCTGGAAGTTCGAGAAAGAGAAGGGCTTTTTCATCATAACGAACAAGCTCACCGGCGAGATCAAGGTAATTGAGGTTCCCTTTGACTGGGATAGAGCTGATGCAATGCTCAAAAAGGGCGAGCGCGTGTACGAGTGCCTCAACGACACATCGGGGAAGATGCCGCCCGCCTGCGACGACATTTCTGTTTGTGAGGAATGCTCCCTACGCCATGTATGCCCCGCCGATCATGCCCGCGTGGAGGCTGAAATCGACGACGGCGAGCTGGAGGAGCTTATCCAGCAGAAAGAAGCTCTTGCACCCCAGTACAGAGCTTACAACGACGTTTCCGACCAAATCAAAGCCTGCGTAGGCGAGCGCGAAAAAGTCATTACCGATACCCATCTTGTTCAGGTCAGCACCATAGAAAAGAAAGCCTATACCGTTTCTGCGCGGTCAGAGCGCCGCATCAAAATATCAAAATTATAGGAGGCAGCTATGAAAATCACCATTGAGCGCGAGGGCGCAGAAACCAAGGCCATTGAGACCGACAACGCTATTATCCTCGTATCTGACGGAGAGAACGGTATCGCAACGGATATGTGCATTACAGCCGCAAGTGCGGGTATGCTTTGCGGTTTCGCGGATGGGCTGAAAGCAAGCTTGGACAAGATTATCTCGGAGTGTCCCCCTGTCCCGCTTTACCTGATGGGAAAAACTCGATGAACCATGCAGGCGGCGCGGATTGCGCCACCTATTTCCCTTGAAAGGACGGTGAACCGGATGGCGTGGATAGAATTGCACGACACCTTGCCCGATCACGACAAGGTTATAACAGTTGCAACCGCGCTAAATATGGATAAAGACCTCGTTGTTGGTAAACTCGTCCGCTTATGGGTATGGGCGCTGAATAACCGCGAGGACGGCATTTTCAGGGCAAGGGATATTTCCACCATTGCGGAGGTTATGCGGTTCAGGGGCAAAGCGCAGCGCCTCGTAGATGCGCTTGTACACGCTCGTTTGCTCGATTGCGCAGAAGATACCTATGTTATCCACGATTGGGACGAGCGCGTTGGTATGCTTCTCGCCAACTCTGACCTTACCACGAATGAGCAGTACAGCCCTGATATTGCACATGAGGCGTACCGAGCCAATCTTACGGCAAAAGGAGCGCCACTGAAAATCGGCAGCGATCACGACCTCGCAGAATACATAGAATACAAAATCGTCTATGAGCATTATTCCCCTGCCGCCGTGCTGGGCGAAATCAAGGTAAAGGAAATAACCTTTGAGACCACGATTTGCCTGCACACCCTGTACAGCTATATCGACAAGGGCATATTCCTGAACCTAACCAATAAGCACCTGCCCCATAAAGGGAAACGAAAAAACAAGCGCACATATAAAAGTGTGCGCCCCGCGAGAGCGCCCAGAGGCGAGAGCATAGAGAACAGACCACAAGAAATCAATGACCGTTCCGAGTTCGGGCATTGGGAAATGGATACCGTGTACAGCCGCAAACGCTCACGGCGCAGCTTGCTCGTTCTGACGGAACGTCTGTCACGGAATGAGATCATAATACCCATGAAAGACCGCACTGCCCCCAGCGTTATAAAAGCAATGGATAACTTGGAAAAGCGGTATGGTGCGCGGTTCAAATTGCTGTTCAGGTCTATCACGGTTGACAACGGCGGCGAGTTTTCAGATTGCCATTCGATGGAACGGTCAATCCGGGGCGGCAAGCGCACGATGATCTACTATTGCCATCCGTATAGCAGTTGGGAACGTGGGAGCAACGAGAACCAAAACGGCATGATACGTCGCCCGTTCCCCAAGGGGACAAACTTCAACAATGTCACTAATAAGCGGATAGCGCAAGCCGAGGAATGGCTAAACCACTATCCGCGTGAGATGTTCGGTTACCGCTGTTCCGCTGACGTTTTCGCGGAGCATCTTTCCAGTCTATAAATTATTTCATATTTTCTCGCATTTACCTATTGACATTTGCCGTTTGCGCGGCTTTCAATCGTCAAAGCGCAGCGATCTGCTCCTGCCCGCAGGCACACATTCCGGCTCGTCCGGCTTCGCCGGACGAACGGATCGGCCCAAGGGGCCGTTTCCCTGCGCGATTTGCGACCGCGCGCGAAGCAAGCAGCAAATCGTGAAAAAATCGGGCGCAGTCGTATGACTGCGCCCGAAACGCGACAGCGTTACTTGACTTCGATGGTAGCGCCGACTTCCTTGAACGCGGCGACGATCTTCTCGCACTCTTCCTTGGAAGCGCCTTCCTTGACGGGCTTGGGGGCGTTGTCAACCAGCTCCTTGGCTTCCTTGAGGCCAAGACCGGTCAGCTCGCGCACGACCTTGATAACCTTGATCTTCTCGGGGCCGACTTCCTTAAGGATCGCGTCGAACTCGGTCTTCTCCTCGACCTCGGCGGCGGCGGCGGGGCCGGCTACGGCCACGGCGGTAGCGGCGGCGGACACGCCGAACTCTTCTTCCACAGCCTTCACCAGCTCGTTGAGCTCGAGAACGGTCATGGATTTGATTTCTTCAATGAACTTTGCGGTATCGATTGCCATTCTAATTTTCCTCCTGTAATTTTTGTGGTTGAAAGTATGCCGTTCTTACTCGGCTGCGGGTGCTTCCGCTGCTGCGGGCGCCTCGCCCTTGGTCTTTGCGACCTGATCCAGTACGATTGCCAAGCCCGAAATCGGGGTCATCATGCTGCCCAACAAACGGGAAATGAGGACCTCGCGGGAGGGCAGGTCGGCCAGGGTCTCCATCTCTGCCGCGGTGCCTACCGCGCCGTCGATGATGCCGCCCTTGAATTCGCACTTCTTGGTGTTCTTCATCACGTTCTTGAGGATCTTTGCGCCTGCGACGGCGTCTTCATACCCGAACGCGAAAGCGGAGGGGCCTTTCAAAAACGCTTGGAACGCTTCGTCGATGTTGTTGAGCTTTGCCGCGCGCTCCACCATGCCGTTCTTCAAAACGACATACTCTACGCCGGCCTTGCGCATCTCGCTGCGGAGATTGGTGTCCTCCTCAACGGTCAAGCCGCGGTAATCGAATACCACAACGCTCTTTGCCTTGTTGAGCTTCTCACAAATCTCGTTGACCTGTGCGATCTTTGCTTCAATGATCTTGCTGTTTGCCATGTTTTCACCTCCTTGCAGAATAGTGGTGAGCCAAAAGAAAAATCTCCGCCCAAAGGCAGAGAATGAAACGACTTCCGTCTTTTCTTTCACCTCGGCAGGATTTACGCATTGCTGCTACCGGCTGTCTTTGGCTCTTGGTTTTGCAACCTTGGATACTATAGCAGACGCCGCGCACCTTGTCAAGGAAATTGTTTTACTTTGCAAGCGAAACCGGTATTTTTGACGTCCAACTTCCAAGGTTCGGGGTCGTAACCCCGGAGGGTATAATCGCGAGTGGCTTGATTCCGGCTCGTCCGGCTTTGCCGGACGAACGGATCGGCCCAAGTGGCCGTTTCCTTTCGCGTTTTGCCGACCGCGCCAACGGCGCAGGCAAAGCGTGAAAAAATCGCCCCAACGGCTTGCCGTCGGGGCGAAAGCGCTTGCGCTTAGAACTTCATCGTGTTGAACTTGACGCCGGGGCCCATGGTGGAGCTTACCACGACGCTCTTGAGGTAGGTGCCCTTGGCGGCGGCGGGCTTTGCCTTGACGATGGCTTCCATCAGGGCGGAGAGGTTTTCCTCCAGCTTATCCGTGCCGAAGGACGCTTTGCCGATGGGGCAGTGAATGATGGAGGTCTTGTCTACGCGGTATTCGACCTTACCGGCTTTGATGTCCGCGATGGCCTTGGTGAGATCCATCGTGACCGTGCCGCTCTTGGGGTTAGGCATCAAGCCCTTGGGGCCCAAGACGCGCGCGATCTTACCGACCGTACCCATCATATCGGGGGTGGCTACGCAAACGTCGAAATCGAACCAGTTTTCCTTCTGGATCTTCTGGATCATATCGTCGTCGCCTACATAATCGGCGCCTGCATCCAGCGCTTCCTTGGCTTTATCCGCCTTGGCAAACACCAGCACGCGGACGACCTTGCCTGTGCCGTGGGGCAGAACCACCGCGCCGCGGACCTGCTGGTCTGCGTGGCGGGGATCGACGCCCAAGCGGACGGAAAGCTCGATGGTCTCGTCAAACTTAGCCTTGGCGGTCGTAAGAACCGTATCCAAGCCTTCGCGGGGATCGTACAGCTTCTGCGCTTCGATAGCTTTTACGCTGTCCTGATACTTCTTACCATGCTTCATAATGCTGTCCTCCCTTAGTCAACCACGGTGATGCCCATGCTGCGGGCGGTACCGGCGATCATGTCCATAGCCGTTTCGACGCAGCTTGCGTTCAGATCGGGCATTTTGAGCTCCGCGATCTCCTTGATCTGCGCCTTGGTGATGGTGCCGACCTTATCGGTGTTGGGGCGGCCGGAGGCCTTCTCCAAGCCGATCGCCTTCTTGATGAGGACGGGAGCGGGCGGGGTCTTGGTGATGAACGTGAAGGAGCGATCCGCGTAGACGGTGATGACGACGGGGATGATAAGGCCGGCCTGCTTGGCGGTCTTTTCGTTGAACTCCTTGCAGA
>CAZNAL010000093.1:0-7158 GCA_964571055.1 uncultured Oscillospiraceae bacterium | reverse complement strand
TGTGCAAAATAAAAACGCCAGCATTGTATCAATACTGACGTTCTTATATGGTGGAGACGAGGGGATTCGAACCCCTGACCTATGCGTTGCGAACGCATCGCTCTACCAACTGAGCCACGCCCCCAAAGCGGTATTCATCATACACTATTTCCTGACGGAATGCAAGAGTAAAAATCGAAAAATACACGTTCCCCCCAAACGAAAAAATGAGCGCCCATATCACACGGATACAGGCGCCGGCGGGGAAACGTCAGCCAAGGGGGATGATGAGGCGCTCGCCCACATAGATAAGGTTGGGATTGGAGCGCGGATTGGCGCGCAGTAGCGCATCCACCGTGGTGTTGAAGCGCCGGGCGATGGAAAAGAGCGTGTCGCCCTGCTGTACGGTGTAGGTGGAATAGTTGTTGTAGTAGGGCGCAAGCGCCGACGCGGTAGCGCTGTCGTATACGCCGGAGGCCGTGAGGCCGCGCGCGTTCTGAAAAGCGACCAGCGCCGCTTGTGTGCGCGTACCGAAAAGGCCGTCGATGGTGCCGGGGTTGAAGCCTGCCCGCAGCAGCGCGCGCTGCAGCGCCTCTACCTTGGTTCCCACGCTGCCGCGCCGCAGCACGTTGGGGTTGGGCTCCAAGAGGAAGGGATTGAGGCGTTCCCACACGGCGCTGTCCACCACGCCGTCCACAGGCAAGCCGAATACGCGCTCGAATCTCTCCACTGCGGCTTGGGTCCTCGCGCCAAAGATGCCGTCGATGGCGCCTACGTCGTAGCCCGCCGTGGTCAGCGCCGTTTGCAGCCGCACGACGTTTTGCCCTCTGTCGCCCCGCCGAAGAACTACAAAGCCCGGCTGTTCGGGATAGGGCGGGTAGGGATTATAAGGCGGTGTGTAAGGGGGATAGGGAATGTCGGGATAGGTGGGATAGTTGCCCATATAGGGCGCGAGCGCTGCCCAGGTGCGCGAGCCTACGATGCCGTCTACCGTCAGGCTCATCGCCCTTTGGAAACGCTTGACGGCTTCCTCGGTCTTAGGGCCGAATACACCGTCGATCTTGCCGGGATCATAGCCTGCGCGTACCAATGCCGTTTGCAGCTTGACGACGTCATCGCCCTTGTCGCCACGCCGAATGATGTCCATAAGCATACCTCCATTTTGTCGATATGCGTATTATATGCGGCGTTTGGGAAGAATGTGTCATTACAATTTATCGGCAAAGGTCATTCGACCTTTGCCGATGGTTTCAATTTACAACTGTTCGCGGCGCAGCGCCTTGGGTTTGCCGAGTATCTCGCCGTAGAGGAAGCCCTGCACCACGCTGCTCCGGTCAAACGCGAACTGCCGCTGCCCTGCCGCGATGGGGAGGTTGTAGGCGGCGTCCGCCTTGGTTTGCGCCTGCTGCGCTTGCGTAGGCGCCGCTGCTTCGGGCGGGCAGACGGGATCGATACCCGTCATGCTGCTTTCTACATGCCGATGGCTCGTTTCGGTCATCGCCTGCACAACGTGCCTTGCGCCCGGCTGTACGCTTTGCGCGGCGGCTTGATACGCGCCGCCTTTGCCCTC
Organism: uncultured Oscillospiraceae bacterium; assembly: GCA_964571055.1. Taxonomy (GTDB): domain Bacteria; phylum Bacillota; class Clostridia; order Christensenellales; family CAG-138; genus JAQVRG01. The sequence continues at coordinate 5,609 of CAZNAL010000093.1, read as the reverse complement.
GCCGGAGCGATCCGCCATACTGCGGCCTGTTCCCAAGCCTTCCGACGTGGTGCCGCTTAAGCTGCCTTGCTTGGGCTTAGGTGCGGGCGTAAGGTCGGGGAAACGGTCGTCGGCGGGCATGCGCCGGGGCTGCTGCTTTTGCGGCGCGGGGCGCGACGCGGGCGCGTTCACATCCGGAAAAAGATCCTCAAGGCCGGGAAATACGCTGCTTTGGCGGGGTCTAACCGGCGTGCGCGCGGGAGCGCTGGCAGGCTGTGCGCGCTCGGCCTGCGGCATTTGCCTGGCCTTTTGCTCCGCCTGCTTTTTCTTCTTTTGTTGGGTCGCTATGACCTGCACCGCAATGTAGATGATCGCGATGAAAATGACGCCAACGTTCATGCGCTGCCCTCCTCTCCGTTACGCATGGGGATTTCCGTTACTTTTGGGGCTGTGCTTCGCCCGCGATGGAATCCCGCATCTTGGTATCGGAAATGACGTTTTGCATGTTGTAGTAATCCATAACGCCCAGCTTGCCGTCACGAAACGCGGCGGCGATGGCCTTGGGAACCTCCGCCTCGGCTTCGATCACGCGCGCGCGCATGCCCTGCACTTCGGCTTTGTTTTCCTGCTCTTGTGCTACGGCCATAGCGCGGCGCTCTTCGGCCTTCGCCTGCGCGATACGCTTGTCGGCTTCGGCTTGGTCGATCTGCAGCTGCGCGCCTACGTTGCGGCCAACGTCCACGTCCGCGATGTCGATGGAGAGAATTTCAAAGGCGGTACCCGCGTCCAAACCCTTGTTGAGCACGGTGCGGGAGATAAGATCGGGGTTTTCCAGCACGTCCTTGTGGCTGATGGAGGAGCCGACGGTCGTGACGATGCCCTCGCCTATACGGGCGATGATGGTTTCCTCGCCGGAGCCGCCGACCAGGCGGTCGATGTTGGCGCGCACCGTGACGCGCGCCTTGGCGCGCAGTTCGATGCCGTCCTTGGCGATGGCGGCGATGACGGGGGTTTCGATGACCTTGGGGTTAACGCTCATCTGCACGGCGTTCAATACGTCGCGCCCCGCGAGGTCGATGGCGCACGCGCGCTCAAAGTCCAGCGGAATGCCCGCGCGCTGCGCCGCGATCAGCGCGTTCACCACGCGGTCCACGTTGCCGCCCGCGAGGTAATGCGCCTCCAGCTTGTTGAGCGGGATGGTAAGGCCGGCTTTGGTGGCCTTGATCATGGGGTTGATGATGCGCGAGGGCGCAACCTTGCGGATGCGCATGGCAACGAGCTGGAAAATGCCGACCTTAACGCCGGATGCGGTGGCCGAGATCCACAGCCCGATGGGTACGAAGCTGAAAAAGATCGCTAAGAATACGATGATGAGTACGATTACGACGCCTGAAAAGATGAGATCGCTCATGGTTTAGCCTCCCTTAATGATTTTGAAAATGTAGACCAAAAGATAGATGAAGCCTATGAAGCACGGTACGCCGATCACAAGCTGTATCCATGATTTTTTGCGCGCGGCGCTGCTTTCCGCCTCGCTCATTTCGCTCTCCGGCGGCGTATAGGTGTTGGCGATCACCTCGTCCATCACGGCGCTGGTGGCGCATTGGGGGCAGCCGCCGTTCTTGTCGTCAAACACGGTGCCGCAGGTCTTACAAAAATGAAGCGCCATAGACTTTTACACCTGCTTTACGATGATGCGAAGGCCTTCGATGCGCTCGATCCGCACAGGCGACCCCTTCTCGATGAAAGCGCCCTCGCTTACTACGTCCAGCCGCTGGCCGTCAAAATCCGCGTCGCCTGCGGGACGAAGCGTCGTAAGCGCCGTACCCACCTTGCCGACCATGTCCTGCATGCCAAGAAGCGGCGTAGAGTCGCCCTTCACGCTCTCATGAAGCACGATGCGGTGCAGCCTGCCATGCGAGAACGCGCGGAAGATGAAGAACGCGCAGACCCCGAGAAAGATGAGGATGAGCGCAAGTGTGATCATCGCGTGGGAAAAGGATTTGGCGCTCAGAACGATCGCCGCGAGAAGCGAGATGGAGCCGAGCAGCGCGGGCACGCCCAGACCCGGCGTGAACATTTCCAGTATCCACAGCGCGATACCCACGAGCAGACAAATGATCGCCGCCGCGTTCCACGCCATGATGTATGCGGAAAAAGTCATAAGCATATTCCTCCTGTTTCACTTATAAGGATAGCACATTCAGGCCAAAACAATGTGACGAGGCTGAAAACTCTTGCCTAGAAAAGCACGAACACATGCTCGTTGAACCACTGGGCAAAGCCGAAGTCCATCACGGGGAGGTACCCTTTTGCCATGAGCATGACCAGCAGCATCCATATTAAGCCCAGCACGACGAGCACCATCAGGAAAATGAGGAACACAAGACCGACGGGCGCTTCGTCGCGCTTTTTCCCGCGGCGGCGGGCGCTGCGCGCGTCGTTCTCAAGGTCGAAATCGTCGTCCTCGTAAAACGGGTCGGGATCTCTTTTTTTATCGAACAGGATCACCGGCTCGTAGTCTTGCCGCGCTTGGGGCACTGGTTCGGGTTCGGGTTCGGGTTGCGCGTATATTTCCGCGGGAGCGGCGTCGGCTTGCGCGGGCGCATAGGCCGGCGCGGCGGCGGGGCTTGCTTCGGGCGCGGCGTAGCCGGCGTAGGCGCAGGCGGACTGCGCTTGCGCCGCACAGACAGGCGTTTCAAGCGCGGGCTCCACTTGCATGGGAACGGTATTCTCCCAAGGCGGCGCTTTGGGTGCGGGCGGGGACTGCGGCGCTTCGGGCTTTACGGGCTGTGCGCTTACGTCAAGGGGCATGGAAAGGCGGGCGACGCTTTCGTCCGTCAGCTTATCCACCCAAGGTACTGGTTCGGACGGGACCTGTCCGGCCTTGGCCGCTGTGGTGATGGCAAGGATCGTCATGCGGGTGGCTTCCCGCGCGTGCAGTTCGTCCGGCGTTTGCGCCGTGGCGCGATCCAGTATATGCTTTGCGTAAATGCCCAAAAAGTTTCGCAGCGCGGCCGAATCGCCGTTGTTGATCTCTTGGATCATAAATTGCCTTCCTCTCCATATTTCTACAAATTCAGTATACATGCAAAAAGACGGTCATTCAATACGCCCAAGACACATATTTTATAGACAGAATGTTAACTTTGCATCGGAGACAACCAAAGAAACGCTTTCTGCCGATTCTCGCTTATACGCTGCCGTGGCGCGGTATCGTAGCGCTGGGGCTTATCTTGTCGCTCACGGTGCTGCTCGTGCGCGGCTGCCGCTACAGCGAGGAAGCGCCGCCGACCGCGCCGCAAACGGACGCGCGCATCAGTGTGTACGATCACCGGGCGGAAAAGACTGCGACGATGGAGCTGGAAAGGTACCTTGTGGGCGTGGTGGCGGCAGAAATGCCGGCCTCCTTTGAAACGGAGGCGCTCAAGGCGCAGGCCGTGGCGGCGCGCACCTATACGCTGCGCCGCGCCGAGGACGCGTGCGGGCGAGGGGGCGCGCAGATCTGCACGGACAGCACGTGCTGTCAGGCATATCGCGACCTTTCCGCCCTGCAGGAAAACTGGGGCGACGCGTATGAAGAGAATCTAGGCAAGGTGCAGCGGGCCGTATGGGATACGGCGGGGGAGGCGGCGTACTACGAGGGAGAGCTGATCGAGGCGCTGTATCATTCCTCCGCGGGCGGGCAGACCGAGGACGCCGCGCATGTGTTTGCAAACGCGGCGCCCTATCTTGTGAGCGTGGACAGCCCCGGCGAGGAGGTATCCTCCGCCTTTCACGATACGGTGCGCGTGCCAAGAAAGCGCTTTGTGAAGGCCGTGAATGAAACGTGGAGCCGTGCGGGGCTCAAGACCGCGTCGCTTTCAAAGCAGGTCAAGGTGCGCTCGCGCTTTGCAAGCGGGCGCGTGGATAAGGTGAAGCTTGGCAAGGCGGAGGCGACGGGAAAGGAGCTTCGTAAGCTCTTTGCGCTCAACAGCGCCAATTTTACGATGGAGATCACGAAGGACGAGGTCGTTTTCCAAACCATCGGCTACGGGCACGGCGTGGGGATGAGCCAGTACGGGGCGAACGCCATGGCGAAGGCGGGGGCCGATTATAAAAAGATCCTCGCGCATTACTACGCGGGGATCACGATAGAAAAAGCGTATTAGCGTCTTCTTGTGCTGTTGGCGATGGCGAATAGGCGCAGCAGCGTTACGACGGTGGAGAGCACGGCTACCACATAGGTAAGCGCCGCGGCACGGAGCACGCTCTTTGCGCCGGGGGCTTCCTCGGATGTAATGTACCCGCCGGAAGTGAGCATTTCGATGCCGCGCCGGGAGGCGTTGAACTCTACGGGCAGCGTTACGAGCTGAAAGGCGAGCATCGCGAGAAAAAGATAGACGCCCAGCATCGCAAGATCGAAGATACCAAACAGCACGCCCGCGAGCACGATGAATACGGACGCCTTGGACGCAAGGCTCGCCGCTGGCAGTATGGCGTTGCGTATTTTGATGGGAAGATAGCCCTCCTCATACTGCATCACATGCCCCACCTCGTGCGCGGCCACGGCAAGCGCCGCCACGGAGGAGGAGGGATACACGCTTTGCGAGAGGCTGACCACGCCCGTCCGCGGATCAAAATGATCCGTAAGATCGCCGCTGATCTCGTTGACGGTGACGTTGCTGCCGCCGTTTCGCAAAAGCGCGCGCGCAAGCTCGCCCGCGGGGATGCGGGAGGAAGCAAGCACCTGCGAATACTTTTTATAGGTGTTTGTTACGCCCGCTTGCGCGGCAAAACCAAGGATCATCACGAGGATCAGCAGAAAAAAGTAGCCGCCGTTACCATAACCGTAATAGAACATGCAAATCACCTCACGCTTATTGTACCCGCATGACGGGATTTCGCGCAATACATTTCACAGCAATGTCGCAAAGAATTACAAATCATAATCGTCCCTTATAGGAAATCCGGTAAAGCGGCGCAATCCCTATGCGCGAATCCTTGTTATTTCTATGCGTTTTGTGATAAACTATCTATGATTTGGGACTTTCGCGCAATGCGCGATCTATATAACTATTTTTTCACCTTGAAGGAGGATATTCTTATGGCAACGCAACTCAAAGGCGCATGCATCATCGGGCAGTCGGGCGGCCCCTCGTCCGTCATCAACGCAAGCTGCTACGGCGTGATCCGCACCGCGCTTGACAGCGACGCGATCACCAACGTTTACGGCGCGGCGCACGGCATCAAGGGCGTACTGGACGATATGCTCTACGACATGGGCAAAGAAGACCCTAAGGAGCTGGAGCTTTTGCTGCACACGCCGTCCTCGGCGCTGGGCTCCTGCCGGTATAAGCTCAAGGACAGCAGCGAGGACGATACCGATTACAAGCGCATCCTCGAGGTGTTCAAAAAGCATGACGTGCGTTACTTCTTCTATAACGGCGGCAACGATTCCATGGATACCTGCAACAAGATCTCCAAATATATGCAAAAGGCGGGCTACGAATGCCGCATCATGGGCGTGCCCAAAACCATCGATAACGACCTCTACGGCACGGATCACTGCCCCGGCTTCGCTTCCGCCGCCAAGTATATCGCCACCACCACCATGGAGCTTTACAAGGACGCGCGCGTATACGACACGG
>CAZNAL010000092.1:0-7191 GCA_964571055.1 uncultured Oscillospiraceae bacterium | reverse complement strand
GATCAGGCGCTCTTGATCGAGGGGCTTCCCATCGAGGACCCCGTCGCGTTTTCCAACAGCGTGTGCGCGCTCATGAAGTAAGCTTTCAAGAAAGTGGCTTTGCCACTTTCTTGCGTTTTCCATGTTTTGCCTGCGCCCTATGGGCGCGGGCGGCAAAACATGAGCGGGAGCGGCCACATGGGCCTAATCCGTTCCGGCGTACACGCCGCCGGAGCCGGAATATAGTCAAGGGGTGCGACCCCTTGACAATCCCCGGAAGGGGTTCGCTGGTTTTTGCCGCCCGGACGGGCGGCTTTTTCTATCGTTTTCGGCGGGTTGGTTTTCTTGGCGCGCTGTGGTATACTAGGGCGGTAAAATCGTGTGTATCTCCATTGCGAAAGGACGCTCCATGCAGCCGAACATGAAAAAGGTCGCCGCCATCCACGACATCTGCGGATTCGGGCGCGCGTCGCTGACCACCGTCATTCCCACGCTCTCCGCGATGGGTATTCAGGTTTGCCCCGTTCCCACAGCGGTCCTATCCACCCATTCGGGCGACTTTACGGGCTACACCTTCCATGACCTCACGGATATTATGCCCGCCTACACCGCGCACTGGAAGTCCATCGGCCTTACCTTTGAAGGCATTTATTCGGGCTTTCTCGGTTCGCCCCGGCAGGTGGACGTCGTACGGGACATCATACGCGACTTCCGCACGCCCGGCACGCTTGCGCTCGTAGACCCCGTGATGGGCGACGACGGCGCGCTGTACCAGTCCGTGGACGCGGGCATGGTGCAAGAGATGCGGCGGCTGATCGCGGCGGCGGACATCATCGTACCCAACTACACCGAAGCCGCGCTTTTATTGGGGCGTGAACAGAAGCAAGCGCTCTCCGCTGCGGAAAGCAAGGATTGGCTCAAGGCGCTTGCGGACTGCGGCCCCGGCACGGTGATGATCACGAGCCTGCCCGACGCGGATAAGCCCGATATGATCAACGTGGACGCTTATGAACGCGACGGCGGCGCGTTTTGGCGCGTATCCACGCGCAGGCAGCCCTGCATGTATCCGGGCACCGGCGACCTGTTCGCAAGCGTGCTCATCGGCTATCTTCTTCGCGGCGAAAGCCTGCCCGTGTGCATCGATCACGCGGTGCAGTTCGTTTCCCAATGCATCATGGCAAGCCGCGGCTACGATTACCCGCAGCATTACGGGGTTCTGCTGGAAAAGGAGCTGCCGCTGCTGCTGGAAACAAACCTGATCTGCGGTTACGAGGCGCTCTAAAAAAACGGGTATTCTTCACATCACCCCGGCGCATACTATGCGCGAGGTGATGTTTTTTATGATGTTAACGCAAAAAGAATCCACATTTTTACGCGATTTAAAAGGGCAGGAGCAGGTATGCGCCCAAAAGTACACGCGCTATGCCGATACATGCTGCGATCCCCAGCTCAAAACGCTCTTTTCAACGCTCTCCGGTCACGAGCGCAAGCATTATGACACGCTTACGCAGATGGAATCCGGCGTAGCGCCCTCCATGCAGGGCGGCTGCACGCCGCTGCCCACGGAGTTTACCGCCTCCGCGTGCGCCGCGGAGCAGAAGGCACAGGACGAATACCTGTGTAAGGACGCGCTCGCCATGGAGAAATTCGTATCCTCTGATTACAATACCGCCGTTTTTGAGTTCCGCGACAAGGCCATGCGGGACGTCCTCAATCACATCCAAGGCGAGGAGCAGGAGCACGGCAAGGCGCTCTATGATTACATGGCCGCCAACAATATGTATAGCGCCTAAGCGCGCAAGGGAAACTCTTAATTCGGGAGGTTGCCAGTCCGATTGGCGGCCTCCCGTTTTATTGCGACAATGTGGTTATGATTGGGCGATGACGGCATCGTCATTGTTATCGAGACCGGATCAGGTTCATCATTCGGCTTTACGCGGCTTTACAGTATAGTATGCTTTTCCCATCGGACAGCGCAAGCGCATACCCTTCCGCCTGCGTTTCGTCACATGCGGTGAACGCATATTCGCTGCCTGTGATATCCGTAAAGCGCACCTCATCTCCCGCTTGCACTTCCTTGAGCCGCCCGAACACGGCGTCATAGCCGCTGCCCATGAGCAGGCAACCGCTTTGCCACGGGTACAAACCGTTTACCATGCCCGCAGCGCCCGGCGCAGCCGCACCGGGCAGCGTATTGCCCACAACTATGGTAAGCTCGAGCGAGGGTATGGAAAGTGTGCCGACGGCGGCGACGCCGTCAAGCGGTAAAACGCTTTCCCGCACGATGCCGTTTCCGCCCGTGGCGATCATCAGCGCGCTTTGTTCGGCACGATACCCTTCGAGCAGCCGCGCCGCGTTTTGTGAAGCCGCGTCCGCACGCTTTGCGTCCTTCATGCAGCCGAACACCGCAATCAGCGTGGCAAGCAGCGCCGCAGCCGAAAATGCGCACAGCAGCATGCGCTTCTCGTTATGCAGAACAGTCTGCAAAAAGTTTTGCTTTGTTTCCTCTGTCGTCTTTTCCATAGCCTATACCTTGAAGAAGCGCTTGCGCAGCAGCCACAGCAACGCATAGACAAGGCCGCCGCCAAACGGCGCAAGTGCGACATAGGGAAGCCACGCGGCGCTTCTCTCCGGCGCGGGCAGCGCCTCGATCTGCGCCTTGGCAGAATATGCATTGGCCGAGAGCGCCTCTCCGGAGGCTGCGGGCGCGGGTATCACAAGCCCGCCCGCTTGCGGCGTATCCGTGCTGTTTCCTTCCGTTACGGCGTCAACGCTTGGCGCAAACGCTTCCTTTGCGCCTGCCGAAGGTTTGTCTGCCGCGCCTGCTTGCGCCGCCGCGCCCTTCGTCCACTGGGCGTACAGAACCGTATCCGATAGCAGCACAAACTTGTCGCCGCTTTGGTAGCTTAGGCCCGTGCCGTCGCTCTTGGTATTGAAGCCGTTAAAGACATAGCCTTCCCGCGTATAGGCGTTTTTCATTACGGTCGCGACGGTGTATTTCACATAGGGACTGTATACGTCTACCATTATGCCCTCGCCGCCGTTGGCGTCATAGAGCAGCGAACAGCGCTCGTACACCGCCCCGCCGCCGCTAACGCCCGTACCGCCTGACGAAGGCGACGCCGGCTCCGTGGGGAACGGTTCCGCGTATGCTTCCGCGCCGACGGTACAGGCAAGCACGCGGGAAGCGGCCGCGGATACCGCAAGGCTTGCAAACACAGCGCCCGTGCTCCCCTTGGGCGCGCGAAGATAACCGTCCGAATCCAACGCGATGTTTCCGCCCTGCGCCGTTTGCACGTCCCAGCTCACCAACGCGGGGTCGTTGAGGATCATGGCATAGCCGCGCTCCCCCTTCGTTGTAGCTTGCACGGCAAGCAGCACATCCGCTTTCTCGGTCAGCGTGTTGATATTGTTCTTCTCGAGCGTGTTCCACGTCGCGCCGCCATCCGTGCTGTAAACGATCTCGTGCTTGGCTATCTGCCCAAGACCTGCGTTTTGAAGCGTCAGCTGCGATTGCGCCGCGTTGCCCGCCTTATCGCTTGCAAGTATAAGAAGATCGTGCTTAGCTTTGCCCGCACCAAGATTCAGTGTCAGCTCGTACACGGAATCGCTTCCCGCTTGCAGCGTGCCCCCAAGCTGCGATATGGTCTTGCCCGTCGCGATATCCGTGCCGTCAAGATTGATGGTGAACAACGCTTCGGGATCGAAAACGCCCACAAGGGTCACGTTGTTGTCCGCACCGAAAATACCGCCGTTTACAGGTTGAGAGATGAGCAGCACGGGCGGCATCGTATCCACCGTGAAGGTCTTGTTGTAACGGAAGCTGTCGCCGTTGTCGTTCTTGCCGACGATCTCGATCTGGTAATCGCCGTCCGGTAAGTCGGTAAAGGGAATCGTAAAGGGCGTCGTGCTGAGGCTAATAGCCCCATCGGAGCCGATCACAGTCGTTCCGTCCGGTTTCGAATAACCGTACGCGCCGTTGAGCGTGAAGGTGCCGCGCAGATCCTCGTCTGCCGCAAGCATCAGGTTAAACGTACCGGTTTTGAACGCTTCTATCGTTTGCTCCTTGCGCACGCGGTTGCCGTATCCGTCATCTCCCAGAATCTCGCGCGTAACGGTAACGGACGCTGTGTCCGCCGTGGCGCGGACGTCTTTCGGTTTTCTGTAGGTTACGTCGATAAGGCCGGAAAACGCTTCTTCGCTCTGCACGGTTCCCGTAACGTTGTTGCTCGCGTCCTTGATGTACCGCACGGCTATAACACCAACCTTATACCGTTTGCCCGACTCCAAGCCCATCGTCTTGACCAGCCTGCCGTCCGAGCCGGTATAGCTGCCGCCGACGCGGAGCGCGGGCATGCTGCCGTTTGTTTCATAAAACACGTTGCTCACGTCCGTAGGCTTTCCCGCATCGTCGTAGACGGTAAGTATATAAGCGTCCGGAATTTGCGACGGCGTGTCTACATGCACATCCATCATCAGATCGCCGCAGGGGTCAGCCGTAACGTTTACGGGTGTGGACGGCGTAAGGCTGTTCGTCAGCGTCCAATGCTGCTGTACCGACGGGTTGGCGATGTCGGTAGCATAGATGAAGCTGTTGACGCTGCCCTCCTTGCTGTAGACCGCGCGCACATAATAATCGCCGCTGGCCAGCGTGTCGGGAATGGTCAGCTCCACCGTTCCGTCGCTGTTGGCAATCGTTGCACATGTGCCCGGCGCGACACGTCCTATAGGCTCGCCGTTGTCGTTAAATCCGGTTTCGTCGTTAACGCCCGTATCCTGTACCAGATAAAAGCTGACGTCGTCCAGTGATTTAAGCTTTGTCCCCGTCAATGTGACGTTGATTTTATTATTCACTTTCTCAGCCGTCATCCGGGTTATGCCGGGCAGCTCCGTTACGCCGTAAAGCGAGAGCGCCGCGGCCTGTGGCGTTGTGATCTCATATACCTTTTGCACGCTGTCCGTGCCCGAGAATTTGATGACCGCCGTTGCCGTCCCGGTTGCCTTATCAAAGGTCACGTTGGTGTTGTAATGCACCTTGTCGGTTTCCGAATACGGTGTGAGCTGATAGGTTATAGGGGAAGCGTTGGTGATATTCTTAACGCTGATATTACCTGCTATGCTTTTTGCCGCAGAAAGGTCAGCGGCGCTGTAGCTCACCTGCAGCAGGCACGGCGTACTGCTGTTGAGGTTGAGTTCGTGCTTTTTGCGGTCCTTGTCGGACTGCAGAACGTGTTTGGCCGCATCGTAGCCCGCACGCTTCATGCCCGCGCCGAGCTTGATGGCGCCGCTCTCCTCGATCGCCGCATTGTGAAGCAGGCGCAGGTTGGTGCCCGCGACCATGTAGAGCGTTTTATCGGCCTCCTCGTCATAGTAGACCGCGACAGGCCGCACAAGACCGCCCACGCGCTCGCCCGTATCCACGTTGACGCCGCCCGCCGAAAGCAGCGCGGGATAAGTAGGCTCCGTTGTATTGCCGCCCGTGCCGAAATCCACGCCGCCGTCGCCCCAGTAATAGGTAATACCCAAATGGATATCATCAAGGACGGTGAGCGTGCCCCATATCTTTTTGGTATTCGCGCCCAGTATGACATTGGCGACCTCAATGCCGCCCACCACGGGGATAGAGCCCGGCACGCTCACGCCCGCGCGTACGCAGACCTCATAGGTGTTAAGCTTCATATCCGCCACGATATAGCCGCTGCCTTTGATGCAGTCGAATATGTCCATATTGATGCCCGCCACGAGGTAAAGCTGCGGGTACCAATCCACCTGAACCTGTGCGCGGGGTACGAATACGATCTCCGTAGCCTTGAGCTTGACGTTGCTCGCCACAAAGCTGACGCCGCGAAGCCCCAAACTCATATCCGCGCGTCCCTCCAGCACCTGCAGCACATTTAGCTGTATGCTAAGCAGCAGCCGCAGGGGCGGTATGGCGCTTTTAACGAATATGGTATCGTAAAGGTTTTCAAATCCACCGCCGCCGCCCGTGATCCAAACCACGCCGAAGGGGTCTACGGGAATGCCGGGCGTAAAGCCCGCCACATAGAAGTAGAGCGAATCGGGCACCGGAATATCGTTATGGCTCTTGACCTTAAGGCGCGCCTCAAGCTCGATCGTGGTAAACTGGCACTTACCCTCGAAGCCGAACTGCCACGCGCCGATGGTATTGATCTCCAGCTTGCCCGTCATGTTGGGCATCGCGTCGATATAGCCGGGTATCTTGACCGTCGTTTTCAGATGGAAACCTACAAAGCCCTTACCAAGGCCAAATAGGATATCGTCCACCATAACGCTTGCCTGCCCGCCCGTTTCTTTGGGATTGTCTTCGTCGTAAACGGGGTCGTAGGGGCGCGTCGCCTGCATATAGCGCAAAACGTTGGTATCGGTATCGTAGATATTGAGCTTTTCCTTGATGGCCTTCCAGCCTGTAGGCTCCAAGGCGTCCTTCTTCTTGTTAGAGGGGATCAAAAAGCCCAGATCAAGGTTCGCATAATAGGACGCGACATAGCCCATCACGTCAATTTCCCTCAGCTGCGCTGTACTAAGGCTGGTCGCTTTTGTATCATACATCACGCCCAGCTTGCAGTAGGTGAGGTTGAAAAGCATGCCGCCGATGCTCTGCGCAACGCCCCCTACGCCCGTCCAGCTCAGGCTGATGGTATAATCCGGGAAGGGTGTGATGCGCGCGCCGTCTTTGTTGTATTTGACCAAACCGTGATCCGTGCCGTTTTTAATGGAGGAGAAGCACGCGATGCCCTTGGACACGGAGGTGCGTTCCACAGAGGTATACAGCGCGCCGTCCAGATCGATCAGGATCTCCTGCTTGCCGCCGGCGTCGTTGAGATTCTTCACGGTGATGGCGATGTTGCCGTCCTCAAAATCCAAACAGTTGTTGATGGTGACGGGATTGGTCACCGTCGGCTTGTCGGAAGTGGTGGATTTTGTGGAGACCGCCACGAATCTCGTCGGTATTTTCTCTGCGCCGACCGTTTGCGTCTCTTCTACGGTGAACTGGCCGCGCAGCGTCATGATAAGCTCCGTGATCTCCTCATCCCTGCTGTTCTTCCCCTTGCTGAGCATATCCGAAAGCTGCGTTTCGTTTTGCAAGGTCTCGACCCTGTAATAGGAATTGACCTCCGTGCCATATTGGACGATAGCGAGTATGCCGTAGCTCTCGGTTTTATAGACCTCCTCTGAACTTACAACAATGTT
>CAZNAL010000091.1:4331-7208 GCA_964571055.1 uncultured Oscillospiraceae bacterium | reverse complement strand
CCGAAAAGCACGGCTTGGTGTGTCTGCTCCACGAAAAGCCCTATTCCGGCGTCAACGGCAGCGGCAAGCACAACAACTGGTCGCTTGCTACCGATACGGGCGTAAACCTGCTCGACCCCGGCGATTCCCCCAGCAAGAACCTGCGCTTCCTGCTGTTTATGTCCGCCGTCATTCAGGCGATCGACGAGTATCAGGACATGCTGCGCATCGCAACCTCCGGCGCCAGCAACGACTGCCGCTTGGGCGGCAACGAAGCGCCGCCGGCCATCGTGTCTGTGCACATAGGCGAGATCCTCACCGATCTGTTCGAGGCGCTGGATCACAAGGAAAGCGTAGACGACAAGAAGCTTCCCATATTGGAAAGCGGCGTTTGCGTCGTACCCAAGCTCACCACGGACAATACCGACCGCAACCGCACCGCTCCCATCGCCTTCACGGGCAATAAGTTCGAGTTCCGCATGCCCGGCTCCAGCCAGTCCATCGCGGATATCAACACGGTCATCAACACGGCTGTCGCCAAGGTGCTTTCAGAATTCGCGGACGAGCTGGAAAACGCGTCCGACTTCCACGCCGCCGCGTACCATCGCCTGCGCCACGCTTACCGCAAGCACAAGCGCATCATCTATAACGGCAACACCTATGGCGAGGCTTGGCGCAAGATCGCGGCGGAGCGAGAGCTTTTGAACCTGTCCAACACCGTGTCCGCCCTTTCCCGCTTCACGGACGAAAAGAATATCCGTCTCTTCACGAGCTTTGGCATCTTCACGGAAGCCGAGATACGCTCCCGCCATGAGATCCAGCTGGAAAGCTACGGCAAGCTTGTACGCATCGAGGGCAACACGATGCTTGAGATGGCGCGGCGCGATATACTCCCCGCCGTGATCGCCTACCAGCGCGACCTTGTGGGCGCGATCCTCAAAAAGAAGGAACTCGGCGTCAGCGCAGCGCCCGAAAGCGGCCTTTTACAGGATATAAGCGGCCTTGCCGACCTGCTCTTTCAGCGGATCGTCGCGCTGGAGGGCGTGCTGCAAGCAGCACCCGCCTCCGCCCTTGACAACGCCGCGCACGCGCGCGACGCGATCCTTCCCGCCATGGACAAGCTGCGAGACGCGGCGGATCGTTTGGAGGCGCTTACCGCCAAGCAATACTGGCCTTTCCCGACCTATGAGGATCTATTGTTCAAAATCTGAAACAGTTCATACAGAAAGGGCGGCCGATGGCCGCCCTTTACCAATTTGATAATCAGCGCCGCAGCGCTATGGGACTTTATATCCTTCGGCGTTTTTTCTTCAGCGCGACCATAGTGCCTAATCCAAGCGGCAGCAGCACCCAAAGCGTCCTGTCGGAATCCCCGGTGACCGGCACATCCGCCACGCCGTTGAGCAGCGTAAGCGAGAAGACCGGACTGGGCCAGCCGCCTCCCTTGTTGCTGGCGATGCAGCGATACTTATAACCAACGTTTTTCGCCGTGATCCGTTCCGTGGTGTAGTTTGCTTCCGTGGCGCCGGGGATGCTGACCCATCCTTGGCCGTCGCCGCGATCCACCTGCCATTGATAGCTCGTGGCGTCGTTGGCGGTCACGGTGAGGGTGGCGCTCTTGCCGCTGATCACCGGCACGGTGGTGGACACAATGGGATTTGTGAATACGGGCGTCGCTATGGATTCGCCGCCGGAACCGCTGTACCCGCCGCTGTCGCCGCCGGAAGACGGCGTCTGCGTATTTCGCACCACATACGCGTTGCCCTTGGTGTTGTTGCCCGCCGCATCCGCCGCGCGCACGTCGATAAACGCAACGTCGGTTCGCTTGGCGCCCACCGTACCGTCTGTATCGTTAAGGGTTCCGCTGAAGGTGAACCTGCCCGCCGCGTCCGCCGTGACCGTAGTAGCCGCGCCCGGCGTAACGCCCGCCTCGTGTTGATTCGCAAGAGGGGTCATGGTAAGCGTAGCAAAGGCTTCCGTATACCCGCTCACCGTGAACGCGCCCGTCTTTTGATCAGCGAGGAACACCCCTTGGTCTATAACCACAGCCGGGGGTACGTCATCCAAGCGCAGGGAGATATAGTCTACCGTCCTATCCGTCAGGCCTCCTTCGGTGGCGGCGGCGGTGACTTCCAGCATGAGCGTGCCCTGAAAATCTGTTGGCAAGGTGAGCGTATGGGGACCGGTTGTCCCGTCTACAAGAAGCGCATTCGTATCCATTCGCTTTACCGTGATCGCGGCGTTGCGGGTAGCGCTGACGGTAAGATCTGTGGGCGCTGCGCTCTTGACGGAGAGCACCTTCATGCCGTTTTGATTTATAGGTGCAGGCGCGTAGGTCAGCGTAGGATAATTTGCCGCGGGCAACAGCGTTCCATCGTCGTCGGAAAGCGTCTCCGCGCCCCGGATGGGGTCGGCGTCATCGTTGGCGTTGGTGTAATTGAAGGCGGTTACGCCCACCCGGTAGTTCTTCACGGCTTGCAGCGGGGCGGCGTTAAGGCTGGTTTGCTCGCTGGCCTTACCGCCCAGGGTGAGCGCCATATCCAAGGCGGTATTGTCCTTGCCCTCCACCTTATAGCCCGCGCCGGTATCCACCAAGTTACTTCCATCCTTTTGGTAGACGCTGATATAATAGCCGTCGCAGTCCACTTGATCCCATTGCGCCCGCAGCATTTCGCCGTCAATGGCGGTAAGGGTCACGTTTGTGGCCGCGCCGGGGGCGTCGTTGTTGGTATAGTCCACCTTGTCTGCGGTGCTTTTCAGCCCGCAGCTGATCCATACATCCTTGCCGTTGACGACCTTTTTCTCCAGCAGCGCCGCCGTTACGTAGTATTCACCCGTGGGCGCTGCCTGCCCGTTCAGGGTCAGCGCCACGCTGCCGTTGACATCACTGTTGGATAT
>CAZNAL010000091.1:0-4321 GCA_964571055.1 uncultured Oscillospiraceae bacterium | reverse complement strand
TGCCGCCCGTCTTCTTGCCCAGATACAGGCGCAGGGCGTATTCTTTACTGTTGTCCGGGTCTTCGACCTCGTAGTTTAGACTGGCGCTGCTTGCGGCAACGCTTTTGAGCTTAATGAAGGGCTTTGCCTGCACACAGGCGACGTCAAAGGCCTCGCTGCCCGCAATTCTGACGTCGTTCCAGCTAAAGCCTCCGGTCCAGTCCAGCATGACGGTCAGCGAATCCCGCTCCTGCGGCACGCCGGGCAGGCTGTTGCCTCCCGAGACGATGGCGTTTCCGTCCGAAGGGATGGCGTTCTCTCCGCAGGCGTCGGCGGCGGCGTCGATATCCCGATGATTTCCCGCATTATACACGAATACTTCGTCGAGTTCACCGTCCGAGTTCGCGGGGTTGGCCTTTACGGGGTAGATATCCAACGCGTTGCCGCCACTGCTTATATCCAGATTGTTAAGGAAGCCGCTGTCCACCACCCCGTCATGGGGCACGATCTGCAACATCAGGCCCCGGCCTCCGGAAGGCGCGCTGCTCGTCACTTGCATCGTGTAGAGCTTGCCGTCCAAATCAGTTTGCTGCAAGGTCACGCCCGGTATCGTGCCTTTCACGGCGCGGGCACCCACCGCGCCGTCGCTTTGAGCCTTCTCGCCGCTTTCGGCAGCCGCCACGAGCGGCTCGTCCGTAAAGGCCAGCCCGGTGATCTCTCCCGCGTCGTTATACACCGCCGCGGTGGTTCGGGGATCAAAAGGCGCAAGGCTGCCGAATTCGGCGTCAAAGCCCACCCCGTTTTTGAAAATGTAGTAGACGCGGTAGCTGACCCGCATATCATCGCTGATGCCGAAGGAGGCTTCGTGGCAGACCGAGCCGTAGGCGGAAATGTTTTCGACGGCGTTCCCTATGTCGCGGCTCAGGCTGGTTTCGCTATCGGAATGGAACGCCGTTTCCCCACCCAAGGTAAAGGCAAAATCGGCGCTGGCCAGTTTGATCCCGCCGATCACGGGCCAGCTTTCCGGCGTTTGCACAAGGCCGTAGAGCTTTCCGTCCGCGCCGATGGCGAGGTACAAGTTGTTATATGCGTTATGATTCCGCCCCGCGTACATGTCCCATCCGAACGCCGCGCCCGCCTTGATGATGGGATCGTCGAGAGGGATACCCAAGCCGATCTCCCAGCCCGATTTCAAGCCGCCGCCCGTGTATTGCACGCTGTTATAGGTGCGTTTCTCCGTGGACAGCAGCATATAGTAACGCAGCTTTTCCACAAAGGGAAGCTCCACGATCTTTGCGTCCTCCAAGGAAAGGTCCAAAGAGCCCGCGCCGATCTTAGCCACGGCCTTCCCCTCCAGCACCTCCAGCACCTCGCCGCCTGCCGTGACCATAAGCTGTATGGGCGGCAGACCCTCGTAAGCTCCGTTGACCGTATCGGCAAGATTGTAGAAGCCGCCGCCGCCGGATTTCAGCCGGGCAACGATGGCCGGGGGCACGATGGGGATGCCGGGTTCGCCTCCGATCTCAAAGGTCAGGTTGTTGGGGATCAGCGCGCCGCTGTTGATGCGCTTGAGCTCCAGCTCCGCTTCTGTAGAGAACACCTCCACATCCAAACTGAGCTTAAAGCCATAGGTATCATAGGGCGCGAAGGTATCGATATTGGCTTCTACCTCGGCTACTTCCATGCCCACCAGCTTATTCATGCTTACAGCGCCGCCCGCCTTGATGCCCGAAACAGCGTACTGACCGTTGGAAAAGCCCATGCCCAGCTTTTCCATCTTGATGCCCGCCACATCCAAGGCCGGTGTGCTTATGCTCATCTCCCCCTCAAATATCAGCTCGCTTCCATTGGGGGTGACCTTCTCCAGCTTACAGGTGGAGCCGGGGATGTCGATATGCAGTACGGCGTCGTTTTT
This sequence comes from uncultured Oscillospiraceae bacterium, assembly GCA_964571055.1. Classification (GTDB taxonomy): domain Bacteria; phylum Bacillota; class Clostridia; order Christensenellales; family CAG-138; genus JAQVRG01. The sequence continues at coordinate 2,427 of CAZNAL010000091.1, read as the reverse complement.
GGTTTTGTCGATGTTGATGGAATAGCCGACCGGCGAAAAATCAAAGGTCAGCCCGCCGCTTTGATTCGCCTTGGGCGAAAAGAACATGAAGGCCGGGGCCGAAAGCTTCACATTGGTGGCGCGTACCTGCACTTGGCCGCCATTTTGGGTCAGCGTAAGGCCGTTGCCGGGAATCGTAGCGTCCCAACTGGCGGTGAGAGAGGAATCCAGCCAAGCCATCCCGTTTTGGAACTTGTATACCCCCGCCTCCCGCTTCACGTCTCCCATGAAGCAGGCCACCAATTTACCGCCTTTGTTTAGCAGCTCGCTTTTCAGATTCGCCGCCTCTATCCGATAGCTTCCTCCGTCGTATACAACGCCCAACGCCCGATACTCCTCGGGCAGCGTCTCATAGTCCGGCGGGAGATTGTCTTTGTCCGCCGCGTCAAAGAGCTGCCGGTAGCCGCTCAGAAAGACGCCGCCGGCTGATGCTGGGTCATGCCCGGCGGCGTATTGTCCGTAAAAAGCACACCATAGCCACGCACGCCCACGTTCAAGGTATCTCCCAGAGGTTTACCCGTTGCGTCTTTGTAATAGTCCGTGCGCAGCGTAACGCTGGTGCCGTAATTTTGCATGTGCCCTGCAACACCGTTGCGCGTTCCCTGATAAAGGTCGGCCCAGCCAAAGTAACCCGAAAGCGCCACAAACTCGTTCGCCCAGGAGCCTGCTTCCGTATACACCTCGGACATGCCCGCCCATTCGCCGCCGCCATTCACGGTCACATCCGTCCAGGGGATCTCGTTGGCGATGGTGCTTACGGTCTCCTCCCGGCTGCCGTTCGCGTCGGCGAAGCGGTTGATCTTTACGGCGCCTTGACCCTTGGGGCCATTTTGCCCAAAGCCGCTCACGGTCATCTCGGCGCGAAACTTGTACTTTACCGGCAGGGATTGATCCGCAAAGAATTCCACGGTGCTGCGCACGCCCCATGTCTTCCCGCCATCCCCCGCGTCAACGGGTATATAGTCGGACCCGTCATATTTATGCTTGCCCTCCTCCAGCTTGACCACCTCGTAGGTGATGCGGACGCGGCACAGATCAGAGACCGTGGCGCCGCTGGGGGTCTGCATGAGAAGGTCCGCGTCAAAGACGATCTTATCATTGTCTTTCTTGGTCAGTTTTTCATTGATCACCCTGAGCTCGCGCCAACCCTCGTTTTGCCCGTCCAACAGCCCCGCGTCCAGCGCATCCCGCCATTCCCGCGTGACCCAATGGCCAAAGGGATCGCCCGGCTGGGAAAACGCTCTGTCTTTCACCCATTCTCTATACGGGCCGTCGGAATAGTTTCCGGCATAATACAGCTTAAACAGAATGACGGATTGGTTGGGCCGGTTCGCCGCGGTGGGGCGAGCCTGCAGGGTATACATGCCGGTATAATCGCTGCCTTCCCTGACCGGCTGGCCGTAGGCCATTTCGGGGAAGAACCACACATCCAGATACTTGTTTTTGATTTGGGCGGTTTGTTTTGTTCTTCCATACACCGTGGCCACCGCGCCGCCGCTGTCTTCATGCAGCGCCCCCACATAAGCCAGCGCCTGCATGGGAAGCGCGGAAACCATCAGCATCAAACACAGCAGCGCCGCTAATACCTTTTTCATTTTTCCCCCTTGCGTTCCGCCCGTTAGCATGCGGTCCCATTCACGATAAGTTCACAGAAAAGAAGTTCATAGAAAATTCAAAATATATCTTTATTGTATACAAAGCATGTTCTGATTGCAACCGCGCTGCCTATAATATGTTATTATATTGCGCCGCGATCCTTCCCGCCGCGCAGCCTATTCGAGAAATCACATAAAGTATATTTCGATTGCTTATATTGACATAAGCGGCACGCAGAACTATCATTATTCTGTTAAGAGTCGTTATCACTTTCTCATTTTCCCGTCTTATTTTTCTTGCTCATACGCAAGATGAACGATAGCCAACCACAAATCAAAATGGAGGTAAATCATGAACGCTTACATCGAAAGAGTCCTTGCAGACGTCAAGAAGCGCGACACCCACGAGCCCGAGTTCCTGCAGACCGTGGAGGAAGTATTAAAGTCCCTCGAGTCCATGGTGGAGAAGCATCCCGAGTATGAAAAGGCCGGCTTGCTTGAACGCTTGGTCGAGCCGGAGCGCGTGATCGAGTTCCGCGTTCCCTGGGTGAACGACGCCGGTGAGGTCAAGGTCAACCGTGGCTTCCGCGTACAGTTCAACGGCGCGATCGGGCCCTACAAGGGCGGTTTGCGCTTCGCTTCCCACGTCAACCTCTCCGTTATGAAGTTCTTAGGCTTCGAGCAGACCTTCAAAAACAGCCTGACGAGCCTCCCCATGGGCGGCGGCAAGGGCGGCTCCGACTTCGATCCCAACGGCAAGAGCGACGGTGAGATCATGCGCTTCTGCCAGAGC
>CAZNAL010000090.1:0-7219 GCA_964571055.1 uncultured Oscillospiraceae bacterium | reverse complement strand
TTTTGGAGGGCTGCCGCAAGGCGGATATCGACGTCAACGCGTGGACGGTCAACGATACGGAGAGCATGAAGCTGCTCGCGGACGAAGGCGTTAACGCCATCATCACCAATATGCCGGACGTCGCCCGGCGGGTCATAGGCTGACTCGATCAAAGGCATACAACGCGTCCCGCGCCAAGGATCACGCGCGGGACGCGTTTTCTATCGCGCAAAAATAAACCGGTTTAAGATAATTTTTTGCATGTGTTTTTGCAAATGGCAGAAAAACGGCGTGGATATTATATAGGAAAAACGCGATCTTTAAACGGCCTACAGATATATAATCTATAGCTGTAAAGCCTACTTTCAACTTCACAAAGGCGTGTTATAATCAAATAGCAGATGAAATATCTTTTCTTGTTCGCGTTATCTATAAAATGCCATTATAACTGAATTGGGAGGAAAACGAATTGAAACAGCTTATGTTAGGCAATGAGGCCGTCGCACGCGGCGCATACGAGGCGGGCGTCGCGGTGGTCAGCTCTTATCCGGGCACGCCGAGCACGGAGATCACGGAATGCGTCAGCACCTATCCAGAGATCTACAGCGAATGGGCGCCGAATGAAAAGGTCGCGGTGGAGGTCGCCATCGGTTCCGCCGTGGGCGGCGGGCGCGCGATGAGCTGCATGAAGCACGTCGGATTCAACGTTGCGGCGGATCCCGCTTACACGGTGAGCTATCTTGGCACCAGCGCGGGGCTTGTGTTCGTTGTGGCGGACGATCCTGGCATGCACTCCTCGCAAAACGAGCAGGATACCCGTTTCCACGCGCGCGGCGCGCACATTCCCTGCCTCGATCCTTCCAATTCGCAGGAATGCAAGGATTTTGTCAAGCTTGCTTTTACCATCAGCGAAAAATACGATACGCCCGTGATCGTGCGGCTGACGACCCGCGTCGCGCACGCCCGGACGCTTGTGGAAACGGAAGCGCGCGAGAACGTACCGCTCAAGGATTACGTCAAGACCCCGCAGAAATACATCTGCACGCCGGCCAACATGATCAAGCGCCATCCCTATGTGGTGGAGCGTGAAGTGAAGCTTGCGGAGGAAGCGAACAGCCTGCCGATCAACCGCGTCGAAATGGCGGGCACAAAGCTGGGCGTCATCACCTCGGGCGCAGCGTACAATTATGTGAAGGAAGCGCTGCCCGAAGCGAGCGTGCTCAAACTCGGCATGGCATATCCCATGCCCCGCAAGCTCATTGAAGAGTTTGCCGCGAAGGTAGACGAACTGGTTGTCATCGAGGATATGGAACCCTTCTATGAGGACGCGATCAAATCGTGGGGCATCCCCTGCTCCGGCAAGGATAAGACGGGGCTTTTGGGCGAACTGTTCATGCATAAGATCGAGCAGAATTTTGCAAACGGCAAGGCATACGGCCCCATGAGCACCACGGATATTCCCGTGCGCCCGCCGGTGCTCTGCCCCGGCTGCCCGCATCGCGGCCTATATTATGTAATGGGTAAGCTGGGCCTTACCGTGTGCGGCGACATCGGCTGCTACACGCTGGGCGGCGCGGCGCCGCTGTACGCGACGGATACCTGCCTTTGCATGGGCGGCAGCATCGGCATGTCCCACGGCATGGGCAAGGCGCGCGGCTGGGAACAGGCGAAAAAGACCGTCGCGGTGCTGGGCGATTCCACCTTCTGCCATAGCGGCATGACGGGACTTTTGGATATGGCGTATAACGGCCGGTTCGGCACGCTCATCATCGCGGATAATTCCATCACCGGCATGACGGGGCATCAGAACAACCCCATGAACGGCAAAAACATTCACGGCGAGCCCGCAAGCGCCCTCAACGCCGAAAAGCTCTGCGAAGCTATGGGCATCAAGCACGTCGTCGTGGTCGATCCCTTTGATACCGCCGAGGTCGAGCGCGTGCTCAAGGAGGAGACCGCCCGCGAGGAGGTCAGCGTGATTATTTCCCGCCGTCCCTGCGAGCTGATCGCCAAGCGTGACCGCACACCGCTCCACTGCGATACGGAGAAGTGCAAGAAGTGCATGATGTGCACCAAGATCGGCTGCCCCGCCATCGTGAAAAAGGACGGCGGCGTGTGGGTCGATCCCACCCTCTGCGTTGGCTGCGGTCTCTGCCAAGAGCTCTGCAAGTTCGGCGCGCTGGTCAAATAAGAGAAGGGAGAACAAGCTATGTTTAACATCGTCATCGTAGGCGTAGGCGGTCAGGGAACCCTTCTGGCCAGCAAGATTCTCGGATATTTGGGTACGGTAAACGAGTACGACGTGCGCGTAAGCGAGGTGCACGGCATGTCCCAGCGCGGCGGCAGCGTGGTCACCTATGTACGCCTTTCCAACGACAAGCCCATCTATTCCACCATCGTGGAGCAGGAACAGGCGGACGTGGTGCTGGCCTTTGAAAAGCTGGAGGCCGTGCGTGCGCTGCCCTATTTGAAGGAAGACGGCGCTATGATCGTCAACACGCAGGAAATCTTGCCTATGCCCGTCGTGATCGGGCAGGCGGAATATCCCGCCGACTGCATGGAGCGTCTCCACGCGGCCTGCAAGCAGGTCGTCGAGGTGGACGCGACGGGAATGGCGACGGCGTGCGGCACCTTCAAGGCGGCAAACGTCGTGCTGCTCGGCGTGCTTGCGAAAAAGCTTCCCTTCAAGTATGAGGACTGGATGAACGCCATCGAAAACAACGTCAAGGAAAAATTCATCGATATGAATAAAAAGGCGTTTGACATGGGATACAATCTCTAAAGCTAGAAGGACAAGAAGGGGGCGCGTCTTATATGGAGCGTCCCCTTTTCTGCTTGATAAGGAGGGCGGCGTATGCGCAGGATACTTTTGATCGCAACGGGCGGCACCATCGCCTGCGTGCCGGGGGATAACGGTCTGATCCCCGGTATGAACGGGGAACAGCTTCTGCGGCTTTTGGATATGGACGCGTCGGACGTGACGTGCGCCGATCTTTTCAACATGGATTCCTCCAACATACAACCCGAGGAATGGAAGCAGATAGCGGCTGCCGTCAAAGAGGCCGCGGACACGCACGACGCGATCGTCATCACGCACGGTACGGATACCATGGCGTACACGGCGTCCATGCTGACCTTTTTGCTGCAAAACATACGCATTCCCGTGATCCTGACGGGTTCGCAGTATCCCATGGTCTATCCCGATTCCGACGGGCGCGCGAATCTTAAAAACGCGATCATCGCCGCGCGCGCCATGCCCGGCGGCGTCTATATCCTCTTTGGCAGCGGCATCATCCGTGGCTGCCGCGCGGTAAAGACGCGCACGACCTCGCTCAACGCCTTTGAATCCATCAACGCGCCATACGTCGGCACCGTGGTGGATTCTCGCTACATCGCGCTGGACGAAAAGCAGCCTACGGGGGCATTTCTCTACTATGACGATGTGGTGACGGACGTGGCGCTTATCAAGCTCGTACCCGGCACAAGTCCCGCGCTGCTTCGCAACCTTCTGCATTCCGGCGTTAAGGGGCTGGTTGTGGAGGCGTTCGGGCTGGGAGGCGTGCACAATTTTCGGCGGGATCACGCTGAAAGCCTCAAATACCTCATCGAAAACCAAGTGCCGGTCGTTTTGACCTCGCAATGCTTGTATGAGGCAAGCTCGCTCAACGTCTACGAGGTGTCAGCGGCGCTGAAAAAGGCGGGCGCTATCTCCGCCTTCGACATGACGACGGAAGCGGCGGTGACAAAGCTGATGTGGGTGTTGGCGCAGACGCGAGATATGGAAAAGATCCGTCTGCTGATGCAAACGGATCTCTGCGGGGAAATCAGCGTATAGCGTCAGCGATCCATGCGCTCGTTGTACGCCAGCAAGCTCTGATTCATGCGGCCGAGATTTACGATCACGGCCTTTTTTTCGTCCTCGTCCATGTTTTCAAGCATTGTGGAATAGATCATTTCCAAATCCAGCTCGCACCAATGCGTATACTCGGCGCCCTTGGGGGTGAGCGCGATGCGGATGCAGCGGGTATCCTTTTTGTCGCGTACGCGCTTGACAAAGCCGCTTTGCTCCAAACGGCGCAGCGACACGCCCACGGAGGCGCGGGAAAGGTTCATCTGTGCGGCGATCTCGTTCTGCGTGGGCTTCTCCATGGAACGGATGCACAGCAAAAGCTGCGGCTGCCCCGGGTAAAGGCCGTATTTGCGCATGGTGCGCTGCATGGAAATATCGTAGGTATGCAGAAAAAGCTGAAAAGCCCCCTGCATCTCTTTGGCGATTCGGGCGACGGAGGTCTCGTTGAGCATGGTTGTCAATCCTTTCTAGGTTTCCTGCGCGCGTTTAGTAGCATACTATATGATAAACTGTGTTACCGCGAAGGCAAGTGTATCATAGGCGCGGCGGCTTGTAAAGCATATATTTATGTCATAATGCGCGCAAGAATTGCAACAAGCCGAGAAATGTGGTAAACTTATTAAACATTTGCCGCGATAACGGTGGAATGCGCGCTATTTGGCGAGAGAATGGGAGGAACGATTACGACTATGATGGATAGTAAAGCCATTTTTAGACGCATGGAGGCTGACCTGCGCAATTATTACCAGGTCGAGCTCCAGCAGGCAAGCACCGTGCAGCTGCATCGCGCGCTGGCGGAGGCGGTGATGTTCGCTATCGCCGACGACTGGAAGAACAGCCGCATTGCACATACGCAGGTGCGCAGGGCTTATTATCTCTCCGCCGAATACCTCATGGGACGCATGGTATTCAACAATCTCTATTGCCTTGGCGTGCTGGACGATGTGCGCCAGCTTTTGCGCAATCGCGGCGTGGACCTTAACCAAATGGAGGATATCGAGGACGAGGCGCTGGGTAACGGCGGTCTTGGCCGTCTCGCGGCTTGTTTCTTGGACAGTGCCGCCACACACGCGCTTCCTTTGGACGGCTATGGCCTCCGGTATAAATTCGGCCTTTTTAAACAGACCTTTGTGGACGGGTATCAAGTCGAGCGCGCGGATGATTGGGAGAAGTTTGGCGATCCGTGGAGCCGCAGGCGGGACGATCACATCGTTACCGTAGAGTTTGCGGATCAGAAGGTGCAGGCCGTGCCCTACGATATGCCCATCATCGGCTATGAAAACCATCATGTGGGCACGCTGCGCCTTTGGCAGAGCGAGCCGATCGAGGAATTTGATTTCGCGCTCTTCAACGAGCAGGAGTACGCGCTCGCCGTGCGGGAAAAGAACTCGGTGGAGGACATCACCCGCGTGCTTTACCCCAACGACAGCACCTACGCGGGCAAGCGGCTGCGCCTTAAGCAGCAGTATTTCCTTTCCAGCGCCTCCATGCAGGACATCATCTATCGGTATAAGCTCACGCGCGGCGATGATTTTTCTGGCTTTGCCGAACACGCCGCCATCCAGCTCAACGATACGCATCCTACGGTTGCCATACCCGAGCTTATGCGCCTTTTGATGCTGGAGGGGCTGGATTTCGACGCCGCCTTTACCATCACGCAGGCGACATTCAATTACACCAATCACACCATCATGAGCGAAGCGCTTGAAAAGTGGGATATCGAGCTTTTCAACAGCGTGGTGCCGCAGCTTACGCAGATCATCTACAACATCAACGAAAAGCTCAACGCGGAGCTGATCCAAAAGGGTGTGGACGGCGTGCAGCGGCTGCGTATGCAGATCACCTGCGACGGCGTGATCCACATGGCGCGGCTGGCGATCTATGCCTCCACCTATACGAACGGCGTCGCGAAGATTCACACGGAGCTTTTGAAGACGGTCGTTTTCAAAGACTGGTACGACGTTTTCCCGGAGCGCTTTCAGAACAAGACCAACGGCATCACGCAGCGCCGCTGGCTGGGGCTTTGCAATCCGGAGCTTAGCGCGCTTCTCGAGGAAAAGATCGGGGACGGGTTCTTGATGAACTTGGACGAGTTGGAACAGATCAAGCCCATGATCGACGAGGAGATGGTCGCGCGCTTCAACGACATCAAACTTGAAAAGAAGCGGCAGCTATCCGAGATCATCAAGGAAAACGAAAACGTTACCATTCCGCCGGAGTTTATCTTCGACGTGCAGGTCAAGCGCATGCACGAATATAAGCGGCAGCTTCTCAACGCCTTCTCTATCATGGATATTTACTTTGGCTTAAAAAGCGGCGCGCTGCAGGACTTCACGCCCACGGCTTATATTTTCGGCGCGAAGGCGGCGCCGGGCTATATGCGGGCGAAGAACATCATCAAATACGTCAACGAGGTCGCCAACCTCATCAACGGCGATCCCGATATGCGCGATAAGCTGCGCGTGGTGTTCGTGCAGAATTATAACTGCTCCTACGCGGAGCATATCATTCCCGCGGCGGACATTTCCGAACAGATTTCACCCGCGGGCACCGAAGCAAGCGGCACGGGCAACATGAAGCTGATGCTCAACGGCGCCGTGACGCTTGGCACCTACGACGGCGCCAACATCGAGATCGTGGAACAGGCGGGCGAGGACAACAACTACATCTTCGGCGCGCGCGTGGAGGAGCTGCAAAAGCTGGGCGACGGGTATGACGCGAAGTCCATCTACGAGCGCGAGCCGCGCGTCCGCGCCGTCGTGGATACGCTGATCGACGGCACGGTGAGCGACGGCGGCACCGGCGCGTTTCGCGAGCTTTACAACTCGCTGGTGGTGGGCGCGGACTGGCATCGTCCGGATCACTACCATCTGCTGCTGGACTTTCTCTCCTACGCGGACACCAAGCTGCGCGCCAACCGCGATTACCGCAATCACATGGCCTTTGGCCGCAAGTGCCTAATGAACACGGCCTCCGCCGGCAAATTCTCCAGTGACCGTACCGTCAGGCAGTACGCGGACGAGATATGGCATATCGAGCCGATCGAGCGAAACGAATACGAAGCCGCCAACGGCGAGCTGCGCTCGGTTTAACTGACCCTCCCGATGATGAAGAAGCCCGCCGCAGTTGACGCGGCGGGCTTTTATTCGCATTTCTATTCCTTCTTTTCGGCAGAGATACCCACGCTTGTACCGTCGAGCAGGATGCGCAGATCGCCCTGTGTATCCGTGCGCCACACCTCCACGTTTTGTTGAGACAGCAGATTGAGCACGCTCTGATGCGGATGGCCGTATTCGTTGTTAAAGCCGCAGCTGACGATGGCGTATCGCGGTTTTACGGCGTGAAGGAAGCGGGGCGTCGTCGCGTCGGAGGAGCCGTGATGCCCCACCA
>CAZNAL010000089.1:0-7266 GCA_964571055.1 uncultured Oscillospiraceae bacterium | reverse complement strand
GTACTGGTCATCGACTATTCCATCAATAAATTCGGTGAGGAAGCATGGAAGGCCCGAACGGATATCTACCGCAAGGCATACAATCACTATTATGAAAATCGCGTTGAGGGCAAACGCAAAGGAGAACGTACTGCCCGCGATTGGGCGCGGGTGTTTCTTGACGCGCGAAAAACTGCCCGTTCCGCCGAGGCATACAACATTCGCATACAGGGGCTTGTGGATCGCTATGTAAACGAGGCATGGAAAGACCCGGAGAAAGTGTTTGAATACGTAAGCGACGATATGAAACAGAGCGGCGTTGCCATGGGCGGCGGAGGGTATACCGAAACAGTTCGCAAAAGGATATCCGATGAATATGCCAAGGAGCTCTATTGCGGCGTTTTGCAGGAAGCTTTCAAGCTCATTGCCGACCGGGACGTGCGCGTGGCGCAGGCCAATGTGCGCAAGGAGCTTAACGTTGTAAAGGCGGAGATGAACAAGATCTGTACGCTGGAGCTTTACGACAGTACCGTTACGGATTCAAAGACTAAGTCCGACATGGCGGGCGCAACAGTATCGGTCACGCTGCCCGACAGTATCACGGACAAGGCGAGGTGATACGATTGAGCATCAAGCTGGGCAATCTGCTGGATATTGAAAAATACCTTCTTGCCGAGCTGGTGTATTTCAACCCGTCGGGCGCGCTGCGCTTTGCTATATCCAAGGAGATGCCCATGCCCCTCGGCGAGTTTATAGGCTGTATTGACCGCTGCATGTTCTCGGGACATATCGTTTTTACGGAGACGTCCGCGCTTGGCGCCTACCTGTCCGCCATCCAGCGCAGGTTTCGCGAGCTGTACGAGAGGAGCGCGAACCTCAGGGACGTGATGATCACCGGGTATGACCAAAGGCTTCGAGCGTATGCGCGCGCGGGATATTTCCGTGATCGAGCCTGTCGGAACAGACGGCTTCACGCGTGAGGAGGCGCTCGCACTGCTGGACGGGGCGATGCAAAAACGGCCTATGCTCGTCCTTGCCGACCTGTCTGGCCGAAATGAGGAAGGCGAGGGCGGCGTCGTACTGCGCGGCGCGCTCAAACGGCTCTGTGAGGAATTGACGACCACGGCCATCGTGATCGCGTGCGCCGGCGCGATCAATGCGCGGGGAAGGGCTTTACAGGGGCGCGCGAATCGGTTAGTATAGCAAAGATAGGCACGGGCAGTCGTGAGACCATGCAAATCTGCACGGAGGGAAACCGGATTCGCGAATGAAGGGTAAAAAGTTCAAAAAGACGCTGCTGCGCATCCTGCCGTTGCTTCTTATACCCATAGGCGTATCGGCCTATTTTGAAAGCAAGCTGAATCGCGGGAGCGTGGACGCCGTGATGGTCCACGAACACGTCTGGCTGCTCAATGAAAACGATGAAGCGACCGGGTATCTTGTCGTGGGAGAAAAACAGGCGGCGCTCATCGACGCCATGAACGGCTATCAGGACTTAAGCCAAACCGTGCGGGCCATCACGAAGCTGCCGGTGATCGTGCTCAATACCCATGGGCACAGCGACCATGTTTGGGGCGACGGTTACTTTGGGGCGGCGCGCTTAAACAAGGCGGACTGGGATATTGGATATCGAAGCTACAAAAATCTATTGTACAAATACATAGAAATAAGAAACCGGATGAAAGACGTACGCTTCACGGAGCTTCGGGAAGGGGAACGCTTCGATTTGGGCGGCGTGACCCTTACGGCATACGGCTTGCCGGGGCACACGCCGGGCAGCATGTGTTTTCTCGATCGTGAGGACAGGATCCTCTTTACCGGAGACAGCGTCAACAGGCATTGCTGGATACAGCTTGCGGAAAGCCTGCCGGTTGCGGACTTTGCGGAGAATCTGGAAGCGCTGAGCGCTATAAGAAGCGACTACGACTTTATCTGTCACGGTCATGCCGCCCAGATGGAGGAAGCGTCGCTTTACGATGAGCTTTTGGAAGCGGTAAAGGAGCTTCGCGACGGGCGGACATCCATGGATACGACCTATCGGTATTGGGGCGGGACCTGCATGCAGCACCCCTTTCCCTCCGGGAACGGCGTCATCGTTTATAAGGAAAGGCAGGATTGACAGCTTACGCCGCGCGGCGTCGATGGGCTTTTCGATGCCACTTTGCAGCGAAAACAGAACGGGCACGTTTTGCTTCCCGTTGCTCCCTGTGCTATAATTAGGATAATTTTGAAAAAATATCGGAGGCGTAAATAATGAAAGCAATCGTATATACCTCAAGCACGGGCTTTACCAAGCAGTACGCGGAAATACTGGCTAAGGGCACGGGGCTCAACGCGTACACGCTGGAGGACGCCAAGGCGAAGCTCCAAGACGGCGACGAGATCGTCTTCATGGGCTGGATGTGCGCGGGCAGCGTCAAATCCTATAAGAAAGCCGCAAAACGCTACGGCGTAAAGGCCGTTTGCGCGATCGGCATGGCGCCCGACGGGCAGAACGCGCTGGACGAACTCCGCAAGCGCGAAGGTATCGCCGCCGACACGCCGGTCTTTTATCTGCAAGGCGGCTATGCGCCGGAGCGTCTGCACGGTATCTACAAGATCATGATGGCCGCCATGTCAAAATCCGTCATTAAAAAGCTCGAAGCGAAAGCGGAGCGGACCGCCGAGGACGAGGAGACGATCAAAATGTTCAAACAGGGCTGCTGCTTCGTGAGCGAAGACAACGCCCAGCCGGCGCTTGCGTGGCTCAACGCGCATAAATAATCCCTCACATGAACGCGCTCATGCGCCCCTTTTTGCAAATTTCGGCAAAAAGGGGCTTCTTTATGCCCGCTGCTTTTCGACGATGACGCGCGATAGCTATATTTGATGAACGGGCATACCTTCCCGTCTATTTCCTGCGCGCCGCTTTGTAAATCTTGCGGCTTACGAACACGATCGCCGCATTTATCACGATCAAAAGCGCGGCGAGCATCGCGACGTTGCCGTCGATCTGCACGGTTGCGTCAACGATGCGCACAACGAATCTTGAAGCGACTAGCATGAGGATGATTGTGAAAATAACAAAAAGCTTCTTGCGCATGTGATTTGCAGCTCCTAAGTTTTTCAGCTTGTTCACCGTCCAAGGACGACTATCATTATACCCTAATACCAGAGCTTTACGCTGAGGGCTTGGTTTTTTCTTCGTAGGGCGCGATCACGTAGCGCTGGATCACCGGATTGAGAAGCGCACAGAGGGTAAACTGCGTAAAGGAAAACGCGAACAACGCAAGAAGCGCGAGACCCACGGGAAAGAGTGAAGCAAGCAGCGCCGCCGTAGAGAAGCACACGCCGAGCGCCGCGAGCGTGCGCCAGCCGCCCAACAGCGCAAGCCTGTACGCGTTGGAGAGAATATCTCTGTTTTGAAGCGCGAGCATGGGCAGCATCAAAAACGCGTAGGCGGACAGAGCGGTACATAAAAGCAGCACCGTCAGCCCCAGTACGCCAAAGAGCATGCCATAGACGCTTGCGGGGTTGGAAAGGGAAAGGCTTAAAAGATAATAGGCTGCGCCAAAGAGCGCAAGGGAAAGCGCGCCGATAGGGAGCGATTTGAAAAACTCGCACTTGAATTCATCCCGAAACTCCAGCCAAAGGAGACAATAGCCGTCCCGCACCAGCTTGACAGCCACCCGGTTGAGCGCGCAGAGCGCCGCGGGGAGCGTAACGATGGGCAGCGAAAAAAGCAGAAACAGCAGGTTGAGCCCTATGAGCTTCCAGAAATTCGTACAGAGCAGGTAAAGGTACCGGCGCACGCCCCGCGCCGGTACCGGATGGCCGCTTTCGCGCGCGGCGCGCCCCGTCAGTTTCTCCGTCAGGTTCATCGCTTGCGTATCTCCCTGGTCAATTCTTCATGCCCGTCATGACGATGCCCTCCACGAAATACTTCTGCCCGATCACGTAGAATAGCACGCCGGGCAAGAAGGACATGCAGGTCGCACACATGATCGCCGCCCAGTCGGATTTAAGCGAGCCTTTAAACTGGCTAAGCCCGATGGCGATCGTGAATTTCTCCGAGGTGTTGATATAGATGATCTGCTGCAAAAGGTCGTTCCATATCTGAATGAAAAGCAGCAGCGCCACAACGATCATCGCGGATTTGATGGCGGGCACGATGATGCTCACGAGGATGCGGAAGTATCCCGCGCCGTCGATGGTCGCCGCCTCGTCAAGCTCGCGCGGTATCGTGCGGACAAACTGGCGGATGAGGAAGATGTTGAACGCGCCACCGCCGCAGAAATACGGCAGGATCAGCGGCCAATAGGTGTTTGCAAGATGCAGCCCCTTGCTCCACATGATGTAGAGCGGGATCAGCGTCACCATGGTAGGCAGCAGCATGGAGCCTACGCAGAGCGAAAACAGGAATTTCTTTCCCTTGAAGCGAAGGCGCGCAAACGCGTAGCCCGCCATGGTCGCCGTGATCGTACCGCCCACGACGGCGGGCAGTATGATGGTCATGGTGTTCTTTAGATACGTCCAGAACGGGAAGTATTGCAGCGTTTTCGCGTAGTTGGAAAAGAGCCACTTGCTGGGGAAAAAGGAGGGCGGCCAGTGGAAGAGCTCCGCGTTGTTCATCAAGCTGGAGCGGAAGATCCACCAAATGGGCAGCATCACGATGGCGGCAAGCAGCGCCACGGCGATCAAGGCTGCGGTATTGCCGATCTTTTCCTGCCTTTTGCGGTTTTTGAGCGTATGCCGCTTGTTCATGCGTCGTCGCCTCCCTCGTAGAAGATCCAGCTTTTGCTTGTGGCGAACAGGATGACCGTAAAGATGGCGATCAGGATGAAGAACACAAAGGAGATCGCGCAGGCGTAGCTTAGCTTGCTGTTTCGGAACGCGTAGATATACATAAGATACGACATAAAGCAGGAGGCGTTGCCGGGGCCGCCGTTGGTGAGCGCCAGCGCGGGCGTTACCACCTGCATGTTGGCGATGAGGCTCATGAGAAGATTATAAAAGATGATGGGCGACATGCAGGGCATGGTCACGTTCCAAAAGCGTTGCCACGTGTTCGCGCCGTCGATCTCCGCCGCCTCATGGTAAACGCGGGGCACGTTTTGGAGTCCCGCGAGGAATATCACGATCAAATTGCCGGAAAGCCACACGGCGATCACCGCCAGCGACGGGATCACGGCCTGCGTGCTGCCGATAAACATCACCTTGGATACGCCAAGGCTGCTTAAAATGTAGTTAAAAAGCCCGTAGTTGGTTTCATACAGCCAGTTCCACCCAAGGTATACCGCCATGGCAGGCAGCACATAGGGAAGGTAGAACACCGCGCGGAAGAAGCCGCGCGCGGGGATTTTGCGGTTGAGCAGAAGCGCTATGGAAAGCGACCACACCATGGAGCCTATGACCGTCAGGACCGCGTAGAGCACGGTCGCCTTGACGGAATCGATAAAATACGGGTCGCGCGTAAACAGGCGCGCATAATTGCCAAAGCCGTTCCAAACGAGCGGGCCAACGCCCTCCCAGCGAAAAAGGCTTAAACCGAACACCGCGCACAGGGGAAGATAGGTAAGAAAAATCAACCCGATGCAGGCGGGAATCAGCAGGATGCGCGCCGTCGTCGCTTCTTTTTTGAGAAGCTTGTTGTCACGCGTTTTTTTGTTGCGCAAAGGGATCACCCCGAATCTTCAAAAAATGCGGGTGCGTTCGCCGATGCGGGGAACGCACCCGTCTGCTTCCGTGGTTCTATTCTATTGGATCAATAGCCCATGTAAATATCGTTGAGTGCGTCGAAAGCGCCGTTCAACGCGTCCGCGGCGGTCTGCTCGCCCGTCCAAACGGGGCCGAGAACAGAGCGGAGATAGGTGATGAACGCGTCCGTATGCGGGATGTAGTACCAGCAGGTGGACTGCGCTTTGTCGTGCGAATAATCCACGACCGCAGCCTTGTATTCATCGTAAGCCGGGAAGTTGGGGTTGTCAACCCACTTGTGCGTGAGGGATTCGTCCGTGTAGTACTTTTCGAGGATCGGCATCCAAATGCCGGTTGCGATGAGGCTGTCCCAGCTGTTTTCTTCCTGCATGTACCACTTGATGAACTCCATCGCTTCCGCCTGATGCTCGCTCTGGCTGAACACGACCTGCGGGCCGCCGGTGCAGATGGTGACCTCTTCCTTCATCTTGGGAAGCCGCGCCACGCCGTAGTTGAGACCTTCCTGATCTCTGGCGGTAGCAAGGCAGGTGCCCACGTTCCACGCGCCGCCCGTCGCCATGGCGACGTTGCCCGCTACGATGGAGCGCTGGATGCCTTCGTCGGCAAGACCCGCGTAGTAGGGCATGACATGCTCGACCAGCGTAAGATCGGCGACCTTCTGAATGGATTCGGCGACCGCCGCGTCGTTGATGGTGCAGGCGGAGCCGTCAGCCGCGAACCAGCGGCCGCCGTTGGAGAGCGCCCATACCTCAAGCTGCCACGTCCAGTTATCCACAACGCAGCCGTACTGCACGATGCTTTCGGGATCAAAGCCCGCGTCGTTGGGCGTTTTGCCGTTTTTGTCAAGCGTCAGCTTCTTGGCGGTCTCCACAAACTCTTCCCAAGTCATCGCCTCGGTGGCGGAGGGATAGGGAAGTCCGGCCTTATCGAACATATCCTTGTTGTAGTACATAAAGAGGATTTCGTTGGCGGCGGAATAGGCGACGGGCGTGCCCGCGCTCTTGAAGGTGATGCTGTCCATGGGCTTGGAGTCGGAGCCCGCGTACATGCCCGAAACGTCCGCGAGAAGCCCCTTGGACGCGAAATCCAATACGCCGTTCTCGTTCATGATGCCGCAATCGGGCAGTTCGCCGGCGGCGGCCATGGTGTTGAGCTTGGTCGTATACTCCTCGTTGGGGATGGCCATAACCGTGACCTCGATACGATCCTGCGAGCCGTTGAACTGATCCGCAACCGTCTGTACGGACGCGGCTTCATCCGGTGTGCCCCAGAAGGAATAGGTGATCTGCACCTTTTCCGCGGCGGGCGCGGCGGGTTCTGCGGCGGGTTCTGCTGCGGCGGGCGCGGGTTCGGCGGGCGCGGCAGCGGGAGCGGGGGCTTGTGCAGCAGGAGCGGCGCAGGCGGTAAGGCCGAGCACCATCAGCGCTGCAAGCAGCAAAGCAATGTACTTTTTCATGTTTTTCCTCTACCTTCCTTATTGTGTTATATTATACAGCAACTTCCTGCTGCGTATAAACCTTAGATATCGGCCTTCTGCCATACCAGCATTTCGCCGGGCATGCGGTTGCACCAAAGGAAATAGGGTATGGC
>CAZNAL010000088.1:3767-7341 GCA_964571055.1 uncultured Oscillospiraceae bacterium | reverse complement strand
CGCGCCGCTACCCCCTGCGCAAAGCTCCTCAACGATACGCTCATGCGCCGCAAGCGCGCGCAGCACGCGATGACGGAGCTTATCAACGCGGGCTATATCCGTCGCGAGCGGCTGCATAACGGCGCGTTCGCGGGCATGGTCTATATCCTCAACTTCGAGATCACGCTGCCCAAGCGACAAGAGGGTCAAAACGATACCACGGAAGCCGCAAAGCAACAGGTCGAATTTGATACTGCGGAAATGACGAGCGCGACAGCGCACGCATCCCCTCCCGGCTTACAATTATCTTGTTTGGAAACGCCGCCTCGCCATACGCAAGAGGTTCAAATCGATACCGCGAAAAAAGATTGTGCAGAGGTCGGTTTTGAAACGACGAAAAAGACTACGGCCAAAAACGAGACGGCCGAAATCGATGCGACGACGTATAAGATTACCATGCAGAATAGTACCAAGAAATTAATACCACAACCGAACAATATCCGTCCTGTCGGTCAAGCGACGGACGGACGGACGGGGAAAGGTACGGGCGTGGAAGAACGCTTTTTACGCTTTTGCAAGGCGGAAGCCGCGGCGCAGATCGAAGCGGACACGCTTCGGCAGGAGCACGGCGAGATCATCGACGCCATCACAAGCCTGATGGGCGATATTTATGCGGCAAGCGGCGGTATGATTCGCATCAACGGGCGAGACTGCGCCGTACATAACGTCGCGGAAGTGTTTAGGCAGCTTGAAGCGCGGCACATCGAGCATGTGCTACTGAATATGCGGGACTACGGGCAGGGGAACGTTAGAAACATACAAGCCTACATGACGGCTTGCCTTTATAATGCCGTAATCACCTGCGGCGCGCGGGAATACCATGACGCGATATACAGATAAGCACATACGCATATCAGCATAAACATATACTGATGCGCAAACGTATCGCTACATGTGCTCCTGCACATACGACGCGAGGATGCGGTGCATCAATTCGTTGACGCTGATGTTTTCGGAAGCCGCCAGCGTGCTGAGGTTTCGATACAGCGTGGGCTGCATGAGCGCGTTGAAGCGCTTGGAGCGAACCTCCACATAGACGGGCTTCATGGGCACTTCGAAGGCGGGCTTTTGCTGTGGCGTAGGCTGCGCGACGGGCAAAGCGACAGGCTCCGGCGGCTGGGCTGCCGGCTCCTTCTGCGCTTGTACCGGGGCGGGCTTCTCTTCCTGCGTTGCCTCGTCCACGAGCGCCGAGGAGATGAATTGCAGCGCCGGGTTGTTCAAATAACTCTTGGATTTGCTTTTTGCGGCCATGGTTTACGCGTCTCCTTTCAATAGTTCCTCTGTAAATGCTTCGTAGTCCTGCGCTACGTTGCTCTTGGGGCTGTATTCATATAGATCGATTTGGTTTGCTTGCGCCTCCTTGACGGATACTGCTTCGCGAATGGTCGCGTCAAAGAGCTTGGTGTTGATCTGCTCCGCGGTTTTCGAGAGCATGTCCGCCACGTCTCTTGAGAGGATGGCGCGCGGCGAATAGCGCGTAAGGAGGATACCGGACACGGTGATCTCCGGGTTGCAGTATTTTTTGACCGTCATGATGGTTTTATAAAGCTGGCTTACGCCCTGAAAGCTGTAGATGTCCGCCTGCGCGGGGATCACGGCGCGGGTGGAAGCCGTAAGCGCGTTGACGGTTAAAATGCCGAGCGCGGGCGGCGTATCGATGATGATATAATCGTAGGCATCCTTGACTGTGTCCAACGCCTCCTTCAGACGGTACTCCGTGCCGACGCCCGTCATATTCTGTTCCGCAAGCGCTAGACCAAGCCCCGCCGGCAGCACGTCCGCCCCGGGAAGGTGCTGTATGGCGCTTGCGATGGGCGTCTCCCCCGTCAGCACGTCCATGGAGGTAGCGCCCGCACCGTCTGCGCGCAGCGAAAAGCTCAGATTCCCTTGGGAATCCAAATCCACAAAAAGAACCTTATAGCCGCGGCGCGAAAGCGCCCAGCCCAGCGCGTGCGCCGTCGTGCTTTTGCCCACGCCGCCCTTCTGATTGATGATGGTATAAATCTGCTTCATAAAATACTCCTTGTTGCTATGTATATGCCGCTACATACACAGATATACATATACGCAATTATTTTCTTATTCCGCGTTTGAAAGGCACATGCAAAAGCCACATACACAGAGCGCACACACAAACCACATACACATAAAACATACACAAACCATGTACACAGCACGGATACAGATACTTGTTAACATATATACGCATACACAATACATAAACGCATGCATATACCATATCCATATAGCACATACATATAATAGCATACAAGCATATGGATACGCAAGTACATATTTACATATCTGCATAAACAATAAACATACGTAATACACAAACACAATACATAAACACAATGCAAAGACACACAACAAATAAACAATACGGATAAACATAACACATACATGCACCACAAACACAGAAACACAAACATATACACAGTAACACATAGAGTATACACAGACACACATAAAGTATACACAGACACATGAAACATACACATGCGATATATTGCACTATACACAGCACACATACACAGGACGTATGCGCATATATGCCTGTGTGCAGTGGCGGACGCGTAGACGCGGGCATACATAAACATACGCATACATATAGATACACACACATATGCTTTGCCAATGCGCTGCTGTGTTCGTGTGCGGGAAGCTGTGTGTGCTGCGTCGCGTGCATGTATACGCATACATATAGACGTATACACATATGTTATGCCGATGCGCGACACTATTCATGTGCAGGAAGGCACACGCGCCGCTTCGCGTGCGCTTATGTAACTTTGGCGGCGGCGAAAAGCGAACCCATCGAGCAAATTGACAGGGCTACGGCAAAATGATAAGATACGGCCATGGAAGCGAGACGGTTTCGAAAGAGCATTATGTTTTTCTGCAAGGCGGCGATCACAGCGGCGCTGGTCGCCGTGTTTTATGTAACCTATATTCGCTTTTACAACGTGCAGGTGTTCTACTATAAAGGAAACGCGTTGGTAACGCTTTTGTACACCGCCGCGTTTTTGCTGCTGATGAATACCTACGGGGGCTTTCGCATCGGCGTGTATCGCTTGCAGGAGCTGGTGTTTTCAGGGGTGCTTGCAAGCTTCATCGCGGATGTGCTGATGTATCTCGTCTTTTGCATGCTGGCGCGCAGAATGCTTACGCCTTGGCCGCAATGCGTGATGTTTATCGTGCAGGCGATGCTGCTGGCGGCGCTTCTTGTGGTAGCGCACCGTATACACATATGTGTATACCCACCTGTGGATACACTTATGTTCTGCGCCGATACCGCGCATGAGGCGGAGATCCTGCGAAAGCTTGAGGATAAGGCTGTGCGTCAGCGCGTGACCAAGACGCTCGTGCTGGACGCGGATACGGATTGGCGCGCGGCGATGTCGTCGTTTGATGCCGTCGTGCTGGGCGAAATCGAGCCTTCGGCGCGCAGTGAGATCATGGCCTACTGCTTTGAAAGCGGGAAGCAGTGCCTTGTCATGCCCAGCATGCAGGACATCATACTCCATAACGCCAC
>CAZNAL010000088.1:0-3757 GCA_964571055.1 uncultured Oscillospiraceae bacterium | reverse complement strand
GGCGGCGGACAGTCTGCTCTATTCCTGCCGCAATCGCTCCTTCACGCCGGATCAGCTCATGATGAAGCGCGTGATGGACGTGCTGCTCTCCGCGCTGATTCTCCTTGTGACAAGCCCGCTGACGCTCCTTACGGCGCTTATCATCAAATTGCAGGACGGAGGCCCCGTGTTTTACCGGCAGGAGCGGCTTACGCGAAACGGCGCGCGCTTTATGCTCATCAAATTCCGCTCTATGATCGTGGACGCGGAACGGGAGACGGGCGCTGTGCGTGCGGGCGAAGCGGACAAGCGTATCACGCCGTTCGGGCGCTTTATCCGCGCCGCGCGTATCGACGAGCTGCCGCAGCTTATTAACATTTTGAAGGGCGAAATGTCGCTTGTGGGGCCGCGTCCCGAGCGCCCGGAGCTGTTTCGCGAGATTTGCCAAGAATTTCCGCAGTTTGCGTACCGCCTGAAGGTGAAGGCGGGGCTTACGGGCTACGCGCAGCTCTACGGAAGATACAACACCTCCTTTGAGGATAAGGTGCGCCTCGATCTTCTCTATATCGAAAGAGCGTCCATTTTGCAGGATTTGCAGCTGTTGTTCTTCACCGTCAAGATCATTTTCATGAAGGAAAGCACGTCGGGCGTGCGCGAGGATAAGGAGCAGGAGGAGGATATAGCTGGTTGAGCGGCGGCATCCGTTGACTTGGGTCATAATTCCGTATATAATATTATGCGTTAGAAGTGGGGTGAGAAGATGGATTTTATGGCTGCGCTTACCACCATTGCCAAAACACATGGCGGTATTATTGAAACCAAAATCGCAGCGCAGCATGGCATTTCAAAGGCCATGCTTTATAAGCTATGCAAACAAGAGAAAATCTTTAGAATCGTGAGAGGTCAATATATTCTCCCAGATGATATGCAGGATGAGCTTTTCTCCATCAGTAAGCGCTCTGCGCAAATCATTTTTTCGCACGAAACCGCGCTGTTTCTTCACGGCATTTCGGAGCGTACGCCGTTTACGCATACCGTAACCGCGCCTTCCGGCTGTATTCCGTCGGCTGCAATCAAAGCGTCGTGCAAGGTGCATTACATCAAGCAAGAGCTTTTTACACTCGGTAGAACGACGCTGAGAACACCGGCCGGGAATCTAGTACCCGCTTATGATTTGGAGCGTACGATCTGCGATATGATCCGCAGCCGCAACAAGTTGGGAACGGAAACCTTTTTATCCGCGTTGAAGCTGTATGCTACAAGTCCGAAAAAGGATTTGAACCGATTGAACGAATACGCGAAAAAGCTGCGCGTTGCGAATGTACTACGTCGGTATTTAGAGGTGCTTTTGTGAGCAATGCAATGAGCTTGAAAGCGAAAATCCGCACTATCGCCAAGCAAAAGAGCATACCGGCGCAGGTGATTTTGCAGAACTATATGTTCGAGCGGCTGCTGGTAAGGCTTGCCGCGTCAAACTATAAAGAAAAGTTCGTGCTGAAAGGCGGCATGTTGGTTGCTGCCATGGTAGGACTGGATAATCGTGCGACGATGGATTTGGATACGACGCTTAAAAATCTTCCGCTGACGCCGGATGTCATCCGTGCCGCGCTGGAGCAGATATGCGTCATTCCATATAACGACGGCGTTTCATTTACAATCGACGCAATCTCTCCCATTCGCGAGAATGATTTGTATGGCGGCTATCGCGTGGCGATCAAAGCCAAGTTTGACACCATTCTAACGCCGCTTAGCATCGATGTATCAACGGGCGACGCCATCACGCCGCGCGCGATACTATATCGGTTTACCGAGATATTTGACGACGGGAAATCCTATGATTTGTGGGCGTACAACATTGAAACAGTGCTGGCGGAAAAGGTTGAAACCATCCTTCGCCGTAGCGTTTTTAACACGCGCCCAAGAGATTTCTATGACGTCTTTATATTAGCCACAACACAGCGGTTCGACAAAGGCGTTTTCGCGGAGGCGCTGCGCGCAACGGCCAAGCATCGTGGCACGCTCCAGCAGATTGCGGATGTGCCTCGCGTACTCCAAAACCTTGCGCAAAGCCCGGAACTAGCAGCAGCATGGGAAAACTATCGCGGCCAGTTTGTTTATGCAAGGGATATTTCGTATGCGCAGATTATGACGGCGCTAAGGGAGTTGCTGGCATAAGGCTATAACAAATACGTGCGCGTGCGAATCGGGGGATTCCTCCATCTTGCATCCTTGACATCCAATCTGCCTTGGGGTATCATGGGGAAAATCGAAGAGAGGTCAATGCGGTGCGGCAAGCGTTAGGGAAAATCGCATATACTATCGTTGGTAACGTCAAGGGTTAAGTGTCCTTGGCGTTTTTGTTATTTTGTTCACGAGAAGAAGGAGGCTAGTCTATGCTCAAGGGAAGAAATCTCATAGCGCCCGTCGATTTTTCCATGGAGGAGATCGCGGGTGTGCTGGATACGGCGGACAGGATCATAGAGGATCAGGCCGCGTTTTCGCAAAAATGCCGGGGGAAGGTGCTTGCAAGCCTTTTTTACGAGCCTTCCACGCGCACGAAGTTTTCGTTCGATACGGCGATGCTGCGCCTTGGCGGCGAGGTGATCGGCTTTTCCGATCCCATGACCTCCTCTACCGCCAAGGGGGAAACGGTGGCGGACAGCGCCAAGACCGTCTCCCAATACGCGGACATCATCGTGGTGCGCCACCCCAAGGAGGGCACGGCGCGGCTGATGGGACGCTACGCCGACTGTCCCGTCATCAACGCGGGCGACGGCGGGCACATGCATCCCACGCAGACGCTGACCGATCTTTTGACGATTCGCCACGAGATGGGCACGCTTGACGGTCTTACCGTGGGCGTGTGCGGCGATCTTATGTTCGGGCGCACGATCCATTCGCTTGTGACCTGCCTATGTAGGTGCGAGGGAATCCATTTCGTGTTCATTTCGCCCAAAGAGCTTCGCATGCCCGAATACGTCAAGCACGCTGTCCGGGAAAGCGGGCATCAGTGGGAGGAAACGACGGATTTGGAAGGCGTGATACCAAAGCTTGACATACTGTATATGTCCCGCGTGCAGCGCGAGCGCTTTGTAAGCGAGGAGGAGTATCTGCGCCTCAAGGATTACTTCATTCTCACGCCTGAAAAGATGGCGCTTGCTAAGGAAAAGATGATCGTGATGCATCCGCTGCCGCGCGTCAACGAGATCGCAACCGCCGTGGATGACGATCCGCGCGCGGCCTACTTTCGGCAGGTGAAATTCGGCATGTATGTGCGCATGGCGCTGATAATGGCGCTGCTGGGCGTGGAATAGCGGGAGGAATTGGAATGGAACAGCTAAAAAACACGGGCGAGGGCATAGTGGTCTCCAAGCTCGTCAACGGTATCGTGATCGACCACATCAAGCAGGGACAGGGATATAAAATCTTCAAGCAGCTGGGGCTTGACACGCTCGAGGACGTCGTGGTGCTCATGCGCAACGTGCCCAGCCGCAAGATGGGGAAGAAGGACCTCATCAAGATCGAAACGGATATGGAGGTCAACCTCGACGTTTTAGGCTTGATCGATCCTAACGCCACCGTCACCTACGTCAAGGACGGCAAATCGGTGAAAAAGGTGCGCCTTACGCTCCCCAAGCGCGTGGACGGCATTTTGACGTGCAAAAACCCGCGCTGCATTACAAACCAAGAGCGCATCGCAAACGTGCGCTTTACGCTGGTGGACGAGGAAAGCAAGGAGTACGCCTGCGAATACTGCGAAGCGAGGACGCGGCTGTGA
>CAZNAL010000087.1:4421-7618 GCA_964571055.1 uncultured Oscillospiraceae bacterium | reverse complement strand
TTATTCTTATCGGGGTGAGAGTATGTGCCGGCAGTCATGGTCAGGCTGTCCACCTCAACCAGCTTGTAGCTGCCAGCGCCGTCCATCTTCTTCTCCCACATTCTCAGCAGGAAGGAAGCGATCAGCGTCATGGAAAGATAGCCGATCATCTCGATGGCGGCGGAGGGGAAATACTTGAACGTAGCGCCTACAACGGAACGGTGGGTAGCAAAAAATTCCGTAAAACCGATGATAAACATTACCGAGGTATCCTTTACGTTGATAATAAAGTTGTTGCCGATCTGCGGCATGATATTGCGAAGCGCCTGCGGGAGCACGACGCTCGTCATGGTTTGCACATGGTTCATGCCAATCGCCTTTGCGCCCTCGGTCTGCCCCGGATCGATGGAGATGATGCCGCCTCGGACGGATTCTGCCATGTAAGCGCCCGTGTTGATGGACACCACAAGCACCGCCGCGAGCCATATGCCCGCCGTCCCGGAAAATTGCACGGCGTTATCGGTGAAATACGGCAGACCGTAGAAAATAAATACCGCCTGCAGCACCATCGGCGTTCCGCGGAACACCTCCACATACAGACGCACGATCACGCGTATCAGCTTTAGAAAAAAGCGCTTGACGAACGGATCCTTCTTTGAACATGGTATGGTCTGCAAGACGCCGCAGATAAACCCGATCAAACAGCCTATCAGCGTCGCCGTCACCGCAAGGATCAGGGTTTTTCCCATACCCGAGAAATACGTATCGGCATATTTAACCCAAAGCGCCGCTATGTCGCCGCATAACTCAAACAACTTTGCCATAGATCCTACTCCTTGTGAAAAACGTGTGCGAGACGGGAGAAACGCCCGCAGGTTTTCGGTTTCTTCCGCCAAATACTTTCCAATAACAATCTCATCCGATAGGCTGAATGGCTGTGGCGTCCGCCATCAAGGCGTTAAAATCCGCGGCGCTCATCTTGGAGAGCACGCTGTTCATCGCGTCCTTTAAGACGGTATTGCCTTTTTTGACGGAGATGCCGATGTTGATTTCTTCCGCCGAAACGGTAAAATCATCGCCGCTGTTGGCAAAGTCCAGAAGCTTCATATCCGGATACACGATGAGCGCGCCCTGCGCCGTAGGCATGTCCGTGCAGACAAAATCCACGGTTCCTGTTTCCAGCGCCATCAGCATCGCGGGCGCGGACTCGGCGGCGGGCTGTATGTTGGCGTTTTTGATCTGGGGCAGGCATACGTCGTACCAAATGGTGCCAAGCTGGCTGGTGCAGTTGCTGTTAAGCTCGGAGATACCCTTGGCGGAAGCAAGCGGGCTGTCGGCTTTTGTCAGGCACACGATGGAAGCATAGAGATACGGCCCCGCAAAATCGACCTGCTCGGCGCGCTCCGCCGTCATGGACTGCCCCGCGATGACCGCGTCTACCGTGCCGTTTTGCACAGCCGGCACCAGCGAATCCCAGTCAAGCCGCATGATTTCCAGCTTCCAGCCGTTCGCTTCACAGAGCTTTTTGGCTGTCATAACGTCGTAGCCGTTCGCGTATTCGCCTTCGGCGTTGGTTATGGGCACCGCGCCGTTGGAATCGTCCGGCTGTGACCAGTTATACGGCGCGTAGGCGCATTCCATCGCGACGGTTAAAACGCCGTCCTCCACGCCGGTGGCGCTTGCTGCGGGGGTCGCCGCCGACGCGGCGGGCTTTGCGGCACACGCGCTCATCAAGGGCACGAGCAGCAGTGCAACTAGAATGGTTACGTTTCTTTTTAACGTTTTCATAGATTGGATTCCCTTCCTTTTCTTAGAATGATGGGGGACGTATCCATCGTCTCCCGAATCAAAAAAATGGATCGCTTTGTCAGGCGATCCATGGAGATTGCGGAAGGGAAAAGCGCGGTGCTTTCATATCCGAACAACCATTGATAGCGCTTCACAAAGCTGGCTTTGTGACAGTCCGACGGATATTGTCCGGCGACCCAGCCATGGAAGGTCAGGCACCCCTCCACGCTTCGGCGGCGATCCCTTTCCGTTCCGGCGGCTGCCTGCCCTTGCCGGAGCGTACTGATGAACGTCGCGCCTCTATCTAAGCGATTCAATTTTTGCCATACTAGCATCTCGTACTGTGTATGTCAATGGTCTTTCGCGTAAAGATTTGTCAAACTTTGGCGTAAAGATTTGTCAATTTTACACATCGCTGCGCAAAGCCAGCGTTGCCGGATTCGCAGCAAACGGGCTGCTTTCCAAGCACTATAGCGGCGCGCGGCGCATCCTGCCCGGCCTTGCTTTTTAAATACAGCCTCACTATAATGGTGCATAATCTAAATCAAAAATGGAAACGGAGGTCTGCCCATGGGCGAAGCCGCCACGCAAACGACGCGGCGCGCGCTGTGCGGTGTCGGATGGGCGCTTGATTCGGATGGACGAAGCACTAAGCTTTTTGGAAGATGAAGGCCTCTCGCCGGGTTTGTTGCGGGATCTTAAAACCTTCCGCGCCGCGCATCCTGCGCCTGTGGCTTTTGTTTCGCGCATACCCGCGCCCCGCTACAGGTATTATGGCCGTCGGGTGTGGGAGCAAGCGCTCACGGCGCTGCTGTGCGGCGAAAATCTGCTTCTTTCCGGTGGCAAGGCTACCGGGAAAAACGTGCTGGCAGAGAATCTTGCCATGGTGTTTGGGCGACCCGCGTGGAATGTGTCCTTGCATGTGAATACGGACGCTTACGGGCTGATGGGTACGGACACACTCCGGGGCGGCGAGGTTTCCTTCCGACCAGGCCCTGTATGGCTGTGCGCCGCGCATGGCGGCTTTTGTATCCTTGACGAGGTGAATATGGCGCGCAACGAGGCGTTGGCAGTGCTGCACGCGGCGCTGGATCATCGCCGCGCCTTGGACGTTCCGGGCTACGAGCGGCTGCCGCTTTGCGAGGAGACGCGCTTTATCGGCACCATGAACTACGGCTACGCAGGAACCCAACGAGGCGCTGACCTCTCGCTTTGCGGTGCTCCATATGCCTACGATCTCCGCGGAGAACTTGACGCTGCTGCTGCGCCGCGAGTTTCCCACGCTGCGCCCTCGCGCCGTAGAGATTTTGACCAGCCTGTTCTTCGATCTTGAAAAGAAGTGCGCGAACGCGGAGATCACCTCTCGCGCGTTGGATTTGCGAGGACTATTGGATGCTGTAGACATGATGCGCCATGGCCTTTCACCGGAC
>CAZNAL010000087.1:0-4411 GCA_964571055.1 uncultured Oscillospiraceae bacterium | reverse complement strand
CGCGGCGCTTGCTATGGGGCTCACCAACAAGACCTTTGACGCTTATGAAAGGACGCTGGTGGAGGACGTAATTCGGGCGCGCATCGGCGCGGGTACGAAGCCGGAAGGGCTGTTTTCCGACGGCGCAGTATGAAAGAGCTTCCTTCGGACGCCGCAGGTATACGCCGCGCCCGCAATCAGGTTTGGACGGGAGCGGGGCGCTACGGCTACGAGCCGGCGTTCGTGTCGTCTTATCTATATTTGAACACCATCATGGGTCTTTCGGACGCGTTCCACGGCGACGCCGCGTTACAGGCGCTTTTTGCGCACTGGGCGGGGGATCGCTGCGAGAGCGTCTACGATTCGTTCGCATGGCTGCTGTTGGAGAGCGAAGCCTACCGGCGCGCGCTGCCCACGCGCCCGGCGCTTGAGGAGCTGCGCCGCCTTTTTGCGGATGAATTTCTAGAGGGCGTAGAGTGGCACAGCCGCGCGGAAAGCTACGGGCGCGCCCTACTTTGCAGAAGTATGCAGGAGGCGCACTGGCGCGTCGCGCTGGGGAAGACGCCCGGGCTTCTCTTCCCGCGGGAGAAGCGTCTCTTTGCCGCTATGCAGTCAGCTTCGGCGCTTACGGGCGCGGCACTGGAGGACGCCGTGCTCGCGCTTTTGCGGAAATATTTCGGATTTCACGGCGTTGTGCGCCCCCTCGTACTGCGTTCGTACACCGGAAGCTTTCTCCTTTGGCTTCGGCGGATGCTCTTCGGCTCCCGCGCCGGTACGGATAAGCTGCTGCTGCGGCAAGAGGAGCACGTTGAGAAAAGCGACGGCGACAAGGCGGAGCGGCGGGGCATACTGAAGCTTCTCGCAACGGATGCGACGGCGGATCTTGCGTATATCGAAAGCTGCTTTGGCCGTCCGTCGCTTCCTCCCGGACAAATCGCCGCGTTGGAGCACGAACTGTGCCGCGGCGGGCATCAGGGCTGCCATTTGTATTTTACCGCCGGCGACGCTGCAAACGAACCGCAAGGCTACGAGGCGAGGCGCGTGGCTGCGGAAAGCGCACAGCAGGCGCGGCGCAACTGCGCACGCTACGCAGCGAACAGGGCTTTGTATGAAAGCACCGTTCGCCGTTTGACGGAACGGCTTCGAAGCGCCCTCGTTCCCCAGCGCCATCTGGATGGGGACGCGGCGCGCTGGGGGCGTTTGGATTCGCGGCGGGCTTGGCGCGCCGTGGCGTTGGAGGATGAACGGGTTTTTCAGCAGCCGGAGGACGCGCCGCAGTCGGAATGGGCGGTAGAACTGCTGTTGGACGCCTCCGCCTCCCGTATGAACGAGCAGGAAACCATCGCCGCCCAAGGCTGCGTTTTGGCGGAAAGTCTGCGGCGCTGCGGCGTGGCGGTGCAGGTAGAAAGCTTTTGCTCCTTGCGGGGCTATACCGTGCTGCGCACATTGAAGAGCTGGCGCGATGAGGACGGCACGCGGCGCATACTGCGCTAT
The DNA here is from genome assembly GCA_964571055.1 of uncultured Oscillospiraceae bacterium. Taxonomy (GTDB): domain Bacteria; phylum Bacillota; class Clostridia; order Christensenellales; family CAG-138; genus JAQVRG01. Next base: position 2,938 of record CAZNAL010000087.1, on the reverse strand, counting down.
TCCGCCGCCGGATGGAACCGGGACGCCCTTGCTTTGCGCGCCGCGGCGCGGCACATGGAGGAGATGTCCGGCTCGCACCGCAGGCTGCTCCTCGTGCTTACCGACGCCAGCCCGAACGATTCGTGGCCGCTCAACCGCGGCGCGATGCGGCTTCGGCGGGATTACGGCGGCAAAGCAGGCGTCATCGACACGGCAGAAGCCGTGCGTGACCTTGAACGGCAGGGCGTCCGATGCGCTGCGATCTTCCCCGGTTTGGACGCCGCGTGGCATGACGCGGAAACGATCTATGGCGTGCGCTTAGCGAGAATTTGCGACATGAGCGAGCTGGCCGCCGCAGCGGGCGCGCTGCTGGAGAGGGAGCTGTCCGCGCCCTAAACAACAGGAAGATGATACGGTTCGCGTATGGATGCGCCCTTCATGCAGGTTCTATCTCAATGATGTGACGACATTTCCTTTGCTTTCGGTGACAAACAATCGCCCGATCAGCGACGGCGGCTCGTTTCGCCAATTTTCATATACGCAGATGCTTTTTTGCGCGCCGGATCGCATCATTCTTCACCTTTCTTGGGCGCTCGTTTGCGGACGGGCAGCTCCAAATCCTGTAGTTTTCTTCCCAGCGCGTCGTCCTTGGCAACGAGCAAAAGATCCGCATCCATATTGTTGAGCGCGTGCAAGATCGCCGCATACGCGCCCATCGCGACGGAGGGCGCGCCCTTTTCGACTGCCCATACGGTTGCGCGGCTGACGCCCGCGCGTTCCGCGACCAAGCTGGCGGAAATCCTGCGGCGCAGTCTCGCAAGCTTGATCTGTTCCCCCATCTGCGATAGTATCTGCTGCGTGTGCGGCAGCAATACAACGGCTTTTCTTGGCACAGGCGGCTCCCTCCAATACGTATAATGTTTATTATATTAAACGATACGGCTTCTATTGTCAATAATTATGAACATTATAGTGCCGTTGCATACGTCTTTGCAGATTGCAGTTTCGTTTGACTTTCCGCGCGCAAGCGTATAGAATAAAAAGGACGAATATCGTCCTTTGTTTGTAGACAATCTTTTTACCTTGAGGCGTACGCGATGCTTTCAACCAAACGCTTTCTATCCATTCTGCTCGCTTTGCTGCTGCTGTTTTGCGCGGCGCCCTTTTCGGCGCGGGCGAAAAGCTATCAGGACGCGCACCCGGGAACGAGCGTTGATTCGGACGGGTTTCTTTCTTCGTTGGAATGCGAGCAGTTTACGCTCTCTACGGACAGAAACAGCTACGCAAACAGCAGGTGGCATTTGGGGCAACGCTATTATCTAAGCGCGCCGTATCTCAATAAGCTTCTTTATATCGGCAACTACGCGGAGCAATGCGGCGCGATACGGTATACCGAAACCGCGTCTGAAGGCTCCTGCTTCGGCATGGCCGCCACCATGGCGCTCAACCGCATGACAAAAACCGGGAAAATCCCCGAAGCATTGCGCCTCTATATCGATGAATTCTACGAGGACGCGGAAAACTATATCGACCTGCCCATCCCTGCCAATGTAGAGATTGTACGCGACCTCATCAACTATTATCAGGTTGCCCAATATATCGACGTGGTGTGGGATAACACCATTTCGGCAGAGAGAAGCGCAAGCGGGTTTGATAGACGCGAGCTTGCCGACGTTGTAAACGCCGTAAAGGAGGATATCGACGCGGACAGACCCTGCATCTTCAGCATTAGATCCATGTATAGAGGCCACGCCATACAATGCGTGGATTATTACGAATACAGCGACGCCGGCGGCTCGTATATCCTATTGAAGCTCTACGACGGCAACCGGGGCGGCGAGGGCGATACGCCGACGGATTGGTTTTCCTGGATATGGCTCGAAAGGCTTAGCGACGACACCTACGCGCCCGTGGAGCAAGACGCCGGCGAGCAGATATTCTACCACCAATTTGACGGCGACAGCTATCCGCTTAACGCCATACGCTATCGCGACGTCGTGGAGATGAATAAGACGCTCAACATCCACAACCCCAAGAAAAAGACGTTTACCGCCACCAACGCGTTTTTGACCATCCGGGATATTAACAACAGCTTTTCGCAGTACGCCATCAAGCCCGTGAAATCGTTTACCGGCAGTGACTTGTTTGGCGGCGCCGCCTACGCTTCGCATTACGGCGTATTCGCGACCTTTGAAAACCAGCAGCTCCCGCAGCCCGTGGACGCGACGAACGTCAGCCTCCTGTTCCCCTATATGAACGAGGACGAGCTGCAATACGAGGCGATGGGGTATACGCCGCTCTTTACGCCGACCGACGTGCGCGTAAGCCTGCTGCCCTCCGGTGCGGAGGGGACGTTTACGGCGTTTGACGTGGTATGCTCCAGCGGCAAGATGAACGTGAGCATGAGCAAAACGGCGGACGCGAGCGGCGCGGGACAATACGCCGACGTTGCAGGCGACGCGCTGCGGCTTGCGCGCTTCCAGCCCGACGGGACGCTTCGGTATTTGAAGGCTGCGGAGGGACAAGAAGCCACGGACGTTTCGCTCTACTTTGGCGCAAAGGATATGAGCGGCACGCTCGACATGCTCAAGCTCAATATGGATCGTCTTGGTTTTCTCAAGCTCTACAGCGGCGCGGACAGCCCCGCCTATGACGGAAGCGTCGTGCTGCACGCGGACAGCCTGACAAGCGCCATGGATTTTACCTTCTATAAAGGGGTCAGCATTTCGGACACCATACCCTTCCGTGCGGCGACGGCGAACGAAACATGGATCAAGATCAAGGCGCAGCCCGCGGGTGATAAGGTCAACGTTACCGTCTGGACGGACAGCGATCCCGCAAGCGGCGGCGTGCCGCTGCCCGACGGTACCAACGGCGCGCCGTTTTCCAAACCGCCCGTGTTCACAACCGTGCTGCATGAGCGCGCGGGCAATCCCTCCGGCATTTTCGATCCCGACGC
>CAZNAL010000086.1:0-7655 GCA_964571055.1 uncultured Oscillospiraceae bacterium | reverse complement strand
CTTGCGGAACATCGGGAATGACGCTCAAAATTGCTTCCGCAAATATTATACTAGGGAGATACGATATGAGAGACGATGTAATCTATTTTGACAACGGCGCGACAAGCTGGCCCAAGCCCCCGGAAATGGGCGAAGCCATGATGCACTTTCTCACCGAGGTGGGCGCAAGCCCCGGGCGCAGCGGCCACACACTGGCCGTGGAAGCCGGGCATATCGTGTACAGCTGCCGTGAAAACCTCTGCAAGCTTTTCAACCTCAAGCACCCGCAGCAGATCGCCTTTACCAAGAACATCACCGAAGCGCTCAACATCGCGTTTTTCACGATCCTTGAAAAGGGCGACCATGTGATCACCACCAGCATGGAGCACAACTCCGTCATGCGCCCGCTTCGATACCTTGAATCCCAAGGCGTCATCGAGCTGACCGTCGTGCAGGCAAACCCCGAGGGTGTTTGCGCCGTGGAGGATTTTGCCGCCGCCGTAAAGCCTAACACGCGTATGGTCGTCGTTAACCACAGCTCCAACGTCACGGGCACGCTGCAGGATATCGAAGCCATCAGCAAGGCCTGCAAGGCCAAGAAAGCCGACGTCCTTTTCGTCGCGGACACCGCGCAAAGCGCCGGCGCTTACCCTCTCGACGCGGAAAAAACGGGCATCGACATCCTCTGCTTCACGGGTCATAAAAGCCTGTTGGGGCCTACGGGCACCGGCGGCGTATATCTGACCCCCGCCGTCACCCCCCGTCCCTTCATGCACGGCGGCTCGGGCAGCAAATCCGATATGGAGGTGCACCCGCTGTTCATGCCCGACGTTTGGGAAGCGGGCACCATCAACATCGTGGGCTTGGCGGGACTGAACGCCGGACTCGAATACCTGCTTAAAACCGGCGTAGAGAACATCCGCGCCCATGAGATCGCCGTGACCCAGCGCTTTATCGACGGCATCAAGGATCACCCCATGGTGAAGGTGTACGGGCCTTTGGACGCAAAACGCAAGACCCCCGTCACCAGCGTCAACATCGAGGGTATCGTGTGCTCCACCGTGGGTACGGAGCTCAACGACGCCTGCGGCATCATGGTGCGGACAGGCCTGCATTGCGCCCCCGGCGCGCACAGGACGATCGGCACCTTCCCCGTGGGCTCGGTACGCTTCTCCTTCGGCGGCTATACGACCAACGAGGAGGTCGACGTGGGCGTCAAGGCGATCCGCGCGCTTGCGGATTACGCGGCGGAACAAAAGGAGGCATAACATGGAACAACAGCAAAAGCAGCAGATCGGCGTGGTCACGTTTTTCTCTTCCCAGCACGCCATGAGCGCCGAGGAAGCGCTAAAGAACAAGGGGTATCAGGTCAGCCTTATGCCCGGCCCCAAGGACATCAGCCCCAACTGCGGCGTGGCGCTGCAGTTTGAGCCGGAGAAGAAGGCAGAGGTGGAAGCCATCCTCAAGGAAGCGGACGTGTTGTTCGAAGCCGTGCATCTTTACACCCCCGTGCAGGAAAAGAGCCTTCTAAAGCGCCTTTTAGGCAAGTAATACCGGAGGAAACATGCGCTTTAAGATCAACGCTATGGCGGCGGGCATGATTATCGCCGCCACTTCTGTGCTCGCGCAGGTGCTATTCACCTTCGCCCCGCCCGAGGCCTACGGCATTTGCCTTGTGTGCCATGGGCGCGACATGTTCGCCCAAATCGGGCGCGCTCTATTCTCCACCCCCATCGAGATGAGCGAGATCGCGCGCGAGGGTCCCATCGTCACGGTCTTCGGCATCCTCATCGGCGCGTTTGTCGCGGCGAAAACAAGCGGCGAGTTCCGCTTTCAATGGGTGGAATCCAAGTGGTTCGCCTTCATCGTGGGCGCTGTGGTCGCCATCTGCGCCTTGATCGTATCCGGCTGCCCCATGCGCATCCTCATCCGTACGGCCTATGGCGAGCTGAACGCGTTCTTCGGCTTGATCGCGTTGGTGCTGGGCTGCATCGTGGGTACGCTTCTGCTCAAGCGCAAGGGCAAAGGAGGTAAAAAAGCATGAAAACGCTGCTTGTTAGCCTCGTCGTCGGCCTTATCATAGGCTTTGTCGCCCAGCGCTCCCGCTTCTGCCTCATCGGCGGCGTGCGGGACTACATGATCGTAAAGGACACCTACCTCATCAAAGGCTTCTTTGGCCTTCTCATCACCGCCGCCGTGCTGTTTTATGTATTCCACGCCATCGGCGGCTTTGACGAAGCCATGCCCAACTACCCGCAGTTCATGAAGGGCAACGCCATCACCGTGGATCAGGATTATTCCGCCTGCGCCTGCACCAATTCCCCGCAGTTCGTGCTCAAAAACCCGGATGGCGGCTATGAATTCAACTGGAACGGCATCCAGTTCAACGCCCTCATGCTCTGCACCATCCTCGGCGCGTTCGTGATCGGCACGCTCTCCGTGCTCATCGGCGGCTGCCCTCTGCGGCAGCACGTCAAGGCCGCGAGCGGCAACAAGAGCGCCATGGTGTATGTGCTGGGCTTCTATGTGGGCGTCATCATCTACATGGCGTTTTTGAACGGCTTCTTTAAGGTGTTGTTTGAACCGAAATAAACCAATAACAGAAAAGCGGGGCTTCTATGCGGAAGCGCCCGCTTTTTTATTGCTGTGTTATCATTGCAGCCTTACGCCGCATCCACCGGCAGGCAAATGCTCACCCGCGTGCCAAGCTCCTCAAAGCTCACCACCTCGATGTGCCCGTCGTGCTGCTCGATGATCCAGCGCGCGATGGAAAGTCCCAGCCCGCAGCCTTGCTTGGCGCGGGCGGGGTCGGCGCGGTAAAAGCGTTCAAACATGTGCGCCACGTCGGACTTGGATATGCCGATGCCGGTATCCTGCACGTCGATGCGCGCCTCGTTCGCGTCGCTGCGCGTAAGGCGCAGCGTGATCTGTCCGCCCGGCTCGGTGTATTTGGCGGCGTTATCGATAAGGATACGCACCGCCTGCTTGAGCATGGCAACGTCCGCCTTTACGGTGGCGTTCTTTGTAAGCTGCAACGCATAGGTGTGCGCCGAATCGATCATGCGGGATTCGTCGCAAATTTCCTCTACCAGCGCGTCCAGCGGAAGCGGCGCCGTCGCAAAGCGCTGGCGTCCCATATCGCCGCGGGCGAGGAAGAGAAGCTGCTCTACGAGTATCTTCATATGCTCCGCTTCGGTTTGGATGGCGGTGATGGATTCGCGCAAGACCTGCGGGTCGTCCTTGCCCCAGCGATCCAGCATGTTGATGTAGCCTTGGATGACCGCGATGGGCGTGCGAAGCTCGTGGCTCGCGTCGTCCACAAAACGGCTTTGGCGCTTGGCGCTTTCCTGCAGGCGCTTGAGCATGTTGTTGACGGCCGCCTCCAGCCCCGCAAGGTCATGGTCGTAGACGTGCACCTCGGTATCCGGCTCGTCGATATTGGCGATGGCGTCCTCCAAGCGGCGGAATTTGCTCACATCGAAGGACTGCGTGGAGAGCTTCTCGGCAGAGAGCGCGATGTCGTCGATGGGCTTTAGATATTGGCGCAGCTTGTTGCGCTGCTCCACCCAGCCGATCCCCCAAAATAGCAGTCCGAAGGCGGTTATGCCCGCCATGACCCAAAACAGGCCAAGCAAGAATTCGCCCGCCGCAAAGGTGTGCTGCATGCCCGCCTTGTCCTCCACAAAGTAGGCGGCGCTGCGCAGCCACGCGACCAAGCCCTGTCCGGTCTTGGTAAAGGAAAGGCCGCGCCGCGCGAAAAGCTCGCAATCGGCGCCGGATACGCTTTCCGCGGCAAAAACCCAGCCGATGATCGCGGCGAGCGGGACAAATATGATAAACTCAATGAGATTGGATAATTCCTTGCCCTGATAAAACCGGTTCAGCTTATTGGCAATGGATGTGGTTTTCCTGCTTTCATTCACGACGCGGACTCCCTTTCATCCTTGATCGTGTAGCCGATGCCGCGCACCGTATGAATGAGCTTGACATGAAAAACGTCGTCGATCTTCTGGCGAAGATAACGAACGTACACGTCCACCACGTTGGTTTCGCCGATATAGCCGTAGCCCCAAATGCGGTCGAGAAGAACGTCGCGAGAGAGCACGATGTCCTTGTTTTCCAAAAGAGCCTGCAAGAGAGAGAATTCCTTGTTGGTAAGCTCGACGTTCGATTCCTTATAGGTCACGGTATGCGCATCCACGTTCATAACGAGCTCGCCGCAGGAGAGCGCGGCGCCACGGGAGAGCGGCGCTGCGGAGACGCTTGTGCGCAGCAGCGCGCGGATACGCGCGAGAAGCTCCTCGATGGCAAAGGGCTTGGTGATATAATCGTTCGCCCCCATGTCCAAGCCGCTCACCTTATCCATCACGGCGTCCCGCGCCGTAAGCATGATCACGGGAAGCTGCGACGTTTTGCGAAGCCTGCGCAGCACCTCCATGCCGTTTAGCTCCGGCAGCATAATATCCAGCACCATCAGGTCAAAATCGCCGGAGAGGGCCATGTCAAGCCCGGTGCGCCCGTCGGCGGCCTTACCGGCTTCATAGCCCTCATGCTGCAATTCCAGCTCCAAGAAGCGGGAGATTTTTTCTTCGTCCTCTACGATGAGTATCTTGGTCATGGTTCCCTTCTCCGGTCGCGTGTTATTGGTTGCCGCTCTTTGCCTTTTCCTCTTCCACGCTGTTCTTGATGTCTTCCTTGATGCCCTCGGCAACTTCCGTGGCCTTCGACATAGCGCGGTTCACTTCCTCGGCCTTGATGTCAGGGCCGGCGAAGCTGTAACGCATGCCGAAGAACAGGCCGATCACCAGCAGCGGGATGAGTATCCAGAAGCAGAAGATCGCCAGCACGATGAGGATCAGGATCGGCGCTTCGATTACCTTTGTGTCGTTCTTGCTGGTAACGACGAAGGAATTGTACCAGATCTTGCTGAACAACGCCTTGCACCATACCTTGAAGTTGTTCCAGCCGCTGTGCTTTTCCTTGGCGGAAGCCGTCGCGTTCACGGGCTGGTACGCTTCGTTCTTGTCGTCGCTCGCCGTGTCGTAGGTGGCGGCGTTGCCGTTGATCCTGCCCTGCTTCTCCAGCTCGATCATAGCGTCGAGCAGATCCCAGTTGTTGCGCTCCAGCGCGCTCTTTGCTTCCTCGTAGCTGACGTTCGCCTTCTGCCGAAGCTTTTCTACCATTTCAATGTGATCCATTTTATTATCCTCCGAATCAATAATTGCTCGTTCCTTTGAACATGCATTATTGTACGACAACAGAATTAAGAAATCAGACGGTTTTCCATTAGAGTTTCATTAGAAAACAGCTTGCGTCTAATGAGAAGCAGGCACACCAAATGCGCCGACGCCGTAACGATCCACGAGATCGGATAGGAAAGGTACAACGTGGGCAGCGTCCGATACTGTGCGAATACGGTATACACCCACAGTATACGCAGCCCGCACGCGCCGCCGACGGTCACGAGCATGGGAAGCATGGAGCGCCCCATACCGCGCATGGAGCTTACCAGTATTTCCATAATACCACACAGAAAGTGCGTTGTGCAAACCACGGACAAGCGCAGCATACCGTATGCGATCACCGCGGGATCGGGATTGTAAAAATGCAGCAGCTTGGGGCCCAAAAGATAGAAGCCGTTGCCCATCACAAGGCCGACCACGCTTGTAAAGGCGAGGCTGAGCAAGCATATCCGCCCGAGCCTGTCGTACTTCTTCGCGCCGTAGTTCTGCCCGGTGAAGGTGGTCGCGGCCTGCGTGACGGCGTTCATGGACGTATAGACGAAGCCCTCTATGTTGTTCGCGGCGGCGTTTCCCGCCATGGCGACGGAGCCGAAGCTGTTCACCGAGGACTGGATCAAAATGTTGGAAATGGAGAAAAACGCGCTTTGCAGCCCGGCGGGAAGCCCGATGCGAACGATAAACCACAAGCGTTCTTTATAGATGCGCAGCCTTGTCCAATCTAAATGCTGTGGGCCATGCGCGTTGGTGAGACACAGGAGCATCAGCACAGCCGAAATATACTGTGAGATCACGGTTGCGTACGCCACGCCATCCACGCTCATGCCGAAGCGGATGACAAACAGCAGATTCAATATCACGTTGCACAGCCCGGAAAGCGTCAAAAAAAGCAGCGGCCGCCGCGTATCGCCCAAGGCGCGCAGCACGCCCGCGCCGAAGTTATAAAGCATGGTGCCGGGCACGCCGAAGAAGTAGATGCGCAAATACAGCGACGCCTGATCCAGCACATCCGGCGGGCAAGCCATCCATTCCAAAACCGTGCGTGCGGCAAACACGCCCGCAACGCCGACTACCACGCCCACGATGGCCGCCGTGCAGATCGCGGTATGGACGGTTTGAAAGATCGCGTCATAATCCTGCGCGCCGTAATACTGCGCGACCGCCACGCTCACGCCCACGGAAAGGCCAAGGAAAAGGTTCACGAACAGGTTGATAAGCGACCCCGTGGAGCCCACGGCCGCAAGCGCCGTATAGCCGGCGTACCGCCCCACCACGACCACATCCGCGGCGTTGTAGAGAAGCTGCAATATGCCGGAGAGCATGATAGGCAGCGTATACACGATCAGCTTGCCGAGTATCGGCCCGCTGCACATATCGCCATCCCGCAGGGTATGTATTTTTTCGCGCAAAGCGTGATCCATGGGGGCATTATATGCTTCCCGCCGCCAAGCGGTCAACCGCATTGCAGATTATATTATTTCATGCTATATATAAATGGAACGAATGCCATTTTATCCCACTTTTTATCGCGTTTTTATGCGGAAAATCTCTTGACAACAACCATGCGTTGCGCTACAATAATCAAGCGCGCTGGAAAATCGCCGTATTTCCTGCGGGAGTAGCTCATTTGGTAGAGCGCCGCCTTGCCAAGGCGGAGGTGGCGGGTTCGAGCCCCGTCTCCCGCTCCACAATGCACCGTTAGCTCAGTTGGTAGAGCACCTGACTCTTAATCAGGGTGTCCAGGGTTCGAGCCCCTGACGGTGTACCAAGCAAAAACAGGTTCCGAAAGGAGCCTGTTTTTGTTTGGTAAGCGAATGGAGGGGCTCGAAGCTGCGTGCCCGTAGGGTAAAATCGCGCCGGTGACGCGATTTTAGCAGCCGGGAAATCGTGTCAGGCCGCGCTTGCGTGGCGCGAAACGCGAGCAAGCCGTGCCGATGACCGATTTCGAGCCCCTGACGGTGTACCAAACAGAAACAGGTTCCGTAAGGAGCCTGTTTTTGTTTGGTAAGCGAATGGCGGGGCTCGAAGCTGCGTGCCCGTAGGGCAAAATCGCGCCGGTGACGCGATTTTAGCAGCCGGGAAATCGTGTCAGGCCGTGCTTGCGTGGCGCGAAACGCAAGCAAGCCGAGCCGATGACCGATTTCGAGCCCCTGACGGTGTACCAAATCATCAACACTAGTTGATACAATAAATCCCACTTCATTACGAGGTGAGATTTGTTGCATAAACGCCTAAATATAAAGCTTTTCTGACATTCTGCTTTTTGGATCGTCTCCACTCGGCTGCTACGCCGGGCGGATTTTTTGCGTTTTGGCGTGTTTCGACCGGGATGAGGCGGAAAGTACAGCAGGTGGCAACATCGTGCTAGGAGTATGCGTATCGTGTGAGAGTATGGGGTAAGTCTCTGTTTATCAGTTCTGCAATCCGATCAACCCC
>CAZNAL010000085.1:0-7729 GCA_964571055.1 uncultured Oscillospiraceae bacterium | reverse complement strand
GAGATTGCCTGTGACGGAACGGAAGCCGTGGAAAAGATGGAAGCTGCACCCGCCGGGTACTTCGACATCGTTCTGATGGATATCCAGATGCCCAACATGGACGGGTTTGAAGCCACCAAGCGCATCCGCGATTCCGGCAGACCCGACGCGTCCGCGGTGCAGATTATAGCCTTTACCGCAAACGCCTTCAACGAGGATATCGAAAAATCACTCGCCAACGGCATGAACGCGCACGTTGCCAAGCCCGTGGAGCCGGATCTTTTGGGTCTGGCGCTCGCCGAAGCGCTGCAGGCGCGAAAGCGGCTGTAACAAAAGAAAAGCAGACAAACGCGGCGCGCCGCTGTATAATCAACGCGATGCTTTTGAGAGGGGAAATGCCCGCGGCGGCTCTATGGAGACAGCGCATCGCAGGCTTTGTGTATTGACGTATTGGAAAAAGTGAAATCCGCAACCCAGACCAAGGACCGCGCCACGGACATGACGGAGGGCAAGCCCAGCGCCGTCATCGTGCGCTTTGCGGTACCCTTGATTCTATCCGCCATCTGCCAGCAGCTCTACAACGTGATCGACAGCGTTGTGGTGGGGCGCTTGATCGGCGTTTCCGCGTTCGCGGCGCTTGGCGCGACCTCCTTTTGCTATTGGCTGATCCTTAGCACCATCTTTGGCTTCACGCAGGGCTTCGGCACGCGCTTTGGCCAGCTTTTCGGCGCGAAGGATTTCGCAAGCCTGCGCCGCGCGATCGGCAATTCCGTCTTCTGGTCGCTGCTCTTGGGCGTTCTGATCACGGCGGCGGGCGTTTTTTCCATACGCCCCTTGCTTCTTCTGATCCACACGCCTAACGACATCCTGCAGGACGCATGCACCTACCTCTACATCGTGATCGGCGCGGGTATGCTGCCCGCATTCGCCTACAACACGGCTTCGGCGGTACTGCGCGCCATTGGGGATAGCAGAACGCCGCTTTACGCCGTCATCCTCGGCAGCGTCGTCAACGTCCTGCTCGACCTCGCGTTTGTAGCGATCTTCCATTGGGGCGTCGCGGGCGTTGCCATCGCGACCGTGATCTCCATGTGCTGCTCAATGGTGTTCTGCCTTCTAAAGCTTCGCGGCGTACGCGCCGCACGTATCACCAAGGCGGATCTTCCCGTCGATTGGCCGATCTCCGCCTCCATGCTGCGTTTGGGCTACCCCATTACGCTTCGCAACCTCGCCATATCCATGGGCTCGCTCATCCTCCAATACGTCATCAACGGCTACGGCACGCTGTTCGTCGCGGGCACGTCCGCCGCTATGAAATACTTCGGCATGATGAACCTTGTGGGCTATTCTTTCGACGGCGCGATGGCCGTGTATGTGAGTCAAAACTACGGGGCGCGGCGCTTCGAGCGCATCAAGGCGGGCGTAGGATGGGTCGCAAAGATGGCGATCCTCTGTTCGCTCCTCGTCGCGGCGGTGTTCATCCTCTTTGGACGCGACCTGACGCGGCTAATGATCACGGGGGAAGAAGCGACGCTCGCAGCGGTCGTGGAGGTATCGTATCTCAATATCGTAGGTATGGCGCTGTGCCTGCCGTTCCTCTATATGCTCTTCACCTTCCGAAGCTCGCTTCAGGGCATGAGCAATGTGCGTATCCCCGTCATTTCGGGCTTTGTGGAGCTTTTGATGCGCATACTTTCCGTGCTGCTGCTCCCCCGCTGGATCGGCGTGTGGGGCGTGTACCTCGCCGACGGGCTGGGCTGGGTCGCCGCGTCCGTGCTGCTGATGATCGGCTATGTGCGGGTCTATCGGAAGAAGGCGCAGTCCGTACTCCCGCCGGATGCATAAAAAGACGTCGAAACGCCCGCGACGTTGGACAAACATGGCATTCCCGCATACGCACACCGTCGCCGCGCAGCCTGCGTCGCTCTCCTCCATCCTGGTCACCCGCATGGCGAGCTACAGCCACAGCTTTGAAGACGGCGTCAACACGATCCTTTGCCGCTGCTAGCCGCATATCGGATACGCAAGCAAAAAAAGAGCCGGTTTACGGCTCTTTTTCCATCCTTTTGTTCAGTCCTGCTTGAAGGGCATGCGCTCCAGCCGCGCCGTCTGCTCCATCGCCTTCATGTAGGCAAGCCCGCGCGCGGCGCACGCCGTCTGCGAGGGATAGGGCTGGCACTCGGACGTGATGTAGCCCGTGTAGCCCGCGTCCAGCAGCGCGTGATAGTACGCCTTGAAATCGATGCAGCCCGCGCCCGGATACCCGCGATTGGAATCCGAAAAATGCACGTAGCCAATAAGATCCCCATATTGCCGCACCGCCTCAAAAGGCGCCGTCTCCTCGATGTGCATGGAGTGCGTATCGATATGCAGTTTGAGGCGGGAAAGGCGCAGGCTTTGGATGAACGCGCTGACCTCGGCGAGGGTGTTGAGATAGTTGGAGGTATACTGATGGATATTCTCGATCAGAAGCGCGCCGCCCACGATCTCGGCGTAATCGTTGAGCTGCGCCAAGCCTTCGCCAAGGCGCGCAAGATACGCCGCACGATGTTGGGAATCAGGGATGTTGCCGCGCATGCTGCCCACCACGATGGGGCAGCCGAGCGCCGCGCCAAGCTCCAAGTGCTCCTTCAGCCTGTCCACCGCCCTTTGCCGTACGGCAAGACTGTCCTCCGTCAGGCAGAGCTTGTTGATGATGATCTCGAGCCCCGTGCAGATGCAGCAGTAGGCTAAGCCGTTATCCTGCGCGGCACGGAGCATCTCGTTAGCGTCCCTGTCCTTGGGATCGTGGATATACAGCTCCATCGCGTCGTAGCCGGCTTTATGCGCAGCCGACGCGACCTCGTCGATCGTGCCGCGAAGCACGGCCGGAACGCGTTCCGGCAAATCCTCCAACGCGCACTGCACGCCGTATTTGTACATACTAACGCTCATCCGCCAAGGTACGCTTTCTTGACGTCTTCGTTTGCCAGCAGGTTTTCGCAGGTATCCGACATCACGATCTCACCCGTTTGCATGACGTAGCCGCGATTGGCCGTGGAAAGCGCGATCTTGGAGTTCTGCTCGACAAAGAGCACCGTGGTGCCGTCCCTGTTGATGTCGTTGATCGCGACGAAGATCTCCTTGACGATCAGCGGCGCCAAGCCCAGCGAAGGTTCGTCCAATAACATCAGCTTGGGACGCTGCATAAGCGCGCGGCCGATCGCGAGCATCTGCTGCTCACCGCCCGAGAGCGTGCCGCCCATCTGCGTGCGCCGCTCAAGCAGGCGCGGGAAACGGCGGAATACCATGTCCAAATCCGCCTTGACGCCTTCCGCGTCGCGGCGCAGATACGCGCCCATCTTGAGATTCTCCTCGACGCTAAGCTTGGAGAAGATGCGCCGTCCCTCCAGCGCCTGCGCGATGCCGAGGCCCGCGACCTTATGGCCGCTGAAGGTCTGTATCTCCTGCCCGTTAAAAATGATCTTGCCTTGGATGCCCTTGCGCTTGGTCAAGCCGGAAATGGATTGCAGCGTCGTGGTTTTGCCCGCGCCGTTGGAGCCGATCAGCGTCACCATTTCCCCTTCGTCAACATAGAGGCTAATGCCCTTGACGGAATGGATGTTACCGTAATAGTAGTTGAAATCCACCAATTCTAGCAGTGCCATTATTCATCACCTCCCAAATAAGCGGCAATGACCTCGGGATTGTTCTGTATCTCCTCCGGCGTGCCCTCGGCAAGCAGCTTGCCGTTGCAAAGCACATAGATGTAGTCGCTGACGTCCATGATAAGCTTCATGTCGTGCTCCACCACGAGGATCGTCACGCCCATATCCAGTATCTTTTTGAGCAGCGTATCAAGCTCCGCCTTTTCCGCCGTGTTCATGCCGGCAGCCGGCTCGTCAAGCAGAATAATCTCGGGTTCGCTTGCAAGACCGCGTATGATCTCCAAGAGCCGCTGTTTGCCGTAGGAAAGGCTCGCGGCCGAAGCGTAGGCGTAATCCTCCAGCCCCACGAAGCGGATCAGCTCGTGCGCCTTCTCGAGTATGCGCGCTTCCTCCTCGCGCTTGCGTTTGGTGCAGAAAAGCGAATCCCAGAAATTGGCCTTGAGGTGGGATTCCATGCCGACGAGCACGTTTTCCAGCACGCTCATCTTCCAAAAGAGGTTGATGACCTGATAGGTGCGCGCAATGCCCGCCTTGCAGATTTGGAAGCCGCGCTTGCCCTCAAGATGCTCTCCGTTTAGGATCACCTCGCCGCTGGTGGGAACATACACGCCGCTGATGCAGTTAAAAAGCGTTGTTTTGCCCGCGCCGTTAGGGCCGATGAGGGCGGTGATCTTGTGCGGCTCGATGCGGATGCTGACTTCGTTGACCGCTGTTAAACCGCCGAATTTGATCGTTACCTTGTTGGTTTCCAGCATTACGCCTCACCGTCCTTTCCGCCTTCGTCCGCCGCGGCTGAAACCGCCGCAGCTTGTTCTTTAATCAATTTTCTTCGCTTGAGGGACACCGTTGCGTCCTTGATGCCGCCGTAGATGCCGCCGAGGAGCGCTACAATGACGATGAGCAGCAGCACGCCGTAGAAGAGCATCTGGTATTCCTGCAAGGGGCGGATGCATTCCATCAGTATCTCAATGCTCGCAACGCCCAGTACCGTACCCACGAGGGAAGCCGTACCGCCAAAGAGCAGCATGGTCAAAAACAGTACGGACTGCTTCTGCATCGAGGTCTCGGGACTGATGTACTTGATAAAGTGCACATACAGCGCGCCCGCAAGCCCCATCAAAAACGCGCTGACCGCGAAGGCAAGGATCTTGTTCTTGCGCACGTTGATACCCATGCCGTCCGCCGCATGCGTGTTTTCGCGGATCGCGGTAAACGCGCGGCCTGTACGGGAATTGACAAGCGCCGTTTTACCGAGCAGCACCAATATCACGAACACCATCAGGAAGAAATACCACTTGATGTAATTGTCGCCCAAGAAGTTGATGCCTACCACGTTGATGCCCTTGAAATCCTTGGTGAAGCCGCCGGGCGAGCAATAGAGGAAATAATAGGTGATCTCTCCGAAGGCTATGGTAGCCAGCGACAAAAAGTGGAATTTCAGTTTGGAAGCTGGGTACGCAAGCAGCGCTCCGATGAGCGTAGGCAGCAGCGCGCCGCAGGGGATGGTGATGTAGAGCGGCAGGTTGAAGTACATGTTCAATAAACCTGTCGTATAAGCGCCGATGGTAAAAAAGGCGGCGTGGCCGAGGGATATTTGGCCGCTGTAGCCAAACAGCACGTCCAGTCCCGATACCGCGATGATGTAGATGAGCATGATGCAAAGGATCATCACGGGATACTGGTTGCCCGCCACCAGCTTGGTGATAAAGGGCAGCACAGCCAAAACCACGCCTAAGACAATCAGCGCCAGCGTCTTTTTACTTTTGGTTATATTCTCAAAGGGATTCAAGCCAATACCTCCATTCTCTTTGAACCGGTTACACGTCCTGGATTGCCTTTTCGTTGAATATGCCGGTGGGCTTTATGAACAGGAAGAGTATCAGGATCGCGTAAGCGATGAGATTCTTATAGGTACCGGTCCAATAGCCCGCCACGAAGGTTTCCGCTAGGCCCAAGAGCATACCGCCGATCATTGCGCCGTACATATTGCCATAGCCGCCCACGACCGCGCCCGCGAAGCCCTTGCGGCCTATGGTCGCGCCCAGGGTTGTATATACGCCGTACATGGGCCCGAGCATCATGCCGCCGATCGAGGCGATGCCAGCCGCGAGACCCCATGTAACGCCGGTGCTTAACGAGGTATTGATTCCACAGGATTCCGCCGCGAGGGCGTCCATGGCGGCGCCACGCATGGCGGTACCGAATCTCGTTTTCGTCATAAACAAATGGAGCAGGAACATCAGCGCCAAGGAGATGAAGAGGCAGGCAAAGGCCTCCGTCTGCGCCGTGACGCCCAGAATCGTCGTGGTGCTATTACTAAACACCTGCGGGAAATGCAGGGTCTTCGTACCAAAGAACGCTTGCATGGAATTTTGTATAATGTAGGAAATGGCGATGGTTGCAAGCACCACATAGATGACCATAACGTTTTTGTTGAGCAACGCGCGTATGACGCCTCTTTCCAAAATGACGCCGATTAAAAACGCGCACGCGAAAGTGAGCAGGAAGGATACGAAAAAGGGCAGCCCCAGTATGCTGTAAAACGTCAGCCCCAGATAGGCGCCCAGCGTGATCATATCGCCCTGTGCAAAGCTCATCAGCCCCGAGGCCCTGTAGATCAGGCTGTAGCCAAGCGCTATCAAGCCGTAGACGCCGCCGATGATCAGTCCGTTAATCAATAATATCTTAAACAATGTAAAAACCTCCTTGCGCAGAATCAAAAGCGCTTTACCGACAGGAGAAAAGCGGGCGGGGCTTCCCGCCCGCTTCGGATCTTTGCGGGACTCATTCCACTGCCGGAAAAAGTCCTTTTCACTGCGTTGTGCTATGCCGTTCGGCTTTATGCCTCCTGGCGCTTAGCGATCACGACCGGTAGCCGCTTTGTAGGCGTCGTAGCCGCCGCTGGAGAGCCAGTCGCTCAGCAGCAGGTTCTGGCCATCCACAAGGATGAAGGAGTTGAACGCGCTGTAGCCTTCGCGGTCGCCCTTGGTGTAATCAAGCGTGCCGCCCAAGCCATCGATCTTGACCTTGCTGGTGGCTTCGCGCAGCGCTTCGTCCTCGTTGGAGCCGGCGATCTTGCTGGCTTCCCACATGGCCATCATGGTATCCCAGCCACGGTAGGCGCTCTCGTGCGTGGGGCACTTGCCGTAGGCGGCGAAGTACTTCTCGAGCATAGCCTTCATGATGGGGATGTTGCACTCGTCAACGGAATTGTAGGGAACGTACGGATATACGAACGCGATGTAGTTGGAGTTTTCGGGACCCGCGACCTCTTGGTAAGCGGTGGAGAAGCACTCCTTGCAGGCAAGCATGCCCTTGTAGCCCATGTTGCGCAGCTGCTTAACGAAGGGTCCGAAGGTATCGCCGATCAGGGACAGGAAGACGATATCGGGATCGGTCGCGAGGATCTGTGTGATCTGGCCGGTGAAGTCCGTGTCGGCGGTGTCGCACTCCTGACGGGTGGTGACGGTCACGCCCTTTTCGGCGCAAGCCGCTTCAAACGCGTCGGCGGTGGATTTGCCGGTATCATCGGTGCCGCTGATGATGGCGCAGTCGTCAAAACCGAGTTCCTTGATCATGTCTACATCCAAGGGCGCGATGCGGTTGTTGTTGGCGCTGGCGCGGAAGGTGTAGATCATGCTCTCGTCCGCCATCCAGGTAGCGGAGGTGCCAAGGCCGAAGTTGTAGATCTTCGCGTCGTTGATGTAGGAGATACACGCGGAAACTTCGTTGGAGTTCACGGAGCCGATGATAGCGTCCGCGTTGCCGCCCTCGATGACCTTCTGCACGACCTTAACAGCTTCTTCGGTGCTGCCCGTGGTATCAAAATGCTCTACCACGACGTTCGCGCCGTTAAAGCCGCCGTTTTCGTTGATGTACTGAACGGCCAGATCGATGCCGTTCTTGGCGTTGTTGCCAGCCTCGGCGTTGTTGCCGGAGAGCTGGAGGTAGGTGCTGATCTTGAAGGTGCCGGCAGCGGGAGCCTCCGCAGCGGGCGCGCTGCCACCCGAACGCCGGATGGCCTTGCGGGCGGCGGAGACCGCGGCGCCTGCCAAGGACTTCTTGGTCGTGCGAGCCATGGGACACCGCTTCCTGGTGCGGGA
>CAZNAL010000084.1:0-7830 GCA_964571055.1 uncultured Oscillospiraceae bacterium | reverse complement strand
GCTGCTTGTTACACAGCTTGTTGCGGTGCCGTTTTCCATACTCTTTGGCAATTTAGCGAAGAAGGTCGGCGGTATTCGCATGATCGCCGTAGCCGTGGGGGTCTATTTCTGCATTACGATCCTCGGCTTCTTCATGGGTGTGAATATTGAAAGAGCCGAGATGTCGGGCGGCGATATTGAAGCCGCTATACGCACGAGCACGATCATGTTTTGGATACTGGCAACGTTGGTCGGCACCGTGCAGGGCGGTATTCAAGCGCTTTCCCGCTCGTATTTCGGAAAGATCATCCCGCCTGAGCGTTCGAATGAGTATTTCGGGTTCTTGGATATCTTTGGGAAATTCTCCTGCGTGATTGGTCCTGCCTTGTATTCGGTGGCGTTTTCGATCACGGGCCGTCCGTCTTATGGCATATTGAGCATCATATTGCTCTTTGTTGCGGCAAGCATCGCGCTGTACGCGGGCAGGAAGCATTTTGCGGGCGCTGAGAATGAAGCGAAGGCTGCTTTGGCGGAGTAACGTTTGATGCACGAGGGTCATAGAAAAAGATTGCGCGATGTCTATGTGCAAAGCGGTGCCGACGCTTTGCATGATCACCAGCTGCTTGAATTGCTGTTGACTTTTTCTATACCGAGGAAGGACACCAACCCCATCGCGCATGAGCTTCTTATGGCTTTTGGTTCTTTGGACGACGTTTTGCACGCGGATATAAACGAACTGATGAAGGTTGAAGGCGTGGGGGAGAGCACGGCGGTCTTGCTTTCAATCATAGGCGCGCTGCCGTCGCGCATGGCGTACGAAAAGGGAAAAGCCGTAAGGCTTACCACGCCCAAGGAAGCGATGGCGTATTGCCGTGCGCTGCTTGCGCAGCAGCGATACGAGGTCATGTATATCGTTTCGCTCGATAAAAACCTGCGTGTTTTACATTGTGAAAAGCTAAGCAGCGGCACGCTGACGGAAACGGCGATCTATCCGCGATTGGTCGTGGAGAGCGCGCTGCGGCATAACGCGCACAGCGTTATGCTGGCGCACAATCACCCCTCGGGCGATCTGACGCCGTCTCGCGCCGATGTGGAAGCCACGGCTTCGGTTTTGCGTGCCTTGGAGCCGATTGGCATACGGCTGCACGATCACATCATTGTAAGCAAAAACGGCGCGTTCTCCATGGCGCGTGATTCGCTGATGCCAAAGGGCGAGGACGCATCTGTGCTATCCGCCGTTGCGGAGCAGGAAACGCCAAAGAAGATATAAAAATAGGGAGACGAGTATGCAAAAAACGATGGATTGCGCGATTATAGGCTGCGGACCTGCCGGCGTTTCCGCGGCGCTCTACGCGGCGAGAGCCAACCTGTCCGTAACCGTGATTGGCGGCGATGCAAGCGCTTTGATGAAAGCGGAAAAGATCGATAATTTTTATGGCTTGCCCGAAAACATGTCCGGGAAAGCGCTGTTTGAAACAGGCTTGCGGCAGCTTCAAAAGTTGGGCGTTGCAAGAATCGAGGACGATGTTGTCGATATAGTCTGGGAAAACGGATTTACGTTGACCTGTGCACACGGCGAAAGCGTAAGCGCTGCCTCCGTGATCTTTTGCACGGGCGCAAAACGCGTGCGTGCGCCGATTGAAAATTTACAAAGCTTTGAGGGACGCGGCGTAAGCTATTGCGCGATCTGCGACGCGTTTTTCTATCGAAACAAAGCGGTGGCCGTATTGGGAAGCGGCGCTTATGCGCTGCATGAAGCCATAGCGCTTCTGCCGGTGGCGGCTTCCGTCACGCTGCTGACGAACGGACAAGCGCTCACAGCCTCATTTCCTGAAACGATAGAAATCATTGAAAAACCGATCCTGACGTTACGAGGCGATGATAAACTCGAGGCCATAGGATTTACAGATGGGAGCGAGCTTGCAGCGGCAGGTCTGTTTGTCGCCATCGGCACGGCGGGCGCGTCGGATTTGGCGCGCAAGCTGGGCGTAGAGGTGCGGGGAAGCGATATTGTGGTAAACGAGAATATGGAAACCATGTTGCCCGGCTTGTTCGCGGCGGGCGACTGTATAGGCGGCATTTTACAGGTATCCACAGCCGTTGCGGAAGGCGCGAAGGCCGGAATGTCAGCCGTTCGCTTTTTGCGCGGACAGGCTTGAAAACGCTATGCGTTACTTGCGAAAATGCGCAGAGCTGTGTATACTATAAGAAAAGACAAGTCGTGTTTACAGAGTTACTTTACAATTGTTACGCTATGTGAGGAAAGAGAATGGCCAACGAAAAAATCGAAAAACTGCATGCGTGGGGCGCGGATACCGAAATGGCGCTCAATCGTTTCATGGAAGATGAAGAGCTGTATATCGAATGCTTGGAGATGATCGTGGGGGATAAGCATTTCGATGCGCTTGCGGACGCGATGGCAAGCAAAAAGTATAAGGAAGCCTTCGAACACGCGCATTGTCTCAAGGACGTATCGGGCAACTTGGGCTTAACGCCGCTTTTTGACGCTATGTGCGAGGTGGTTGAACCGCTGCGCAAGGATCATTTTGAGAATATAGAAGAAAAGTATAAAGCCATGCTGGAAAAATATGAGGAATACTTGCAGATTATGAAATAGAACCATTCGAAAAATGGGCTAAATCATGAACTATCAGCGAGTGCCATTGACGAGCCGTGCGCGAGACTGTATCATGTATCCAGCCGAATATTGCCTGCATTTGCGGGCAATAACGGTACATGGAGGTGAAGCATGAAACGATGCAGTAGAGCCATGGCTTTACTTTTTGCATTGCTGACGTTTTTTACGGCGCTGCCTGTTCGTGCGGCGGCGTTTCATACCGATGTGCGCGTTCTTTTATCCGTCGGCAAAAAGACGGAACTTCTTTTTATGCCGGTAGGTTCGTATCACTTGAAGGAGGATCCCTCCATCGAGATCGGCGCGGAGGAGCTGACGGTAAAAGCCGTGGGCAGCAGACCCGTTTTGCAGATCGGCGAAAAAACGTTTACGGCAACGACGCTTACGCTTGTAAGCGACAGCTATGGGGAAACGAAGGATTATATAAGGCTAAAAAACGAGGACTACGGAACCTGCACATACCTTGGCAATATGACCTTTGACGTATCCGGCGGCTATGTTCGGGCGATCAATACGCTGCCGATCGAACAGTATTTGTACGGCGTGGTTCCACATGAGATGAGCAATTCCTTCCCTGTTGAAGCGCTCAAGGCGCAGGCGGTCTGCGCGCGCGGCTACGCTGTGTCTAAATGCTCGAGAAACGCGGCCGGCACCTATGATATTTTGGACACGTCGAAGGATCAGGTGTATCGCGGTTATGCGAGCAAGAATACAAGAGCCATCGCCGCTGTGGACGACACCAAGGGCAAGGTGCTCACCTATGAGGGCGACATCATTGAAGCGTACTATTCCGCGTCCAACGGCGGTCAAACGGAGCGGACGGGCAATGTGTGGGAAAAGGATCTGCCTTACTATACGAACGCGGACGACCCCTATGACCTGCTGAACGCTTCGAGCTTGGAGTATTTGGGGTTTATCCCTGCGGTATACAACGATGACACGCTCTCCCGCATGGATCAGACCGTTATTGCCGCATTACAACGGGGCGCTAACGAGGCGGCAGGGAAGAACGTTACGCTGCTTTCTACCGTAAGCGTGCTGCCGTGCGAACCGTCCTATGAGGCGCCAAGCCGCTGCTTTACAAAGGCGAACGTCGCCCTCATGGTGGACGACGGGCAAAAGCAGGGGCAGGTCAACGTGGTGCTGCAGCTTGACGCTTTGGATTTCGGCACATCGCGCAATGTGCTCGGCTTGATCGGCAGAAAAGCGACGAGCCTGCGTATGCGCGGCGCGGAGCCGGGCAGCATGACCATCCGAGGAACCCGGTATGACGGATGGTATCTAACGGTGCGGCGTTACGGCCACGGCATCGGCCTATCGCAGCGGAGCGCGCAGGAGCGCGCGCGAAACGGACAGGCCTATACCGATATACTGCAATTTTTCTATATCAATACGGAGCTTGATACGATCGGTACTTTCCAGACGGCTCCCAAGCTTAGCAGCGACAGATATGCAATCGAAGCGTGGGGCATCACGAAAATCGAACCGAAGACCACGCCGGACAAGCTGTTGGACGGCTTGGAAACGAAGGGCGAAAGACTGCTGGTCGTGACGGCAAAGGGCGCGGAGAAGAAGGAGGATCCGGTATGCACGGGCAACTTCGTGCGCACCGTGTATGACGAGGGGCGTTCCTTTATGGATGTGCCGATCATCCTCTACGGCGACATCAATGGTGACGGCGTGATCGGATCGGACGACATTACCACGCTTCGCAGCCATCTTATGCATGAAAAAGTGCTGTCCGGCCCTTATTACAAGGCGGCGGACGTGAATCACGACGACGAGGTTGACAGCATGGATCTGCTACAGCTTCTCAAATACACGCAGGACGAAGCAAAGATTCGACAAGGGAGTTGACGATATGCGATATAGAAGAAATTTGACATTGGCGATCTGCTTGCTGTTGCTTTTGGGCGTATGCTCGACGGCGTTCGCGGCGGAGCTTACCGTAAACGCGTCCAGCGCCGCGATACAGACGGGGGATACGGTGGAGGTGACCCTCACCGTTACGGGAAAAGAGATGGCGGTTGCGGAGGGCGTTTTCGATTACGACCCCGCATTGTTAACCTATAAGGAAAGCGACGGCGGTGCGGCGGATGGCTTTATCAACATCGTTTCCGCCGAAAAAAACGGCGCTTCGACGCTTACATGCAAGCTCGTGTTTGAAGCGATCGCCAGCGGGGAAGCGACGGTAAACGCCACGATTGAAAACATATTGAATTATGACGGCGAGAAACTGGAGGGCGCGAAGGGCAGCGTTGCGGTATCCATTGCCGCATCACCCGTTCAAGCTACGCCGACGCCCGTACCCGTTGATTATGCAAAGACCGGCGTAAAGGCTGAAAATGTCGCGGGCGCACCGGTGGATATGTATATTTGGCGCAGCCTGGAAGACGTAACGATCCCGTCGAAATACGAGGAAACGGAGCTTCCCTATCATGACGAGACCGTCATGGGCGCCGCGATCAAGGATTCCAACGCGCCGGAGCTTCTATATCTTTCGGACGCTGCGGGCGGAAACGCGGCTTATTATGTGTATGATCGCGCAAACGACGCGCTGTATCCCTACAGAACCATTTCCTCCGTGCTGAAAGCGTACATCCTTTTGCAGCCGGACAGCGGCGTTCAGATACCGGAAGGGTTTACGCAGTCCACGCTGACGCTGGATGAGAAGGAGATCACGGTATGGAAGAGCCAAGACGCGCAGGGGGATGTATATTTGGTGTATGCGCGCGATCCGCAGGGGGAGATTGGCTTTTTTGCCTATGATCCCGATGGCGAATCTGTACAGCGGTACGCAACGCTGCCCGCAAGGCCGGTGTTGCCTGAGCTGACGCCTGCGCCCACAGCCGCGCCCGCAGATGCCGCACCTATTGAAACGCCCATTCCGGAAGTGAAGGATGACGCTTTTATCCATATTGGCGAGGATGCCGTTACGCTGCAAAAGATGGTCTTTTGGGGTATTTGCGCGTTTGCGGCACTGATGTTTTTGCTTTTCCTGATCAGCGTTATATCGCACGCGATAGAGAAGAAGCGCCGCAGGAGCAGAGCGGCGGAGCGCCGCGCAGCGCGCGATGCGATGAAGAGACAGGGCCTTGACGGATAATCAAACAGGAGCCGCTCTGAACAAGAGCGGCTCCCATATTTTTGTTTCGCTATCAATTAATTGCAATAGCAGGAATTGTAGCAAGGGTTGTAGCAGGGGCTGTAGCAGGAATCATACCAAGGATACAGGGGATAGGGATTGTAATAATACGTAGAGAGATAGGCGGTTTGCACATATGCCGTATAGCCCGGCAGATCCAAGGCTTCGATCTGTGAAAACTCACCGTAGATGCCGATGCGCTTGACCATGTTGCCGGCACTTACATAACCGATCACCGGGTAATTGGTGCCGGGGCCGGCGTAAACGCTGATCGTGGTGGTGGCATACAGCTTATCGCCGTAATAATAGCTGGGGATCGAAACATAGTTCGGATAAACCACCGATTGATTGCAGGTCGTGCAAGTCGCAAAGGCGGTTGCGGAAACCGCGAAAAGCATTGCGACACAGAGAATGACCGCCGCAAAACGGGATACCTTTCTTGACATCATACAATAAACCCTCCTATTTCTGATGATAAACGAAAATGTAAACAAACCATTAATATTTTTATCGGTAAGTCACTATAGCATAGATTTTTCGCATGGTCAACTCAATTTTACATATTTTTCTAAGAAGGAAGGTAAAAAATTACGGAAAAGGATGGAAAAATGAGAGGAGACACAGCGATATTGATCGCTCATCTGTCTTGGTGCCGGAAGTGGGACTTGCCCCGCGCAAAGCGCGGCCAGCCCGGGGTACTCAAAACGCAACACCGTTGCGTTTTGCCCCTTACAGGGTCGTACCCTTCAAGTCCCACTTCGCCATACAGAAAAACAGATGAGCAAATTAGCTACGCTAACTCGCTCATCTGTCTTGGTGCCGGAAGTGGGACTTGCCCCGCGCAAAGCGCGGCCAGCCCGGGGTACTCAAAACGCAACACCGTTGCGTTTTGCCCCTTACAGGGTCGTACCCTTCAAGTCCCACTTCGCCATACAGAAAAACAGATGAGCAAATTAGCTACGCTAACTCGCTCATCTGTCTTGGTGCCGGAAGTGGGACTTGCCCCGCGCAAAGCGCGGCCAGCCCGGGGTACTCAAAACGCAACACCGTTGCGTTTTGCCCCTTACAGGGTCGTACCCTTCAAGTCCCACTTCGCCATACAGAAAAACAGATGAGCAAATTAGCTACGCTAACTCGCTCATCTGTCTTGGCAAATGACCAAACGATTGATACAATGCACCTGTTTTACAGCGAATGCACCCGCTTTCAGGCGCCGTTTTTTTAAGCTTACTGTCTGCGGCATAACGGACAAAAAGGACTAAAGGGACCAAATTGAATAAATCCACTAAAGCTGTACGTGCTGACCAGGAGAATGGTACAACCTTCAAGAGGCCAAATCTCTATATAAATATGATCCAACACTGACAGCTTTTTTGTCAGTTACTGTTACTTTACAATAATAGCGCACCTAAATCCTAAAGGATTTCCTGGCATCCCTGGAGTATTGCTAAATGTAAAGATTCCTACACCGGGATCATTAATAGTAGATCCACCTCTATGGAGAAACACAGCATTGCCAAACATGAAGCTGGACTCGTCGCCAAACCATGATTTTTTCCCGATGCCACTGGAGGTCTCGAACATCGCATCCCCTTTGAATGCTTTGTTCAAGTTATAATTAGCTTCATTCGTGTCGTCAGCTTTGTTGTACGCATAGACGGTTTTGTATCTATTGCTGCTGTTTGGGTCGCCATCTTCCATAATGGCTTTACCATTCAACAATAAGTTACCATTGCCATTATTAATATACGCAGCGACTCTTTCCCATAATCCGCCCGCCATGTCGTACACACCATAAACATTCCCAGTTGTGCTTTGGCTAGCGTTTTTAACAAGAGCTTCTTGTTCAGAGGCAGCTAATCCATCTACACCATTTCCACCTGCTGTAACAGAAGTTGTTTTTCCGTCGGCAAGTGTAGTCTTTGTAAGATTAGCCGATACCTCAACACCGTCTCTGCCATACGGACTCACTGTCAAGTAGGCGACCGCGCCCCACTCACTTGTTTTGATTAAGTGAGGAAATGAATTTTCGTAAGCCAACTCCTTACAAAGGGCATATGATTCAATACTG
>CAZNAL010000083.1:0-8068 GCA_964571055.1 uncultured Oscillospiraceae bacterium | reverse complement strand
CCGTCTATATCCATCTGCATATCGTTTTTGAGCTGCGCGATCACAGCGCCCTTCGCGTCAATGGTCAAATTGGCGAAGTTATCGAAGTTGACGGTCAGGTTCTTCAGATCCCCCGCCATAACGCCGAGCGGGGGCGTGTATTGCGGCACGTTCTCGGAGCGCACATTGACCTCAAAGGTCTTGTTTTGCAGCGCGGTATTCAGCTGCCCCATATTGTTGACCTTGCCGCTTTCAAGATTCATGACCACGCTGCCGTACTGGGCGGTGTTGAAGATCACGTCGCCGGAAATGCCGCCCTCCGATTTGGCAGTATAGCTGAAGGTGATAGGTTCCACATTCGTGCCGTTACGGGTCAAAAACCACTGCCCCTGCTCGGCAAGGGTCAGGTTGGGCTTGCGGCTTAACCTGCCGAACACGGATTCGCCGAGCTTGTTTTTGTCCATGGCCGTGGTGGTGGAGGGATTTTTGTAGCTGATGGCCGTTTTTTCAATGGATTTGTCCGTGCCGTCGGGAAGCACAAAGTCCAGTGGGTATTCCGTTGGATCATTTGCCAGTATTTGATCCGGTATCCCGGCTGTAGACGCTGAAGCGACCTCCATATCGCCAAACATGATCTTGATCCGGTCGTTTGCCACATCCTGTACGAAGGACAGATCGTGATTGCCCGCCTTGCCGGTATCGCCGGCAATATCCCTGATAGCGTCTCTGATCAGGGTTACGTCCAGCGTACCGCTAAGCCCAACGTTGGAGGTGTCCAGCACATACTCGTTGCCGGTGCCCTCGCCTAACGCCACGTTCCATTTGCCCTCGGGGCTGGGTTCAAAGGCAAAACCAAACTCGGCGTCCTTCACGGTGGAAAGATCCGCTGTGACGGTACCGGTATGTGCGGCATCCAAAATGCCCGACGGCTGATTGATGAGGTTATTGGTCGCCACAGAATCGACGGACAGCTTCTCGCCCACCGTGACCGTGGGAGCGACAGTCTGCACATAAAAGCCCTGCGAGGTGACCAAATTGCCCTGCAGATCGGTGTAGAAGTTGCCCGCGCGGGTATATTGGAGACCCGTCGCGGACATGACGGTGAAGTAGCCGTCGCCGGAGATGGCGACGTCCATGCCGTTGCCCGTATACTGGGCGGAGCCGGGCGTGTGCACGGCGGTGACGGAATCCACAGACGAGCCAAGGCCGATCTGCTTGGCGTTCACGCCGCCCGTACCCGTTTGACCCGCGCCGCTGCTGGCAGCCGCCGCGCTGATCGTTTCGTTATAAAGATCCTTGAAGGTGACCGTGTTCTTCTTGTAGCCTACCGTGTTCACGTTTGCAATGTTATTGCCGATAACATCCATCTTGGTTTGATGGCTTCTTAATCCGGTAACACCGGAAAACAATGCACGCATCATAGTCGTATACCTCCCAGACTATATCACCAGAAGCCCGTTACACCTCGGCAGCGGGCGTTACTTCTTCCGTGGTCTCCTCATTGTCCGCTACGACCGTTTCAGCCGCTGCGGCAACGCTCGTCTCCACAACGGAGGGGGACGCCACGACAGGAACCACCTCCACGGCTACCTCCGCAGCCGCGGGGTCATTGGGGGACGCCGCTTCGATCGCAGTCTCCGGCGCGTTCACGGCGGGTGCGCTCTCTGCAGCCGTTTCGGACGCGTCCGCGGTATCGTCCGCAGTCTGAGCCGTAGGAACGATTTCGTCCACGGTTATGGACGTTGCCGCTGTTTGCGCCGCTACGGGCTGCGCCCACGCGGAAAGGGACGGTGCGGTATAATCGACGATGGAACCTCCATCGCAACCCGCGCCCACTCAGCCGCCGCCGAAATAGGTGTTGCCGTAATCCGCCGCCGACGAAAGCCCGTAGGTGCTCGCGGCCGCTACGCTTGCCTGATTGGTCTGTATCTGGTTCAGGCTTGCGAGGATCTGCGTAAGAAGCGTCTGCATGTCCGTATTACCGCCCGCGTCAACATTGGTGATGACGCTTAGCGGCACGAGGTACGTCTGGTCGAAATTATCCGCTAGCACCTGCAAATACTCCTCGCCGTCGATCTTGACCGTGCCCGTCACCTGCCCGCATACGTCCATATGGGTTCGGTTGCCCTCCGCATCCGCCACAATGCCCGAGCATACGCGCTGCCCGATCAGCGAGCTTGCGGTCATGGTCTGCATGGAGCCGTTGAGGTTCTGCATCTGCTCCAACGAGGAGAAGTTGGCCATCTGGGAGATAAACTCCGTATCGCTGGTAGGCTCCAGCGGATTCTGATTGCTAAGCTGGGTCACAAGAAGCTGCAAAAACGCGTCCTTGCCCAGCTCGTTATTGGCTGTTCTCGGTAAATTGGGATCAATAACACGGCTTGTGTCAATGCCATTGATGGTAGTACCCATAGTATCCTCCAATCTTTCGTATGGAAGGCGTCGCGTCAGGCGGTGTATTCCACGCCGGGCGTTTCTTCTTCCGTGGGGATCATGCGTTCGTACACGCTCTCGTAGCCGCTTTCCTCAAGCTGCTCCACGCGCGTATCGTGCCGCGTGCCGCCCTGCTGCCGTCCCTGATAGCCGCCGGAGCGCTGGTCGAGGAACTGGTTGTTGGCCGTCTGCTGCTCATAGTACACGTCCATCTCCACGACCTCGATGCCGCGTGCGCGAAGCGAATCCGTCAGTTGGTTCATCTCCGCACCGATCATACCGCGCACGGAAGCGTCCGAGGTGCGTATCTGCGCGCGCAGTCCCTCTTGCGTCATGGAAAGATGGATTTGCATCCCGCCAAACACATCCGGTTTGAATTTGATGAACAGCTCGCTCTTTTCCGCCGTTACGGCGCTTTGTACCTGATCGAGCAGCGTTTGCGCCACGACCTGCCGCGCCTCCGCCGCCTCCGCGGGCAGCGTCACCACGGCGTCCGGCGCCGCGTTTGCAAGGATGGGATTTTCGGCGTGCAGCGCCGTCTGCCCAAGCTGCATCGTTCCCGCGTTCTTTTTATCTATGTTATCCCCCTGCGCGCCCGCAAGGCCGTCCCCGAGGGCCTGTACCTTGCTTTGCGTCGGGTCGGTTCGTTCCGCCTCATTGCTCACGACCGTATCGATCTCGCCGAGCACGCGCTCCACGAAATCCGTCTGTTCCTGCTCTACCAACACAGCGTTCCCGTCCAAAGCGGAAGCTGTATTCGTCTGCGCTGCTTCATCCACAAGCACGGCGCCGCTGTTTGGGACGGTCAACAACGCGCCTTCCTGCGCGCCGACCGGCTCCTCCGTCCCGCCGATCTGTTGCATAACGCCTTCGTTGAGCGCAACGATGGCCGCCTGCTCCACCAGCGCCGCCGCAGCCGCCGCCGCGTCCAACGCCTGTGTCTGTTCGTCTCCTGCGTCCTTTTCTTCCTGTACGTCCTGTACATCCTCGTTCTTCGCCGGCGCGTCCTTGCCGACATTCTCCTTGCTGGCCGCGTCCTGCGGCTCCTGCGTTTTCTCGTTTGCCTTTACGTCGTCCGTTTTTTTCCTTGGCCGTTCGCCTTTTTGCGCCTTGGCGTCCGCGGCCTTTTCCGTCGCCCGCTGCATGCTCTTTTCAAAGGATGCGTCCTCCGCGGGCAGCGCCGCCTTGTTGGGTGCGGCTACCATCTGTACGTCCACGTTCAGGCTGTTCAATATATTGCTGATTTTCAAATGCCTATCTCCTCCTTTCTTCAAAGATTCTATCGCCAAGGGCGCTCCGCGCCCTCTATGCGCTTAGTTGGCGTACTGCACCACATACAGCCCGATTGCCGCCGCCCGTTCGTCGTCCATTTGGGCGAGTATCTTCGCGGCGCTCTTGGCGTCCAGCGCGGCAAGCACCCGCGCGCACTGGACGCTGGAAAGATCGTTCATCAAAACCGCCGCGTCGGCGGGCTTCATCGCGAGCACGACCTCCACCAGCTTGTTAAAATCCATCTTGCGCTCGTTGAAAACGACGACGCTGCGCTCAAATTCCTCGATCTCGGCTTGCTTTGCGTCCGCCGCCTGCTGCGCCGCGACGAGCGCCTCGTCCGCCGCCGCCAGCTTCTCCTCAAGCTCCGTCTGCATGGCTGCGGCCTTCTGCTTTTCCGCCTCCATCGCCTGCCGCTCCGTTTCCATCGCGGCGATCTTTTCCTGATAGGCAGGGTCATGCTCGATGCGCGTTTCGGTAAAGTAGGCTTGGATGCCGAACATATCGTACATATACGCCACCACCAGCGCCAAGATCGCGAGCATCACGAGCAGCACGACGATGAGCAGAAAGATCGTGCCGCCGCTCTTTTCCTTCTTGGACGCGTTCATGCCCGAAAGGCGCGCGGACGCCTTGGGCGCCCTGTCCTTGCGTTCCTTGGGCGGTTTTGCCGCTTTTTTTGTTTCCCGCGCGCTGCTTTCCAACCCTTTACTTTGCTCCCTCGTATAGATTGAACGACATCATGGTTTCCAGTTCCTTGCTCTCGTCCAAAGCGACTTCCTTGAGATATTCCTGATACTGCGCGTCCCGCATCTCCTCTAGCACCTTGATCTGATTGTGGACGGCAAAAAGCTCCTTTTGTATAACGTCGCGTTCCTTTTCTAGTTCCGCGCGCTTTTTCATCGCGTCCTCGCGGCGTTCGCGCATGTAGCGGAAAAAGTCCTCGTACTGGATCAGCTTCTGCGCGTCGGTGCCCGCTTCATAGTCCCTTTCTTGGTTCTGCTGCTCAACGGCCACCCGGCTGTCGATGGACAATATCTCCTCATCGATCAGCCTTATCCTTTTATCGACATTTTCCAGCTCCCGCTTTAGCCTTTCGTGCTCGTCATTTTTGATATGCAGCAGGCTCTGGTTGGTAAACACGAATTTCTTCACGCCGCGTCATGCTCCTTACTGCGATTCGCTCGTGATCGTTTGCAGCGCCGCCACAGCCGTTTCCATATTGGCCGGCTCGTTCATGCCCTGTATCAGCATCTTTTCAATCGGCTCGTGCAAGCGGATCGCCCTGTCCAGCTCGAGATTCGCGCCGGGCTTATACGCGCCTATGCTGATAAGATCCTGATTCTCGCGATACGTCGCCATCATGTTGCGCACCTGCGACGCCATGCGGTAGTGCGCCTCCGGCACGATCTCCGGCATCAGACGGCTGATGCTCGCGAGCACATCGATGGGCGGATAGTGGTTGTTGTTGGCAAGCTTGCGGGAAAGCACCATATGTCCGTCCAAGATGCCGCGCACGGTATCCGAGATGGGCTCGTTCATGTCGTCGCCCTCCACAAGCACGGTATAGATCGCCGTGATGGAGCCCTTATCGCTGGTGCCGGAGCGCTCGAGAAGCCTTGGGAGCATCGAATACACAGAGGGAGTATAGCCGCGGGATATGGGCGGCTCGCCCGTCGCCATGCCGATCTCGCGCTGCGCCATGGCGAAGCGGGTCAGGCTGTCCATCATCAGCATCACCTTGTAGCCTTGATCCCTAAAATACTCCGCGACGGAGGTCCCCACCATGGCGGATTTGAGCCGCAGCAGCGCCGGCTGGTCGCTGGTGGCGACGATAAGTACCGTGCGGCGCAAGCCCTCCTCGCGCAGATCCTTTTCGATAAAATCCTTGACCTCGCGCCCACGCTCACCCACCAGCACGATCACGTTCACGTCGCTTTCGGCGTTGCGGGCGATCATGCCTAAGAGCGTGCTCTTGCCCACGCCGCTGCCCGCGAAAATGCCCATGCGCTGCCCTATGCCGATGGTGAGCATACCGTCTATGGCGCGCACGCCCATCGGAAGTATGTCGTGGATGCGCGCGCGCTTGAGGGGGCTGGGCGGGTCGTTGTCGATGCCGTACTCCGACTCCGCCTCGATGGGCGGCCCGTCGTCGATGGGATCCCCCAAGGGGCCAAGCACGCGTCCCTGCAAGGCCTTGCTTACCTTGACCTTGAGCTGCGTACCCGTCGCGTACACCCTGTCCCCGGGGCTGATGCCCGAAAGGTTGCCCAGCGGCATGAGCAGCAGCTTGTTCTGCTTAAATCCCACGACCTCCGCCATGGTTTCCCTGCGAGCGCCCGTACCTTGCTGGATGCGGCACACGTCGCCCATGCTGCACGGGGGGCCGTTTGCTTCCACCGTCATGCCGACGATCTGCGAAATCTGCCCGCTGTGCTCCACCGTGTCCGTCTCGGCGGCGGCAGCGTTAAAGCGATCAAACCAAGCGTTCATTTGCGCGCAGGGGTCGATCATTGCTTCTCGCCCCATTTCATGAGCACCGCTTCCCTAAGCCGCGCGGACTGGGTCTGCGCGCCCACGCGTATGCTGCCCCGCTCGGTGGAAACAACCGCGTCGCCCTCCTTGACGTCGTTATCCTTGAGGACTCTAACTTGACGCTCCTCCATTTGGCGCAGCAGCGCGTTGTCCGTGCCGCCGAAAAGGCGCTCGTAGGCCACGGGCGGCACGCGCAGCGTCATGCTTTCCTCCGTATCCAGCATCGCCACGGCGTTTTGCACGATGGAACGGTACGCGTCCGCGCTTCTGTCCAGCTCGTAATGGAGGATCTCTTCCGCGACGCCTATGCAGGTATCCAGCATGCGCTGCTGCATGGCGGTAAAGAGCGCGGCCTTCTTTTCCTGAAAGCCCGCCGCGGCCTTTTCTACGGTATCCCGCAAATGGCCTATTTCCAGCTCGTAGCGCGCCTGTATCGTCTGTTCGATCTCCGTTTTCGCCTTGGATCGAATCTCGTCCGCCTGCTTGGCGGCTTCGGCGCGAATGGCCATGGCGTCCGTTTCGGCGTCCTGCCGCATTTTATCGCATTCCTGCTTGACGCGGCGCGATTCGGCGTTGAGCTTGCTGCGAAAACGCGCGGCCTCCTTGGCTGCCGCGTCGCCGGGCGCGTCGTCGGTGTTGTTTGCATCCTCCGCGCCGTCCTCATAGGCGGGCATGACGATAGAGCCCGCCCGCACCAGCTCGTCGAAGGTGGGGAGGCTTACGCGCTTATCGCCTTTATGTGGGGGTGATGTAGTCGTCATCCGCACCTCCGCGCGTCAGCTCGATCACGCCGCTGTCCTCAAGCCGCCGCGCAACGTTGACGATCTTTTGCTGGGCGGCCTCCACGTCGCGCACGCGCACGGGTCCCATGAATTTCATATTGTCCTCGATGGTCTCCGCCAAGCGCTTGGAAATGTTGCCGAATATCTTCTGCTTGAGCGTCTCGTTCGCGCCCATGAGCGCGATGGTGAGCACATCGTTGTCCACTTCCTTGAGCACGGCCTGCACGCTCTGGTTGGGGAGCTTCGCAAGATCCTCGAACACGAAGAGCTTGTTGTGGATTTCCTCCGCGAGCTCCGGATCCTCCTGCTCGATGGAATCGAGTATGAAGTTCTCCGTGCCGCGATCCAAGGAGTTCAAGATTTCCACGATGGTATCGATACCGTCCACGGTGACGTTTGCCGTGATGCCGACGCTGGAGAACTTGTTTTCCAGCACGCGCTCCGCTTCGCGTATGTAGTCGGGCGACACCACGCCCATGCGCGCGATGCGCTTGATGACGTTCGCCTGCAGCTCCTGCGGGAGCGACCCCAGTATCATGGAGGAGCGCCCCGTATCAAGATAGGAAAGCACCAGCGCGATGGTCTGCGGATGCTCGTTTTGTATAAAGGTGCATACCTGCAAGGGATCAGCCCTGCGGATAAAATCGAAGGGGCGCACCTGCAGCGCGGAGGTCAATCTTCCAAGCAAGCCGTCCGCCCGATCCTGCCCCATGGCGGCGACCAAGACGTCGCGGGCATAATCCATGCCGCCCTCGGTGACGTACTTCTGCGCGAGCGCCATCTCATAAAACTCCTCAAGCACCTCCCCGGAAAGATCGTTGTCGATGCGATCCAAGCTGGTGATGGAAAGGGTCAAAAGCTCGATTTCATCCTCGGAGAGATACTTGTATATCTTGGGCGAATAATCTTTCCCAAGCAATACGACCAGTATGGCGGCTTTTTGTCTTAGCGAAAGCTCCATCCTCTACCCGCTCTCCCTTTCTGTCCTTCGGCTTATCGCCCGTACTCGTCCGTGAGCCAGTTGCGCAAAAGCTGCGCGATCATTTCCGGCGTGTTTTTCGTAAGCTCCT
>CAZNAL010000082.1:6871-8155 GCA_964571055.1 uncultured Oscillospiraceae bacterium | reverse complement strand
GCCTCCTTTAAGCCCTACATCATCGCGGCGATGATCTTCTTGGCAAAGGTCAAGAATCCCGCCCGCAAGCTGGAGGAACTTGAAAACAACGCCAAGGCGCGCGCCGACCTTTTATAAGCGAACAAACCAAAACGACCGTCCGTTAGCGGGCGGTCGTTTTCTATCCAAACTCATATGAAGTTTTTCTGTTCCAGCACCACGCCGCTGCACTCCGCGCCCATGATGATGATGGTCATGGACAGATACAGCCACAAAAGAAGTACGATCACAGCGCCCAGCGAACCGTACACCACGGAATAGCGCCCCATATGCGAAACATAATAGGAGAAGCCCATGGATATGGCGACCCACGCGAGCGTTGCGCAGATCGTGCCGGGCAGCAGATGCCGCCATTTGAGCGCGCGCCCCACGGCGGCGGCGTAAAGCGCAAAGAGCATGCAGAATACGAGAACGGCGAGGAATACGAACCGCCACTCGTCCCAAACGGCGATGAACGCAGCGGAGATCGCGATTCGCGCAGCAAGATAGTCCAGGATGCTTTTGCCGACCGTGATGAGAAGCAGCATCGCGGAGATCAAAACGATGTTGCCGATCGCTAAGGCGGCGGAAAGCAGGAACCGCACGCCGAACGGGCGGTGGTTGACAACGCCAAACGCCGTTTCCAACGGGGGCAGCAGCATGCGCGTATTGCGAATAAACAGGTGCAGCGTGACAGCGGACCATACCACGGTGCCCCACACGCTGGGGGACGCGGCGTCCACGCCCAAATATTGGCGGGCGATCATCAACACCTCGATGGGGATGATCCTAGAGAGGTCTTGGATCAGCGTCGTGTCCGAAATGCTGAGGATTGCAAGGATGCGCCCAAGCAGCATCATAAAAGGGAAAAAGGCAAAAAGTGTATAGTAGGTCATGGCGGCACAGCTTTTGGATACGCCGTGCTGCGTATAACGTTTGATTAAGCCAGCGCTCAATGCTTTTAACATGCCCGACGCTCCTTTTGTCGCTGTGCTTGGCGTATCGCCACGCTTCTAGTATGATGGTATCAGAAACAAGCGCGCGATGCAACGACAGGCTTTGTCGCAGGCTGCACGTTCGCTTTTTTTTCACGCCTCGCTATGGTATAATAATCTGAACTATTTTGCAGAGGGAAATCGAATGGGCAAACGCGCAACGGACAGGAAACGAAGAAAGTTCAGATCCAGCCGCAGAAGGCGGGCAAAAAGCCTCAGCGCCAGCAACTGGGGTCCTATCTTGGCGCTGCTTGGCACCTTGCTAGGCGTC
>CAZNAL010000082.1:0-6861 GCA_964571055.1 uncultured Oscillospiraceae bacterium | reverse complement strand
CGCGGCGGTCGTCTTCGCGATTATTTTTGTGGTGCTGCCCCGCGTGCTGCCTCTGCTTGGCGTGGACTACAAAGGCCCCGGCGCAAAGGAGGACACGACGCAGCAGATCGTCGCCCGGCCTTCGCCTACGCCGCATCCCATGGATGGGTTTGACGCGGGCGCGTCGTCGGTGGAGCTTGTATTCGACGGCTACATGGACTATAAATGGTTCGGCGATCCGTATTTTTATGACGGAAAGATGCTCTTTACCGGCGGCGAGCTTGTGGATGGCAACGCCCT
Organism: uncultured Oscillospiraceae bacterium; assembly: GCA_964571055.1. Classification (GTDB taxonomy): domain Bacteria; phylum Bacillota; class Clostridia; order Christensenellales; family CAG-138; genus JAQVRG01. The sequence continues at coordinate 6,582 of CAZNAL010000082.1, read as the reverse complement.
GATGCACGCGCTGCTGCGCTTCGACCCCGTTACGCGGACGGCTGAAAAGCTGCCGCTGCAGCCGCAGAACGCGCATTTTCTGTACCCCAAGTGCAACGATACGTGGCTTGTGTATTTGGACGCCAAACTGGACGGCGGCGGCGCTGTCATGGCGGTGGATTTGACCAAGCAGCCGCTTGCGCCCGTCAAGGTCAAGGACGTCTATACCGGCATACCCGAGGTGATGCTGGATGGAAGCTATATCGCGTGGATCGATCGCACCGGCACACGCATGGACAAGCTGTTCGTATGCGACCTTACGACGATGGAGAGCACGACGCTCGCCATGTTCTCAAACTCCAGCTACGGCCAAAGTTTGCCTTCTTTGCGGGACGGCCTTCTGCTTTGGGCGGATACGGACAGCGGCTCGGGCGAGACGAGCACCGTCCGTTCGATCCGCATCAACGCCTCCACCTCCGAGAGCTATTCGCCCGGCACCTATGTGCACGACCCGCAGGGAGACGGTCATTATACCGTTTGGCTGGACGATCACCATGCCGAGGGTACGAAACTGTATTACTGCATCAATGGCGGCACGGCGCAGATGATCGCCGGCAACGTAGTACAGTGCGGTTTGGGCGACGGTTTCGTAGCGTATTCCAAGGAAGACGCGATCTACGCGTTCGTGTTTGACAACAAGCAGACCTATCGCATCACCTCTACCAATGAGGTCGCCATGTTCCTTGGCGTGAGCGAAAACTACGTGACTTGGATGGACGTTACCAGCCGGGAACGCGACATCGTGAAATTCGCGCGCATTCCGACCTAGCGTGCAGACTCTTCCCTACATAAGGAGAAACAATGGCTAATAAACAAGGGAAAACCCTGTTCGTCTGCGGCGAATGCGGGCATGAGAGCGCCAAATGGCTGGGGAAGTGTCCCGCCTGCGGCAGCTGGAACACCATGGTGGAGGCGGCGGCGATCGCGGGCAAACCCGCGCGCGGCGGCGCGATGGCGGGCTATACGCAAGCCGTTTCGCTAAGCGAGGTGGAAACCGACGCCGCGCAGCGCGTAAGCTGCGGCATGCCGGAGCTGGATCGCGTGCTGGGCGGCGGCTTGGTGCGCGGCAGCACCGTGCTTATAGGGGGGGATCCCGGCATCGGCAAATCGACGCTTCTGATGCAGGCGGCGGCGCATTTGGCGTCTTGCGGGCGCGTGCTCTACGTCACGGGAGAAGAATCGGCGGCGCAGCTTCGCATGCGCGCGGCGCGGCTGGGCGTGGAGCGGGATATGCTGGTGTTGGCGCAAACGGATCTTTCCTGCGTGGAAAGCGAGGCGCAGCGCCTCAATCCGGATTTTTTGATCATCGATTCCATACAGACGATGTATTGTGCGGACATTCCGAGCGCCGCGGGCAGCGTGAGCCAAGTGCGCGAGGCGACGGCGATCCTCACGCGCTACGCGAAGTCTACGGCCTGCGCCGTATTCATCGTGGGGCACGTCACCAAAGAGGGGGCGCTTGCGGGGCCGCGTTTGCTTGAGCATATGGTGGATACGGTGCTTTATTTCGAAGGCGACAGGCATGACGCATACCGTCTGCTTCGCGCGGTGAAGAACCGCTTTGGTTCTACGGACGAAATCGGCGTTTTTGAGATGCGGGACGTCGGCATGGTCGAGATACCCGACCCTTCGCGCCTGTTTCTTACGGGTACGCACGCGCCGGGCTGCGCCGTGACCTGTGCTATGGAGGGGACGCGCCCCATGCTTGCGGAGGTGCAGGCGCTGCTCTCGCCTACGGCCTACAGCAACCCGCGCCGCATGGCGACGGGCGTGGACGGCAGTCGGCTGGCGCTTTTGTTGGCGGTGCTTGAAAAAAAGGCCGATCTGCGCCTTTGCGACAAGGACGTATACATCAACGTCGTGGGCGGCCTTCGCATCAACGAGCGCGCCTGCGACCTTGCCGTCGCCATGTGCGTAGCATCTGCGCTTCTCAATATCGCCTTGCCGCCTGACATGGCGGTTTTGGGCGAGCTTTCGCTCACGGGCGAGGTGCGCGCCGTGAGCCGTATGGATAAGCGCGTGCAGGAGTGCGCACGGCTGGGCTTTTCCCGCGTGCTGCTGCCCGCTGCTAAGGGCTTAAAGCCCCCCGCGGGCATGACGTTGATGGAAGCGCGCACGCTTTCCGACGCGCTGCGCACGCAGATGTAAAACGAGCGTTTTCCTAAGAAAACACGCAAAAAAAGAACGGCTTGCGCCGCTCTTTTTTGATGGTTGTTTTTACGCCTTGGGGCCCGCGTTGACGATCTTCTGATCCATATGATCGTACTTTGCAAAATTCTGCTGGAAGCGGGACGCGAGATCCTTCGCGGTCTTCTCGTATTCAACTTCACCGGCTTCCTTCGCCCACATCTTGCGCGGGGAAAGCACATCGTCGGGCACGTTGGGGCAGGTCTTGGGAACCATGACGTTGAAGATCGGGTCGGTCTCAAATTCGGACTTCTCCAGTTCGCCGGTCAGCGCCGCGGTCAGCATGGCGCGGGTGTAGGGCAGGCTCATGCGCTTGCCGTCGCCGGCCTTGTGGCCGCACCAGCCGGTGTTGACGAGGTATACGTTCGCGCCGTATTCGTCGATGCGCTCGCCCAGCATCTCAGCATATACGGAGGGATGCATGGGCATGAAGGGCGCGCCAAAGAGGGTGGAGAAGGTGGTGACAGGCTCGGTGATGCCGCGCTCCGTACCGGCCAGCTTGGAGGTGTAGCCAGAAACGAAGTGGTACATGGCGGCCTCGCGGCTCAGCTTGCTGATGGGAGGCAGTACGCCGAACGCGTCCGCGGTCAGGAAGACGACCGTCTTGGGATGTCCGCCCACGCCGGGGATCACGCAGTTGGGGATGTACTCCACGGGATACGCCACGCGGGTGTTCTCGGTGATGGAGCCGTCGTCATAGTTGGGTACGCGGGTCTCCTCGTCCATGATGACGTTCTCGACCAAGGCGCCAAATTTGATGGCGTTCCAAATCTGCGGCTCGTTTTCCTTGGAGAGGTTGATGCACTTGGCGTAGCAGCCGCCCTCGAAGTTGAAGATGCCCTTAGGCGTCCAGCCGTGCTCGTCGTCGCCCACCAGCTTGCGGTTGGGGTCGGCGGACAGCGTGGTTTTACCCGTGCCGGAAAGGCCGAAGAACAGGGCGGAATCGTTGTGATCGCCGATGTTCGCGGAGCAGTGCATGGGCAGGATGCCCTTGTGGGGAAGCAGATAGTTCATGACCGTGAAGACGCCCTTCTTGATCTCGCCCGAATACTGCGAGCAGGCAACCAGGATCATGTTCTTTTCAAAGTCCAGTATGATGGCGGCTTCGGAATTGACGCCGTCCACCTCGGGTACGCACTTGAAGCCGGGCGCGCAAAGTACGGTGAAGCCGGGCTTAAAATCGGCGAGCTGCTCCGCGCTGGGGCGAACGAGCGCCTGCGTGGAGAAAAGGGCGGAGCTTGCGTTTTCGCAAACCACGCGTACGGGCAGGGAGTATTCGTGATCGGCGCCGGCAAAGCCGTCGAACACGAAGATCTCACGACCCTGCAAATAGGCGGTCATCTTCTTGTAGATCGCGTCGGTCTTTTCGCGGGTGATGGGAACGTTCGCTTTGTTCCAGTTGATGTCGTTATGGACGTTTTCGGAGTCCACGATAAAACGGTCGTTAGGGGAGCGGCCGGTGTACTTGCCGGTATAAACGACCAGCGCGCCGGTGCTGGAAAGCTTGCCTTCGCCACGGGCGAGGGCTTTCTCGGTCAGAACCGCCGGGGACAGGTTGCTATAAACAGCCTTGGGCGCGAGGATGCCGAGGGATTCGATGTACTTGGTAAGGTCTTTCATGTGTGATGTGTGCTCCTTTCGTTAGTGCATAAAATACATAAATTAGTATGACCTATCTTCTCACATATATCATTGTATCGCGCTCCTGCACAATAAACAAGCGCAACCTTTATCGATTTGCCTTTCTTTGGCTATTCGGATTCTTAACAGAGCGCGGGAGGGCTATTTGCTATGCTTTGATGCCCAAACGCGTTCCGCCCGCCTGTCATGACGAGTTTCCTTGCAAACGGGTGCGAAGCATGGTATCGTTTGTATACACTGCGGCAGAAATCGCAGTGCGAGAATAAAGCTTGCTAGGAGGATGTGTATGCTTTCACGTATTTTGTGCGTGTGCTTGTGCGCCGCGCTGCTGCTGACAGCCTGTGCAGCGCCCGTAGCGCCCCAGCCGGCAGCGCCCACGGCGTCTGCCGAGGAAGCGTCCGCCGTTGCGGAAACGCCCGCGGCGGATCCCAACGCGCCCAAGGTGTGGCCGGATCCCGCCATCGCGGGCAATCTGCCGGAGGAGACTTCGCCGCGTCAGGACTATGCAACTTTTGTGAATTACGACTGGTACAAGGAGAATCCCATCCCGGAAGGGTATTCGCGCTGGACGTGCTTCAACGAACTGGAGCAAACCGTGCAAAGTCAAATGATCGAAACGCTTACATCGCCGGATCAGAGCGAGGATCAGCAAAAAGCGGCGGCGCTGTTTGCATCCGCCATGGATACGGCTACGCGGGACGCGGCGGGGAACAGCACGCTGATGCGCAGCTTCCATTTTGTGGGGGATGTGAAAAGCATAGCGGAGCTTAGCGCGCTTTTTGCGGGCGACGGAGCGCTGTACTTTTTTGTGCCGCTTGTTAACACAGGCGTCGGCGTGGATATGAAGAACAGCGAGGTCTATGTAGCGAGCCTATCCGCGCCCGCTCTGTCGCTGGAGGACGCTGCGGAATACGCGCAGCGCACGGCGCAGGGCGATCGCTTCAAGGCGGCGAACGACACTTATTATAAAGCGCTTTTGACGCATAACGGCGTGGAGGAGGCGGAGGCTGACGCTATGATCGCAGACGCTTTCGCGTTTGAAGAGAAGCTTTCGGCGGGTATCTACCCCCTTTCGACCAGCTATCGCGACGATTATACTACGCTTACCTACAACGAATATTCGAGGGAGGCGCTCGCGTCGCTTTCCCCGGATTTCCCGCTGATGGAGGTGCTCCAAAACGCGGGGCTGGGCGATGCTTCGCGATTCATAGTCGCCGAGCCGGAGGCAATAAAGACCTTCAACGCCCTGTATACGGAGGAAAATCTGCCCGGCATCAAAGCGTATTTGATGATCGGGATGCTTGCGAACCTCGCGTCCTACGGCGATACGTTCTCGGAGAACGCCTATATTGCTTGGAAAAACGAAAAGTACGGCGGGTCGGGCGTCAAGCCCGCACAGATACGCGCCTATGAGACCTGTAACGCGAAGCTTGGAGAGCTGATGGGCAGGATCTATGCCGCCAAGTATTTTGACGAGGCATCAAAGGCCGACATTACCGACATGGTGTATGAAATCGCCGACGTATTCAAAACGCGCATGCAAGAGGCGGACTGGCTTACGGACGCCACGCGGCAAACGGCGATGGAGAAGTTGGATGCGCTGACGCTGCGCGTTGGCTATCCGACCAGCTTCGATTACGATTGGAACGCGATTACGATCACGGCTGACGACCCGTTGATCGAAAACGTAATGAACATAGTCGTACTTTTGACCGCACAGGCAAACGCAAAGGCCGACAAACCCGTCGATAAGGACGTTTGGGGAATGAGCGCAAGCACGGTCAACGCGTGTTACGATCCGTCCGACAATTCCATCAATTTCCCGGCGGCGATCCTGCACGCACCGTTTTATGAAAAATCCGCCTCCCGCAGCGCGAATTTGGGCGGTATCGGCGCTGTGATCGCGCATGAGATGACGCACGCGTTCGATACGACGGGCAGCCAATTTGATAAGGACGGCAACCTGAAGAATTGGTGGACGGACGAGGATCGCGCCGCCTTCAAGGCGCGCACGGACACGGTTTCCGCCCGCTACGCGGCGATTGAGGTGCTCAACGGCGAGCACGTAAGGGGTGACCTTACCATTGGGGAGACCGTGGCTGATTTGGGGGCGCTTGCCTGCACACTCGACATCATGCAGGAGATGGATGACGCGGATTATGACGCTTTCTTTAGATCGTGGGCGAGCGTTTGGACGGAGCGCATCACGCCGGAGACGCGCGTATACAACCTCAAGACCGACCCGCACGCGCCGCCTTATTTGCGCACGAACGTTACAGTGCAGCAGTATCAAGCGTTTTATGATACCTATGGCGTAACGGAGGACGATTTTATGTATACAGCTCCCGCGGACAGACTGCGCGTTTGGTAAGCCGCGCATTCCAAAGAATCAAATCGCGGCGCGCCGCCCAGTATCCGAACGGCGTGCCGCGAAAAACCGTTTCGCTGTAAATGTGAAATTCGCTATTGACTTTACCATACGTGTTATGTTACTATGACTCTTGCCGTTGATAATCACTTCGGCATACGTCGCGGGGTAGAGCAGCTGGTAGCTCGTCGGGCTCATAACCCGGAGGTCGTTGGTTCAAATCCTTCCCCCGCAACCAATGTGCGGCCATCCTTCATCCGGTGGCCGCACCCATATGGCGGCGTAGCTCAGTTGGCTAGAGCATTCGGTTCATACCCGGAGTGTCATCTGTTCGAATCAGATCGCCG
>CAZNAL010000081.1:0-8244 GCA_964571055.1 uncultured Oscillospiraceae bacterium | reverse complement strand
GGAAGGGTGAAATAACGATGAAAACGAGGGTGATCGTAGGCTTGGTTTTGGTAGCCGTGTTTGTGCTGGTGCTGCTCTTTGGGGGCTTTGTTACCTTTGCGCTTTTTACGGCGGTCGCGGTGCTGAGCGTATATGAGATGGGCAGCTTGATGAAGAAGAAGGGCTTCGCGCCTTTTTTGGGCGGGCTGTACGCCTGCGCCGCACTCCTGTATGCGGCGCTTATGCTCTACCAAGGCTGGGGGATGACGGTTTGGTGCGCGTTGTGCGTGATGTTCACGGTCGCCGAGCGGCTGTGGAATCCCAAACGTACCATGGAGGACATCATTTGTTCACTCTTTATCGCTATATATCCGCTGCTGTTCTATGCTATACTTGCCTATGTGGCGTGCGAGCTTGGCAACGGCGCGCTGTTCCTTTGCTTTGCCGCGCCGCTTTTGGGGGATACGCTGGCGTACTTCGTCGGCACAGCGCTGGGGAAGCATAAGCTCTGCCCCGATATAAGCCCCAAGAAAACCATAGAGGGAAGTATCGCGGGGCTTTTGGGAAGCGTCTTGGGCGGCGCTTTGACGTGGGTGCTGAGCCGCCTTTGGGCGGGCGCGCTGCCGCCGCTTTGGTATGCGATGCTCTTCGGCTTGTTCTGCGGCGTCGCGGGGCAGTTGGGCGACCTGTTTGCCTCCATGGTGAAGCGCTGGGCGGGCGTAAAGGATTACGGCACGATCTTCCCCGCGCACGGCGGCGTGATGGATCGGCTGGACAGCGTGCTTTTCTGCGCGCCGGTGAGCTTGCTCTATGTAAGCGCGATGCGCCTGTTGTTTTGAGGTAGTTTGAACGTATGAAAAACGTGGTGTTGTTGGGGTCTACGGGTTCGATCGGAAAACAAACGCTGGACGTGGTGCGCGCGTCCCCCGGCGAATTTTCGCTGCTTGGCATCTGCGCCTGCCACGATACGGCGACGCTGGTGGAGCAGGCCGCGGAATTCATGCCGCGCTATATCGGCGTGGAGGATGACAAGGCAGCGCAGACGCTGCGCGCGTCCCACGCGGAGCTGGGCTCCCGGATCGTAGCGGGCAAAGACGCAGCGAGCGAGCTGGCGGCGCTGGACGAAGCGGACGTGGTCGTCAACGCGATCAGCGGCTTTGCCGGGATGCTGCCCCTTTTGAGCGCACTGCGGCACGGAAAGACGGTGGCGCTTGCCAACAAGGAAAGCATCGTCTGCGCGCACAGCTTGGTTTGGGACGCGCTGGATTGCTACGGCGGCAGGATATTGCCGATCGACAGCGAGCAGTCCGCCATTTTCCAATGCCTTGCGGCCACGGATTACCGAAAGGACGTTAAGCGCCTGATTTTGACCGCCTCCGGCGGTCCCTTCCGCACCTATACCGCGGAGCGGATGCAAAGCGTAACGCCGCAGATGGCGCTTGCGCATCCCACATGGAAGATGGGGAAGAACATCACGCTGGATTCCGCCACCATGTTCAATAAGGGTTTGGAAATCATGGAGGCGGCGTATCTGTTTGAGATTCCCAAGGTGGATGTGCTCATCCATCCCGAATCCGTGGTGCACTCGATGGTGGAGTTTGCCGACGGCAGCACCATGGCGCAGCTTAGCATGCCGGATATGCGGCTTGCGATCGCCTACGCCATGACCTATCCGCTGCGCGCGCCGCTGGGCTTTGGCGCATTGGATCTTGCCAAGGTGGGCACGCTGACCTTTGAGGCGCCGGACGCGGTGCGCTTCCCCGCGCTGCGGCTCGCGTATGACGCGCTTGCCGAGGGCGAGGTGCTGCCGGTGGTGTATAACGCGGCGAAGGAAGCCGCGTCGGAAATGTTTTTTAAGGGGCAGATCGGCTTTACGGACATCGCCGCGCGCGTAGAATATGCTATGAGCCACGCGCCGGGCGGCTGGGCGCGAAGCGTCGAGGACATACTGGCGATCGACGAAGCCGCGAGAAGATCAGCCCGAAAGGAATAAGCTTTGACAACGATTGTATCCATTCTTGTCGCCTTGATCGTCATTGGCGTATTGGCGTTTGTGCATGAGCTGGGGCATTTTTGGGTAGCCAGAAGGTTTGGCTTCGGCATCGTCGAATTTGCGATCGGCATGGGTCCCGTGCTTTGGCAAAAGGAGAAGGACGGCGTGCTCTATTCCCTGCGCGCGCTTCCCATCGGCGGCATGTGCCGGTTTGAGGGCGAAGACGCGGCATGCGAAAGCGCCACGGCTTTTAATAAGCAGGCCGTGTGGAAGCGGATGCTGGTGGCGGCTGCGGGGCCGTTTATGAACCTGCTGTTCGCGGTGGTGTTCGCGGCTGTTGCGTTGATGGCGTACGGCGATTACATGCCGGAAATACTGGATTTTGCGGCTGTGTCCCCCGCGGCGGAGGCCGGGATGCAAAAGGGCGATGTGCTTTTGCGCGTGGGCGATACAAAGCTTGAATATTATACGGACGCGACGGACGCCATCCTGACGGCGGAGAGCGAAAGCTGCCCCGTGCTGGTGGATCGCGATGGCGAGAAGATCGAGCTTGTACTGCGCGGCATCTATAGCGAAGCGGAAGGCCGCAACATGCTTGGCGTGACCATACAGCCCGTGCGGTATCATTTTTCGTTCTTGACCTGCGTTGGGAACTCCTTCCACTATATCGGCGAGCTGGTCAAAACCATGCTCGGCTTCTTCGGGAACCTCTTTAAGGGCGAGGTGCACGACGGCGATCTGGGCGGCCCCGTGATGATCGTAAATGTGATAGGCCAGGCTGTGCGCTTGGGCTTTGAGACGGTGCTCCGGCTTACGGTGCTCTTAAGCGTAAACCTTGCGATCGTCAATTTGCTGCCCCTTCCGGGGCTGGACGGCGGAAGGCTCGTGTTCATGCTGATCGAAGCGGTGCGCGGCAAGCCCATGGACCCCGAGAAGGAGGGCATGATCCATCTGATCGGCCTTGCGCTGCTGATGGCGCTGGTGGTATTTTTAACCTATAAGGACGTTGCGAGATTACTGCGATGACAAGACAAGTGTGCGTAGGCGGCGTGCCGCTTGGCGGCGGCGCGCCCGTGACCATCCAATCCATGACCAATACCGATACGGCGGACGCGGAATCTACCGTCGCGCAGATCAACGCCTTAGCCGACGCGGGGTGCGAGATCGTGCGGGTGTCCGTGTACAACGAGGCGTGCGCGCGTGCCATTCCCGCTATCAAAGCCCGCACGCGTGTGCCGTTGGTGGCGGACATTCATTTCGATTACCGCTTGGCGATCGCGGCGATGGAAAACGGCGTCGATAAGCTCCGCATCAACCCGGGCAATATCGGCGAAGCCGCACGCGTGCGCATGGTGACGGATTGCGCCAAGGCGCACCATGTCCCCATACGCATCGGCGTGAACGCGGGCTCGCTGGAAAAGGCGATCCTGCAAAAGTACGGCGGCCCCACGCCCGAGGGCATGGTGGAAAGCGCCATGGGGCATATCGCGATACTCGAGGAACAAGGCTTTTATGACATCGTAGCGTCGCTCAAGGCGTCCGACGTACCCAACTGCGTCGCGGCGTACAGGCTGATGCACGCGCGTTCGGACTATCCTTTGCATATCGGCGTGACCGAGGCGGGCGCGGGGGAAGAAGCGCTCGTCAATTCCGCCGTGGGGCTGGGCGTGCTGTTACTGGAGGGCATCGGCGATACGCTTCGCGTTTCCATGACGGGAGAGCCGCTGCAAGAGGTGCGCGCGGCTAAGGCGATTTTGCGCGCGGCGGGGCTTCGAGCGGACGGCGTGCGCGTCACGAGCTGCCCCACCTGCGGGCGCACAGGTTTTGACCTGCTGCCCGTGGTGGAGCGCGTGAAGGCGGCGCTTACAGACGTGAAGGAACCGCTGCATGTGGCGGTGATGGGCTGCATCGTAAACGGGCCCGGCGAGGCGCGCAAGGCGGATATGGGCGTGGCCTTCGGCGAGCACGGCAAAAAGGCCATGCTGTTTGTACAGGGTGAGCAGCGCGGCGTATATGAAACGGAGACGGCGATCAGCAGGCTGATCGAAATGGCAAAGCATGGACGAAGTGTTAGATAGCCTTTTTTCGGCATTACAAATCCATCCGACGGAATTATCCTATTCGCGCGGCCGCAACGAGCTTCGGGCGTATTTCACGGCGGACGCGTTTGTGCCGCGCAGCGCGCAGCACAAGCTGGAAAAGAAGCTCTTGGAGGCCATGCCGGGCTGCGGCTTGGATCTTCAAATCGCGTATACGAACCCCGCGGAACTGCTGCAAACGGATTTTGACGAGATCGCGGCCATGATCGCCGAAAAATGGCTGGAGGGCGCGCCGCAGCTGCACCCCTTTTTCAAGGCGGCGCAATGGTCGCACGACGATAACACCGTAAGCGCGCACCTAAGACAGGGCGTTACACGCATACCGGGCGTCGATGCGTACTGCAAGCAATATACGAACGCGGCCAGCGCGGTGATCGGGCTGCCTTTAACGCTGGAACTCGTCTTTGACGAAACGCCCAAGGCGGCCGCGCCGGGCGAAGGCGCGGACGAGGCGGCGCGTCCCGCGAAGATAGCGCCGAAAAAGGAAACGACGAAAAAAGAAACGCCGAAAAAGGAAACGAAAAAGGCGGCGCCCCAAGCGCAGGGTAAGCTCCTTTACGGGCGTACGTTGCCGCGGCTTGAGCGCGCGCTTTGCATGCGCGACGTGCAGGAGGGCGCGGGCACCATCACCGTCTGCGGGACGATCATCTCCATGGAAAGCCGTGAGAAAAAGGACGGCGGCTTGATTTTGCAGGCGGCGCTTACCGACCGCACCGGCGCCGTGCCCATCAAGCTGTTTTTGGAGCCCAACGAAAAGACCGTCGCGGCGCGCGTTGCCGAGTGCCAGAAGAAGGGCGACAGGCTGATCGTACACGGCAGCTATACGATGGATAATTACCTCAAGCGCATGTGCTTGCTCGTGCGGGATATGGCGGTAACGCCCGCTATATACCGCAAGGATACGGCGGAGGAAAAGCGGGTGGAGCTGCATCTGCACACCAAGATGAGCAGCATGGACGCGCTGGTGGAACCTGCGGACGCGGTAAAGACGGCGGCGCGCTGGGGGCATAAGGCCGTCGCCATCACGGATCACGGCGTGGTGCAGGCGTTTCCTGCGGCCGTGAACGCCGCCAACAAGCTCAAAAAGGACGGCGTGGACATCAAGGTGATTCTCGGTGTGGAGGGGTATCTAAGCCCCGACTGCACGCTGTGCCAATGGGAGGGAAAAACCTTTGTGTCCGTTTCGATCACGGCTGCGAAGGGACTGGATCTTCCCTGCGTTTTCCAAATCGCGGCGGAGCGCTTTACGGCAACGGAGACGATCGATACCTTCAGCGCTTTGGTGGACACGGGCATGCCCCTTCCCGCCGAGGTGGCACGCGAAACAGGCTTGCGCGAAGCGGACATGCAGGACGCGTATGTGCTTTATGACGCGATCCGCGCGCTGCGGGAATTCGCGGGCGACGGCGTATGGGTCGCCGACGCGGAGACCGCCTTTACGCTTTGCTCCTATTGCGAACGATTGGAGTTTCCGCCCCGGCGCGCGTACGCGGACGCGCTGCGTCTGTTTGGCGATTGCTACCATGACAAAGAGACGCCTGTCCTTACGGGGAGCGCTACGCTAAAGGCGGAGCGGCAGGCGGCGCTGATGCGGACGATGCTGCTGCATTTGAAAGAAAAAAACGTGGAGACTTTACCGCTCTTTGACGCGATACCCGTGGAGCGGGCGAAGGGCAAACGCACAAGCTATCATATCATTTTATTGGCGAAGAATCATGCGGGGCTTTTGAATCTGTACCGCCTCGTATCCTACGCGCATTTGGACCATTTGAAGAAGGTGCCGCGCATCCCCAAAAGCTTGTTGAGCCTCTATCGTGAGGGCATTATTGTGGGCGGCGCGTGCGAGGCGGGCGAAGTGTTCCGCGCGGTGCTGGATAATAAGCCCGAGCAGGCGATTCGGGATATAGCCTCCTTCTATGACTATATGGAGATTCAGCCCATCGGCAACAACGCCTTTTTGGTGCGCGAGGAGCGCGTGAAGGACGACGAAGCGCTGCGCGAGCTCAACCGGCGCATACTCGCGCTTGGCGACGCGCTCGGCAAACCCACGGTCGCTACGGGCGACGTGCACTTTCTCGATCCGGAGGACGCGGTGTTCCGCGCGGTGCTCATGAGCGCGCGGGATTTTAAGGATGCAGAGCAGCAAGCGCCGCTCTATTTTAAGACGACGCAGGAGATGCTGGACGAATTTTCCTACTTGGGGGAGCGCGCGCGGGAGGTCGTGATCGACAACCCAGATCGCATCGCGGCGCAGTGTGAGGTCATGCCGCCCTTCCTTTCCGAAAAGAGCACCTACGCGCCCACCTTCCCCGGCGCAAACGACGAGCTGCGGGGGATGGCGGAAAAGCGCGCGCATGAGCTTTACGGCGCCCCGCTCCCGGAGGTCGTGCAAAAGCGCCTTGACAAGGAGCTCAACTCCATCATAGGCAACGGCTACGCGTCGCTGTATCTGATGGCGCAGCGGCTGGTGAAAAAATCCAATGACGACGGATATCTGGTGGGCTCGAGAGGCTCCGTAGGCTCTTCCTTTGTGGCGACCATGGCGGGCATTACCGAGGTCAATCCCTTACAGCCGCATTACGTTTGCCCGCACTGCAAGCACAGCGATTTTGATGTGGATCGAAGCCAATACGCCTGCGGCGTGGATCTGCCGGACAAGGCGTGTCCCGTCTGCGGCACGAAGTATCTAAAGCTGGGGTACGAGATACCCTTTGAGACCTTTTTGGGCTTTAAGGGCGATAAAACGCCGGATATCGATTTGAACTTTTCCGGCGAATACCAGCCGCGCGCGCACGCCTATACGGAGGTCATGTTCGGAAAGGGCCACGCCTTCCGCGCGGGCACGATCTCCGGCTTGCAGGCGAAGACGGTCTACGGCTATGTGATGAAATACTGTGAGCAGAACAACATCACGCTCGGCCGCGACGAGATCGACAGGCTGGTGGCAGGCTGCTGCGGCGTAAAGCGCACCACGGGGCAGCACCCCGGCGGCATCGTGATCGTGCCGGAGGAAAACGACATCATGGAGTTTACCCCCATCCAGTATCCGGCGGATAAGGCGTCGGCGGGCACCATCACGACGCATTTCGATTTTCACGCTATGGACGACCGTTTGGTGAAGCTTGACATACTTGGGCACGTCGATCCCACCGCGCTTCGCATGCTGCAGGATATGACGGGGCTTGATCCCAAGGAGATACCGCAGGACGATCCCGAAACCATGCAGCTATTTTCCACACAAGCGCCGCTTGGCGTCGATTTGAAGGCGCTCGACTGCGACGTGGGCTCCATCGGCATACCCGAATTCGGCACGGGCTTTGTGCGCCAGATGCTCATGGATACGCGCCCCACCACCATGGAGGAGCTTGTGCGCATCGCGGGGCTTTCCCACGGCACGGACGTGTGGCTTGGAAACGCGCAGGAGCTTGTCAAAAGCGGGCGCGCGACGCTGCGGGACGTCATCTGTACGCGCGACGATATTATGAACTACCTTATCCTGCAGGGCGGCGATCCTTCCATGTCCTTTAAGACCATGGAAAGCGTACGAAAGGGGCGCGGGCTTACGCCGGAGATGGAAGCGCACATGCGCGGCCTTCCCATCTACGACTGGTTCCCGGACTCCTGCAAAAAGATCGGCTACATGTTCCCGCGCGCGCACGCGGCGGCTTATGTTATGATGGCTTTTCGGGTAGCCTACTATAAGGTGCACTATCCCTTGGCGTTTTACGCGGTGTATTTCCAGTGCAGGGCGGCGGACGCCTTCGATCAGGCGTTTGCGTCCGGGGGCGCTGACAAGGTGCTCAAGAACATCAAAGCCATCCGCAAGAAGGGGAACGACGCCGACCCGAAGGAGGCGGACCTTCTTACGGCGCTGGAGGCCGTGTACGAGATGAACCTGCGGGGGATCGAGCTGTTGGACGTCGATATTTATAAATCCGACGCGAGACGCTTTTTGATCGAGGGCAACGCGCTGCGCCCGCCGCTGTGCGCCGTCGCGGGCGTGGGCGAGAACGCCGCGGAGGGTGTCGCCGCCGCGGCGAACGGCGGGGCGTACGGCTCCATCGAGGATTTTCAAAAACGCACCAAAGCGAACAGCGGCGTAGTGAACGCGCTAAGGGAAGCGGGCTGCCTTGACGGGCTTCCCGAGACCAACCAAATCACCCTTTTCCAAGG
>CAZNAL010000080.1:0-8270 GCA_964571055.1 uncultured Oscillospiraceae bacterium | reverse complement strand
CATCAGCGTGATAAGCGCCACCTGCCGCATATAGGTGCTTTTGCCCGCCATGTTGGGTCCCGTCAGGATCAGCAGGCGGTTTTCCTTTTCGTCCAGCAGTGTGTTGTTGGGAATAAAGCCGTCCTTAAGCCCCGTTTCCACAACGGGATGCCGTCCGTCGATGATCTCCAGCTTGCCCTTTGCGCAGATCGAAGGCTTACAATAGCCGTTGCGGAAGGCGACGGCGGCAAGCGACTGGTATACGTCCAAGGCGGCGATGCATCTTGCGTCGGTCTGCAAGCGGTCGATGCAGGAAAGCAGCGTTTGGCAAAGCTCGTTAAAAAGCCTTGCTTCCAGCGCGACGCATTTCTCCTCCGCGCCGAGTATGGTCTCCTCCAGCTCCTTGAGCTCCGGCGTGATGTAGCGTTCGGACCCTACCAGCGTCTGCTTGCGCTGGTAGGTATAGGGAACGAGGTTTTGATAGGACTTGGTCACCTCGATATAGTAGCCGAAAACCTTGTTGTAGTTGATGCGCAGGTTCTTGATGCCGGTGCTTTCCCTTTCCCGCGCCTCCATTTCGGCGAGCCACGTTTTCGCGTTGCGGGAAGCGGCGCGGTATTCATCCACCTTTTCGTTATAGCCGTCCCGTATCACGCCGCCCTCTTTGGTGTTGACGGGCGGCTCGTCCAAAATAGCGTCGCAAAGAAGCGCCGCGATATCCGGCATGGGATCGAGCGTTTGCGCGGCCTGCACGAACGCCTCCGCTTGCAGCGTCGATAACACATCCAGCACGGCGGGAAATTTGGATAAGGATTTTCGCAGCGCGTCGCAGTCCCGCGGGTTGACGGTGCCATAGGCAATGCGGCTGCAAAGGCGTTCGATGTCGTATACGGCGTCCAGCGTTTCTCGCAGGGCTTCCGCCTTCATGCGCTGCGAAAACAGCTCCTCCACGGCGTTGAGCCGCAGATTGATCTCGTCCGGGCGCTGCAGAGGCTGATCGATCCAGGTGCGAAGCTGCCGTGCGCCCATAGCCGTGCAGGTCTTGTCCAAAAGATACAGCAGCGTGTTTTTCTTGCTGCCTTCCGTGCGAATGGGCTGCGTCAGCTCAAGATTCCGGCGGGTGGAAGCGTCGAGCTGCATATAGACGCTGCGCCGTATAGGGCGAATGCGGCGGATATGCGATAGGGCGTTTTTCTGCGTTTCCTCCAAATACGCCACCAACGCGCCGGCGGCGGAAACGGCGCAGTTCATATCGGCGCAGCCAAAGCCCTCCAGCGAGGAGACCTTGAAATGGGAAAGAAGCCGCGCTTGCGCTTGGTCATAGGCGAACGCCCAGTTGTCAAAGCATTGGATATAGTAGGCGGCTTGCAGCTTCGAAACAAAGGCCTCCTGTAAAAAAAAGGCGTCGTTTGCGATGATCTCCGTGGGCATAATGCGGGCAAGCTCGTCGATGATCTGCCCCATCCAGTTGCCTTCACCGAATTCCAGCACGAAAAAGCTGCCGGTCGAAACGTCGCTGTAGGCAAGCCCCGCGTGCGCGCCGTCGAGATACAAAGCGGCGATGTAATTGTTCTTATCCTCCGAAAGAAAGGATTCCTCAATCACTGTGCCCGGCGTAATGATGCGGATCACGTCACGCTCCACAAGCCCCTTGCTCTCGGCGGGGTCGGTAAGCTGTTCGCATATGGCTACCTTATAGCCCTTTTCGATCAAACGGTTGATGTATACGTTTACGGAATGATACGGAACGCCGCACATGGGCGCGCGCTCCTCAAGCCCGCAATCCCGCCCGGTGAGTACGATCTCCAGCTCCTTGGAGGCCGTGAGCGCGTCCTCAAAAAACATTTCATAAAAGTCGCCCAAGCGGAAAAACAGCAGGCAATCGCTGTATTTCTCCTTGAGCGTGAGATATTGCTGCATCATGGGCGTGACGTTAGCGGGCATGGATCGGCCTCATTTTCTGGTAGATCAGTGTTTGCAGCCGCCGCAGGCGCTGCAGCAGCCCGAACATCCCTGTTCGGCGGACGCTTCGTCCCTGACGGGTGCGCCGATGCAGGCGCCGATCTCCGCGTTCACGCGCTCCATAAGCTGCTGAAACGCGTTCTGCGTCGTCATGGCGTTCGTAAAAACGGGTTCGGAAAGAAGCGTTCCCTGTATCTGCTCCATCTGCGCGGTCATGCTGCGTATGGCCTGCGCGTCGATATCCGACGCCTCCAGCATTTCCGTGATGGTCTTTTGAAGATCCGAATACTGCGCGATCATGCCGGAGATGACCGGATCGCCGTCCACCTTTTTGCGCGCCTCCAGCATGGAAACGAATTCGGGGGATTCACTGATGGCGAGCCCAAGCTCGCGCGCTTTTTCTATAATCATAGCGTCTGCCTTTCTGCTATTTGCTTTTGTTGGCAATCCTTCCCAAGAGGGAATTCGTCTGCGTTTCAGTCACGATCACCTCGACCATTTGTCCTATGAGGCTTTCGTCGCCGGGGAAATATACCATTTTGTTGTTACCCAGCCTTCCGTATGCGAGCGTTTCGCCCCTGTGATCGCAGCCTTCGACCAAAGCGACGCCGCGCGTACCGATAAAGCGGGCGTTGCCCTTTTGAAGAAGCTCGGCTTGCAGGGCGTTGAGAGCCTGCAAGCGGCTTTTTTTCGTTTCCTCATCCACCTGTTCCGGCATAACGGCGGCTTTTGTGCCTTTGCGCTTGGAATACATAAAGGTGTAGGCGGCCGCGTAATCCACCTCGCGCATAATGGAGAGCGTGTCTTGAAAATCTGCGTCGGTTTCCCCGGGAAAGCCGACGATAATATCCGTCGTTATTTCAATTTCCGGCACGCAATCCCGCAAAGCGCGCACGGTTTTCAAATAATCCTCCCGCGTATAATGGCGGTTCATGGCTTGTAAAATCCTGTCGCTCCCGGACTGCACGGGCAGATGGATATGCTTGCAAAGCTTATCCAAAGAGGCCAGCGCGTCGATCAATTCGGGTGAAAGATCCTTGGGATGCGAGGTCATAAAGCGTATGCGGCTGATGGCGCCGATATCGTTGACCATGGACAGAAGCTGCGGAAAGCGCACGGCGCCGTCGTCGCCCGCATAGGAGTTGACGTTTTGCCCAAGCAGCATGACCTCCTTGAAGCCCTGCCCGGCGACGTCGCGCACCTCGCGCAGAATGTCCGCGGAGGCGCGGGAGCGCTCGCGTCCGCGCACATAGGGTACGATGCAATAGGTGCAGAAGTTGTTGCATCCGTACATGATATTCACGCAGGTGGAAAACGTGCCCTCGCGCTGGATCGGCAGCCCCTCCGCGATCTCGCCGTCGATGTCCACGACATGCAGGATGCGTTCGCCCTTTAAGACCCGGTCAAACAGCGCCGGCAGCATATAAAGCTCGTTGGTGCCTACGATCATGTCCACGAAGGGAAAGCGCTTATACATGCGCTCGGCCACCTCGCGCTGCTGCGGCATGCAGCCGCAGACGATGATCTTGAGCGCCGGGTTTTCATCCTTGCGCTTTTTCAGCGCGCCGATGTTGCCAAAAACGCGCTTTTCCGCATGTTCGCGCACACAGCATGTGTTGAATACGATCACATCCGCGTCCTGCAGGGCGTTTGCTCTGCCATAGCCCATGGATGTGAAGATACCCGCGATGGTCTCCGCGTCGTGGGCGTTCATCTGGCAGCCGTAGGCTTCGATGTGATATGTTCTCCCAAGCGACGCCATACGCGTCGCGATGCTTGCGGCAATTTCCGCATTGTGTTCTACCGCCGAAATCGGCACATTACAATCTTTCTGCATAACAATACTATTATAACTTTTTTTCCGGGGTACTGCAAGAAAATCGCCGACGTAAAATCCGGCGGGCGAAAAAACGCGACGGCTGCACGCGTTCTCCGTCTTTTGAAAAGCGGATAGTGTCCGCTTGGTTTTGGTTTGCATATATTTGCAAGGGGGTGATGCAATGCTTGGCGCGGATTCCGTACCAGCGACGATCGGCGCGCTTTCCGCAGCGATCGCGCAGGGGCTTTCGAACGATGAGCTCGCGCTGCTTGCCGCCGCGTTTACGCAGTTGGGCGACAGCTTGGCTTTGATCCTTGCCTCCAGAGCTTGCGCAGCCGCCGGGAAAAAAAACGACGATACCGACGGATAAAAGCGTAGCGCCTTGGCGCTTCTCGCTGTTTTGTATAGTAAAAGCCCCGAACCGTAGATGGTTCGGGGCTTTTGCCTTGGCTGCGGAACTAGGATTCGAACCTAGACAATACGAGTCAGAGTGCCCTTATCCCCGAAAAAGCCCATTTTGCCCCAATCAATACGATTACATAAACCTAGGTGTTTCGGTATGTTTCACGCAAGGGGGATTTGCCCCTTACAAACGTCCTTGTGGTGAATGCGTGGTGAAAGCCGATTCCTCCATTTTCTTCACCACACTGCCCTATTCTTCTTCGTTGTCCTCTTCCTCTTCGGCATAAAGAGCCTTGTCGATTTTGTTGGCAAGGTCAGCCTTCATGCTGTCATAAACCGACTGATATCTTTCCCGGTTGAATTCTACGGAGTGATGCCCGGCGGCTTCGGTTATTGCTTTCTCGTCGGCACCGAGTAAATAGCCCATCGACACAAACGTGCTTCGAAGGCCGTGGAGGGTAGTCTTGATTCCCCGCCGGCGGATGGCGCCGTTGATGCACATGCTCATAGCATATGGCGTATAGTACGATCCGTCGCCATGCCGGACCATATTATTGCAATGGTTGTACGCCTCCCCCATAGGATACGGTGCATATACAGCAGGGAGGTTTCGCCCAATGGCTTTGTATTTGCAAGCTTTTTGTCGATCTTTTCGAGTTCGGCCTTTGCCTCCGCTTTTTCTTTAGGCGTGGCAGCCGCTTTTACTTTGGCCTCGGCTTCCTCCAACTTCTTCTTTTCGGCCGGAGCTGTTTTGCGCTCCTTCCTCTTTTCTGCATAAAGCCTTTGTATGTCAGCCGGCAGCACGTCTTGTAGATATTTATCTCCCAGCGCCGGTATGATATGGTTTTCGATGTTTCCCTTATAGGTCTGATAGGTGTATGCCTTTATTTCTTCTTTTCGCCGGGCCAGCCAGCTCCGAAGGTAGTCTGCCATGAGCGTCTTCTGCCCGACGCGAACGCCAAGGCCGTATTCGTAGCACTTGCTCACATATTTTTTTTCGACTTCTTCCTCTGTTCTACCATAGATGGAAATGCGCTTTCCGGCAAAACTGACATTCATTCGGAACCCACCGCGTTGGTACGGCATTATTGTTGGCATTGCCATGATGCTTCACCTCAATCGATCATTTCAGTCCAAATTGAGCTTTGGTTATCAATTTCCCGCCTTGGAACATGGCGTTGGCATTGGCGCCTGTAGAGCCGGATCCTTCCCACATGTACATTTTGGCATGATATTCCGATCCGAGCTCCGCGCCCGCCTCCGATAAAAGCTCCCCTTGAGAATATAATTTTGGAGCGGTCATGTTCCACGACGTTCCGATGAAGTTTCCCAAGGGAATCCTGATAAGCGTCCAGGTCTTGCCGCTGCTTTGGTGTGCATTGATACGTCTCATATGCGATATATTGATGCGGAAAAATGGCAGAACCAGATTTTAACAAATAACCTTGAAACATACGATCACTCCCCTAAAATCACATAGCGCCCGGTGCGCCGGTACGATTCGGATGAACGCTCCACAACATCGTCAAAGATGACCTTGCCATCGAGGTATGCTTTACCAGCCAATCGAGGTTGTACCCTGTGTGCATCGGTACCACGCCGGCGGGTTTGTTTTTAAGGCACCATTGGACGAAGGCCGGATAATCGAGATCGGAATATGCAAAATATCCCGTGCCTACGCCGGCAGCCTCGCACAGTTTGGATAGGACAAGGCTGTCTTTCCCGCCGCTCCACGCATAAGCGACGCGCTTCCCTGCGGCAGCCGCACGAATATCGTCTATGGCTTGGCTCGCGAGCGCTTCGACTTCGCTTCTCGATATGAGCTCCTCAATGTGATCGAGCGCATAGAGCCAGTCGGCGTTGCTGCTTGTCTGCTTTCTCCCCAGGAAGTGCTTCATGTGCGCACCTCCCGTTTCTTGCTCCAGACAAGAGCTGCTACGATGGCGCCGGCGACAATGTATATCCGCACCTGTGCCATGAGCGTCCATACGCCCATCACGCCCATCGGTATGAGGAACTGCCACAAGGCTACGCTTGCGACATTGACCGCGAGGCCGAGCTTCCTGCCGAATGTGATGTAGACGCTGTAAAGGAAAGACGATAGCGTAGATACCGCTACGAGGGTTATGAGCACGGCCTTGACTATATTGAGAACCGGGCTGAATCGCGTCCAGGCCAGTAGGAATGTGAAAGAAAGATATGCGCCGAAAAGCAATCCTCCCGTTGTAAACGCCTTTTGGATGTTTATCTTCGCGGTCCCGTCCTTGTTCTCGTCGTTATAGTCGAGGATCTCAAAAAAGTAGGGGTACAAGAACGCCCCGGGGATCAGCAGCAGGCATTTGTTGACGCCTACGCCCACATTCACGGGTTCAATCCCCCATGATAAAGGAATCATGTTGCCACGGGAATATGCTATGGCCGCAATCGTCAGCGCCAAGGCGGTGCCGTAGACTGCCACCCAGCTTGCATTGTCGGTCAGCACATTGCGTATCATCCCGTATTTGATCAGAAGGATGATGAAGAAGATGGCCAGCGCATAGGCAAGATACATGCCGAATCCTTCCGGGAGTATCGTCCCGGCGAAGATGGCCTGTATGCCGTTCATGGTGAGCCAGATCTGGAAAATGCACATCAATCCAACGAGAAGGTGCATGGGCTTAGAGCGGAACACTTCTCGAAGCATCGGTATTCTTGGCGCGAATATGCCGAATACCACGCATGCGAGCGTATTTCCAAGCGCCCAAATAAGGAACGGGACTATCCCATAGTCCTGCACCATCGTAATGCCGTTCATTGACGAGCCGACGCCCGCCCATGTAGCGGCTATTGACATAGCATAATAGTGTGAGGGGTTGCTTTTGAAATGATTCTTGATTTTCTCCACTGTGTGGATCCTCCTTTGATGTTGTGCTGTCGGCTGCTGCTGGCGTGCAGCCGATGAAACGTCCGGCGCAAAGGAGAAACGCGGACGGGCAGTGCAAAACCTCCGATCATAAAAAATACAGCCCCGTTTGCGCGAGGCTGTGCATTGATAGGATTTTACTGCTTACACCTTAGCATCGGTCATATCGCCCTGTCAATGCCCGATTTTTGCCCTAGTCGTGTAAGCATCACTCATATTATGCCGTTGGTGCCTTAAAAAACGGCTTTCCGCCTGCGATTACTGCATGATAATAGGTCTGATACTGTGTAGTGATTGTGGTGACAGAACGCGAATATGAGGCCTCCACGGTTTATGAAAGGCGCCTCTTAATCAGCACCCATTCAAGCAGAGGCAGCGGCGGCTTTTTGTAGAAGTCCATGAGCGCCTCCTCTGTTCCGCATTGGTCGCATATATAGCAGTCTGCCCGTCTGCTGAGCGCGTTTCTTACGGGGTTCTTGTCCATGTTGTCCAATCCGCAGCGAGGGCATGCTGTCCAATCTGTGCTTCCTGCCTCCTGCAGCTTTCCAAGATTATTAAGTGCCACAAGAGCCTGTTCTTCTGTCATTTCATTTCGAATGCTTTTTGATTCCATAGTGTACCTCCTAAATCAGTGTGTTGCGTTGAAGTTCTCAATGGCCCAGCGGTTGCCTGTGGCGTATACGTTAATCGAAAAGAGCTTAGAAATGCCGAACACTATTTTATAGAGCAGTTAGGCAGCGCCAAGACAGGCTATAATCGAATCCGCGAAAAAGTGACCGTAAAACCGTCAGAATAAGTGGGGGTGTGGTGAAAGTGTGGTGAAATTCTTCACCACACTTTGCATAGTAAAAGCCCCGAACCTTAGAAGATTCGGGGCTTTTCCCTTGGCTGCGGAACTAGGATTCGAACCTAGACAATACGAGTCAGAGTCGTAGGTGCTACCATTACACAATTCCGCAACACGCTTTTGTAAAGGAAATCCCAGAGTGCCGTCCGTCCCCCGCCATAACACCCGCCTCAAAGGCAGGTGGGTGCGCTGCAACTGCTTCTGTTTACTAAGATAAAATCAAAGCGACATCGGCTTGTTGACACACGCTCCCGGCGTTATACTGTGGGTTTATAACCGGGGGATAACGCACACCACAGGATTTTGGTGGGATTAGTTGGGATCGAACCAACGACCTCTACGATGTCAACGTAGCGCTC
>CAZNAL010000079.1:4146-8393 GCA_964571055.1 uncultured Oscillospiraceae bacterium | reverse complement strand
GACTTACGAATCCCGCCGAAATCACGGGTATGGAATCATTAAGAAAGAGCGCCGATGGCACCATAGAATTTTTTGATGCCATTATTATATCTTGTTTTTCTATTATGTGCAATAGTTAATTTGCGTTACATGAAGATAGGCAGGGCACTGCATTTCACAGTACCCTGCCTCTGCTTTGTGCGGTTACGGCCTCGGCGCCGTGATGTCATCGTCGTACATGCTTCCATCGATCTGTTTAAAGTCGGTGTTTGCCGCCGTTAACTCGCCGCCCGGGGTGAACGCACCGTAGGCTTGGAAGAGGACGACATACTCTTGCCCGTCTCCAAAACCTGTCGGGATATACCAGCGTCGTGCATTGGTCGGCGATTCGGTGTTAACCGGCAATTGCCATGTGCCGTCGGCTTGCTTTTCAAGGCTCACGCCTTTATCGTAGTCATACTCCGGCAGCAGCATGATAATGCCTTCCGGGTCTTGCACGCGATCCGCGTTGTAGTAGTTGTGCGTGACCGCGGTGGTTGCGTTTACGGAAAAACCATAGCCGCTGTGCATAGGCTCCATATTCGGTTCGGTGATGCTGGCCGTGAAGTTGAGCCGTGCCCAGTATGTTATACCGTTCTCATCCCACGTTGTCTCCGTGTTATTGGAGCCTGCCGGCACAGGCGGCGCCGTGAGCGTTACCGCCGAAAGGTCGGTGGGGTCGGGGTCTGAGATTTCGTAGGCGGGCAGTACGGTGATGGTGTCCGTGAAAGTATTGTTGGTGTAGTTGCTCTCCACGATGCTTCGCTCCGGGTTTGCGGTGACGGTCACGTCATATTCCCCCGCGATCGTCGGCGTCCAATCGAAGAAGCAGTATGCGTCTCCGTTCTCGGGTACTGACGAGGTAGCGTGCAATATGAGCCCATTGATATCGATATCAATGGGGACGCTCGAATGCGCGATTCCGGCGTTGCTGAACTTCACCGAAAAGAACATTCTTGTCCCCACGCGGACTGTGCCCGGGATCACGCTCACGACCTCGAAATCATACAGCGGCCGCGCCTTGACGTACATGGTGCTGTCTGCCACGATGGGCGGAGACGTAAACTCCGTGAGCACGCCCTTACTCAAGCCGTTGTAGATAACATCTACGATCTCGTACCCATGGATGGCCGCGATATAGAAGTTGATAGTGGAGCCATGCTGCACGGTGATAGTGCCCGGACTTATACTAATGCCCTCGTCGTAAGTGACGGTCAGCGTATAGGTCTTGAGCTTGTAGTACACTTGGATCGTGCCGTCCGCTGTAAGCTCGGGTATAGTGTACGTCCCCGCTTGCAGATCCGTGATGTACGAGGGGTTTGTTACGCCGTTGATCACGATGCGGTCAATCTCGTACCCGTACTCCGGCGTTACGGTAAAGGTCGCGGAAGAACCGTGCTCCGCTTGAATGGACATCGGATTCACTGTACCATGCTCGGTTTCTGTGACGGTCAGCGTACGGGTCTTGGGCTTCCATTTGGCGTACAGCGTGTCGGCTGTCGTTGATGCCGTGTAGCCGGATCCGCCATTGCCTGCGAACTGCGTGAACGCCGCATCTTTATACCAGCCCAAGAAATCGTAGTTGCTGTTGATCGGCGCGGGCAGTGTGATCGCCGTCGCATTCCCGTACTTGGCGTACAGGTTTACCGTCCCGTTCGGGGTTGTGGTGAGGTCGCGCACCGCGTGCTTATCCGTATACTCGACCGCGCCCGTCGGCGTGGTTGCCCAGCCAGCAAAGACATAATTGACGGTGGTAGGCGTTTGCGAGCCGCCGGCTTCGCCAAGATCATATTCGATCGTGCCCGTCTTAGTGAAGGTGTTGGCGCGCAAGGGGGTCGCCGTGCCCATAGCCAGCCTTTGTGATTCCATGGTTCCGGCCGTGCCTTCATTGCGGTCAAACTCGACGGTATAGCTTCTCGATGTAATTTCAATGATCGCTACACCGGACGCCGCGCTGTTTTCGGCGGGGCTTGTTTCGGATGCTGGCGTGTAGGCTGTGGTCGTACCGGTATTGCCGCCCTTTCCGTATGAACCAAAGACACCCGCATTACCGCCTGTGGTCGTTGCTTTTTCGTGTCCGAACCCTCCATAATTCTTTGCGCCGAGATTCCAACTGAACGGCATGCTTTTTCCGCCATTATCGGTCCATTCATATCTCTCTCCAAAGCAGGCGCCGCCGCCGCCGCCCGGAATAGCGTAAGGGCCAACTTGTGTGCCGCCGCCGTTCGCGCCCGCTATTACTTGAGCGGTCGTGTATCCGTTTCCGTAAGTGTCCGAGACTCTGCTATAGGATTCGTACGTATATGATGTTGTTGCGTTGCCCTCGCCCCCTGCGCCGATTCGCACATCGTGGTTCCCGGCCGCCAAAGGAACTGTCTGCTTGAATACACATCCGCTGCCGCCGCCGCCGCCAGTTGCCGCACCGCCACCGCCACCGCCGCCGATAAGCGTTATCGTGGCTATCGTATCAGCGGAAAGGTTAAGCGTGCCATTGGTCGTGAGGATGATCTTGGTTTTGACGTCGCCGTTCGCCTCAATGGTTTGCGTCATATTGGTAGGAGTTGCTCCGCCAAAGAGAATGGTGGGACACGGCGCAACTTGCGTTTCCACTGCACCAATATAGAAGACCATCGTGCCGTACGTGGTTGGTGTGTTTGTAGTCCTGCTCGTGGAGCTTCCCGAATAACTGGAATAGACATTGTTTACGATCTCCGCATAGTACAAACCTTCATCGTTGTTGTGGTCTGCTTTATTAACGACAAGACGGCATAGTTTTGGCATAACAGCGGTTTCTGTGCCGGAATTGCTGGTATTTGAGGACGATGAGTATGACGAGCATAGATCATTTCGCGTAATGGTGATTTGCCCTGCGCTCCGCGTATATGTCTTTAAATCGTCCTTTCCATCTTTCGCGCTCCATATGTTTACATGCAAAAGATCTGTTTTTCCTTGGCTAAAGGAATTGGTTTCCGCATTATCGACGTAGCGTTGGTAAGTCGCATATCCGCCCGCTTCAAAATCCAATGTGAATTTTGTACTCGTTTCGGTTACTTTAAACCTACCAAACGCTTCAACGTAAGTAGATATGAATGAATAGAGATTCTTCCAGCTTTGAGAACTCCCCTTTTCTCTGTATTGCAAGTACGCCCTGTATGTACCAGCGTTATCGCCTCCTGTTATGGAAAAGACATCGAGAGTAGATGCGGATACGTGATAGTACCTTCTGTTTGAACTGTCCGTTTCGTACGTGCCGGCGTCTCTTGTCGCCGGCTTGACTACCGATGCGCCTATTGACGGCGTTATTTTGTATTGGTATTCGTAGCAATCACTGGCATATACGTATGCGTCCGTATTCAAGGATAGACGGCCTGTAAAAGCAGGCTTCTTGTCTGCATACATAAGGTGCACGGGTTTATCTGCGGTTACCGGCGTTATGAGGTTGCTCCAGGCTCCGCTGCTGCCCTCTTTCCTGCACTGCAAAACCAGCGAGTATGTCCCTGTGGCGTAACTTCCTGTAAATGTGTGGACGTTACTTATGGTTGCTGTGTATTTTTGGTAGTTTTTACTGCTTACAGTTTTAGTGTCGGAGCTTACTAATGTGGCGGCTATCGAGTTTTCTTTCCCGTCCGGCGCGGTAACTAAAAATCGGTAATCGTATCCATGATAGGAGTATACATACGCATTTGCTTTTACAGAGATCACCCCCTGTTGCGGCGTTCGTTGTTATGCTTGGTAGCGACGCCGCTGTTGTGTCGGCTTGTGGTGTCGGCTTTTTTATCGTTAATATACTGCCGAGATTTGTCCATTCTCCTGCCATGCTTTTATATTGTAAAGTGAAGGTATATGTCCCCGGCGCGTAACCTATTGCCGCATGCAGTTTTGCAGAAGTCGAAAGGCCGGCCGCAGTATACTCATAGTATATTCCCTCGCGTCCCCAAAGCGCCGCTCCTTGCGTGCACGCGAACGCTGATGTCGCCCCGCTCGGTGACGTCGCTATGATTTGAACTTCCTGTTCGCTCGAAAGTCCATAAATATAAGCGCTGTCAACAGGTTTTATTCTTCCATCTGCTTCGAGCTTAGGGATGTTGGATGATCCGTTCCATGCGCGTGACGCGCCGCTGGTCGCGGTGGCTGGGTAAAGGGCTGGCCCCGGCTTGGATATGGACAGCGCCGCGCCGAGATTTGTCCATTCTCCTGCCATGCTTTTATATTGTAAAGTGAAGGTATAT
>CAZNAL010000079.1:1631-4046 GCA_964571055.1 uncultured Oscillospiraceae bacterium | reverse complement strand
GCCGAGATTTGTCCATTCTCCTGCCATGCTTTTATATTGTAAAGTGAAGGTATATGTCCCCGGCGCGTAACCTATTGCCGCATGCAGTTTTGCAGAAGTCGAAAGGCCGGCCGCAGTATACTCATAGTATATTCCCTCGCGTCCCCAAAGCGCCGCTCCTTGCGTGCACGCGAACGCTGATGTCGCCCCGCTCGGTGACGTCGCTATGATTTGAACTTCCTGTTCGCTCGAAAGTCCATAAATATAAGCGCTGTCAACAGGTTTTATTCTTCCATCTGCTTCGAGCTTAGGGATGTTGGATGATCCGTTCCATGCGCGTGACGCGCCGGCGGATGCGGTGGCTGGGTATAATACCGGCGTGTCGGACGCCATGCTCGTCGTCGCAAATCCTAGTACGATAAGCATAGCCATCATAAAGATGATCGCTTTGCTCATTGTGCAACGCGTGCAGTTCTTTATTTTTTTTACCATAGTGAATTCCTCTTTTTCATGATTTCTTATTGTGCGATGCGTGAATCCTCTTATGTTTTTAATCATTTTGATTCCCCCTTTTTATGCTTCTGTACCTGCCGGGTTTATGCTTTCTGGTTTCTCTGCGCGGCCCATCGGTATCCAGAAAGTACATCGCCATAAGAGGCGCTGCCGCCGCCGCGCACATGACGAACAAAATCATAATATATTTCATTGTGGCCTCCTGGAGCCCCGCTGCGTAAAGCGGCGGAGATATCAGCGCGTTGGTTATCGTATTGAGCGCGAGCGGCGGGATTTGCACCCGCATCGTCGGCGTTGCATAAAACCCGCGGCATGCAACGCCTGCCGCGATTGGTTCCGTCCTTTTTCGTTTTTGTTGTGTGTTTTCCTTTTACCAAGGCAAAGAAAAGAGGAAGCAATAGTATTGCTCCCTCTTCTCTGCTCTTCGTTTAGCCGCCCGGCGTATAGTCGTCCGTATACATATTGCTGTCGATACGAATGGTGTGATCGGTTGCGCAAGTAATCTCGCCGCCGGGGGTATAGACGCCTTTTGCGGCGATCAGAATTTTGTAGTCGGTCTTGTCCGGCCACCACACCGGAACGTACCACTTGGCCAGTCCGGCTCCGCTCTCGGCATTGACGGGCAGCGTCCATGTCGTATGGCGCGCATAGGCTCCGCCGTTGTCGGTGCGTTTGAGCGCGATGGCGAAATCGTATCCGCCCCAGTCGGGGATGTAACACAGCACCTTTTTCGGCGCTTCGACCTTGTCGGCGATGGGATAGTCGGTCGCCACGTCCACGGCGACATCAACACTGAAGCCGTAACCGGACTTGAGCGCCGTGCATACCGCGCCGCGATCCATGACCTTAACGTCCATAGCTACGGAGGCATGATATGTCTTGTCCGCGCCGGTGGGTTTACTGTCGATCCAGTCGGTCGTCGTGCGATTGTTGCCGACGGTGTATTGGCGGCCGTTGATATCCGTATAAACGTCGGAGGACGAGCCCGTACCGCCCGTTGCGGATATCTCGATCTGCGGCATTTCCGAAATGAATTCATCCAGATCTTTCGGTTCCGGTGCGGGGTTCTTCGGATTCGGCACGACGGGGAGCTGCGTGATATTGATGCTGCCCGACCATGCATTATCACCGTACCCGTACTCCTGCGGCGCAAGCGGCCCGTTCCAACTGATGGACGGGTCACAAGGCAGACAGGTGTTACAAGTGATCGTATGCGGCGCTTCCGCACCGGGGTGCGACGGATTGACCATAACGCTTATTTTTTGTTTTCCCAGCGTTTTCGGCGTATAATGGCCAAAGGACAGCGTATGGCATCCGCCGGCCGGCATCGTGATGTTCGTCATCGTGATCTTCTCGGTGCCGATCGTGACGGACACGTCCGTATTAGCATCCAAACTGCCGTTATTGACCACATTGACGGCCACGAGTACACGCTGGTCCTTCTTGCATAGGAGCGGCACGACCTCGCACACCGAAAAATCGGGAGCGTAGACGGGCTCTTCGTAATCGTAGCATGTCTCCTGCGGATAAGGGGCGTCTGAGGAGCCCGGCTTGGGCGTTTGCCCGGGTTTAAGCGTTGCAGTGGGTTGGGGCGTTACGCCGGGTTTATCCGTTTTGGTAGGTTTGGCGGTCTTACCGGGGGATGCTCCATCTGCGGCTGCAGACGCCGCCGTCACGGTGCTTTTACCGTCGGCGCCCGGTGTTATCGTTCCAAGTATAATTTTTTTGCTTCCGTCTTTCATTGTGAGCAAGGAAACCGGTGCTCCGGCATTATTGCCAACGACATCACATTTGGCCACATCTTCGTTTTTTACTATTACGATGCCTGCACCTTTTTCCACTTCGTTTATAAGGTTACGCCCGACTTCGGTTGTTTTTTTATACGAATCCAGTGACGCCGTTCCTAGCCCCGCATTTATATTT
>CAZNAL010000079.1:0-1531 GCA_964571055.1 uncultured Oscillospiraceae bacterium | reverse complement strand
TCGCCGACCGTCATGGCTGCAGCAGGAGCGCAGATGGATATAATCATGGCAGCAAGCAAGCACATCAATAATCGTTTTGCATGATTTCTTGTTTTCATTTCATTGTTCTCCTTCCATTTTGTTCAGATCCCGCACGCATAAAAAAGAGCGTCATGCGACGCCCTTTGTGTTTAATTTGCGCTGTTACGATGCGGCAATCTGTGATTCATAGCAGTCGATGAGAGGCTGCTCTGTTACAAGCAGTCCGCTTGTGACGATTACTAACGTGGCTGACGCTATCTTCCCGCTTTCCTCGTCCAGTTCGAATATCATGTCGATGATGTATTCGCACCATTTCCCGACAAAATAGGGATCGCATTTTTCTGATTTGAGGTAATCGTCCTCGGCGCTAATGAGTTTTTGCGGTACAAGCACACGCGCCGCGAGCTTGCACGATGATGTTATGTAAACCAAACCAGGCATAGCAATAGGGCACGACGCGTCCGTAAAGGAGTTAGCGTACTTGTCATCAAAGAGAGAACGCGTAGTCTCATACGCAAATTCCGGCGTGCATATTTCTTCGAACATTTGCACAACCTCTTGCTCGGATTTCCCCTCAAATATAACGGAAGACGTTTTGTACGATACGTAGATTTTTGCGAGACGGCTTATCGTATCGCACACTTCGGGCTCCTTTTCGTAGAACTCCCGAGGTGTAAGAAACGTGTTCATGCCGTCTTTTGATAGTCCTTCGCCGATATTATAAGGAAGATCGGTGAACCACCATTCTATTTGCCAATTCGGAATAGAGGGAAAATCTTCCGGCTGCAGCATGATCGCGTATTCATGCGCCTTTAATTGAATCGGGGGAACGCTGTTAACCGTATTATCAACGTATTTGAAGTAATACGACTCAGCAATTTTCTTTTCTTCTTCCACGCTGTTTCCGGTAAAGTCAGCGTACTTCAATACATCAAATTTTGTTTCCGCTTCCGCCTTGGACTCTTGGATGTCTTGCGGCGATGATTCCTGCCCCATGATATCCGCATCCGTTGCCGTGCTTTCTTCTACGTCAGGCACAGGGATGCTGTCGCTCTGCGCGGGCGCCTGGGGCTGGCAGCCCATCATAACGAGCATTGCGATGATAAGCATAATGCACAAAATCTTTTTCATCTATCTTCCTCCTTTAATTTCCCTTGTAGAATATTCTCCCCTACTTATATAGTACAAACTTCTTGTACGTTTGTCCCACATATTTTTACATTTTTACGTTTTGCTTTTAGTTTCTAAAGTTCGTATAAAACCTTCGTTTGCGGTGAAGGTTTGCCAGTCGCCGAGTTCGATAATCGCGTTTATGCCGTGTCTGGTAGGGTCGGTTATGAGGTATTCCGCGATGTTTGATAGCCATACGCCAAGATATCGTTCGTCCGCCGCGTCATTGCTTTTTACGATTTTTGCAAACACCATGGCGCGTACCCGTAATCCGTCTACGCTCTGATAAACCATGCTGCTGTCGGTCATTACGTATGCGAGCACCGTTCTGTCGCCTGTT
>CAZNAL010000078.1:8218-8436 GCA_964571055.1 uncultured Oscillospiraceae bacterium | reverse complement strand
CTTTGGCTCCATGGACGGCGACTCCGCCGCGGCCATGCGCTATACCGAGGCGCGGCTCTCCAAGCTGTCGGCGGAAATGCTGTCGGACATCGATAAGAACACCGTCGATTTCATGCCCAACTTCGATGAGACGCTCATGCAGCCCACCGTGCTTGCCGCGCGGTATCCGAACCTTTTGGTCAACGGCTCGGGCGGCATTGCGGTCGGCATGGCCACCA
>CAZNAL010000078.1:3355-8192 GCA_964571055.1 uncultured Oscillospiraceae bacterium | reverse complement strand
GGGCGAGGTCATCGACGCGTATGTCGCCATGATCGACGACCCCGACATCGGCGTGGAGGAACTGATGAACTACATCCCCGCGCCGGATTTCCCGACGGGCGGCCTTATTATGGGCGTATCCGGCGTGCGGCAGGCGTACCGCACGGGGCGCGGGCGCATCGTCGTGCGCGCCAAGGTGGAGACCGACGTTATGCCCAACGGCAAAGGACGCATCATCGTGCGCGAGATCCCCTATCAGGTCAACAAGGCGCGCATGGTGGCCCGCATTGCCGACATGGTGCACGAAAAGCGCATCGACGGCATCACGGCGCTGCGCGACGAATCCAACCGCAACGGCATCCGCATCGTGATCGAGCTTCGCAAGGACGTCTCCCCCGACGTGGTGTTAAACCAGCTTTATAAGCACACCCCCATGCAGGACACGTTCGGCGTCATCATGCTCGCGCTTGTGGACGGCGAACCTAAGGTTTTGAACCTTCGCGAAATGCTTTGGTACTACCTCAAGCATCAGGAGCAGGTGGTCACGCGCCGCACGCAGTACGATCTTGATAAGGCCAAGGAACGATTGCACATATTAGAAGGCCTCATCATTGCGCTCGACAACATCGACGAGGTGGTGGACGTCATTAAAAAGTCCGCCTCCACCCTCGCCGCGAAGGTCAATTTGATCGAGAGATTCGGCCTGTCCGAAAAGCAGTCGCAGGCGATACTCGATATGCGCCTTGCGCGGCTTACCGGGTTGGAGCGGGACAAGATCATGGACGAGCACAAAAACCTCTTAGAGCTTGTCAGCTACTACGAGGGCGTGCTTTCGGACGAGGGGAAGCTCCTTGCCATCATCAAGGAGGAGGTGCTCGAGGTACGGCGCAAATACGCAGACCCCCGCCGCACCGAGATCGGCATCGCCACCGACGACATCGACCTTGACGACATCATCCAGCAGGAGGATATGGTGGTGACGCTTACGCATCAGGGCTACATCAAGCGCATCGCCATGGATACCTACAGAAGCCAAAACCGCGGCGGCAAGGGCATCATAGGCCAAACCACCAAGGAGGAGGACTTTGTGGAGCACATCTTCGGCACCACCACGCACAACGAGATCATGTATTTCACCAACAAAGGCCGCGTGTTCTGCCAGAAGTGCTACAACATCCCCGAGGCGGGACGGCAGGCGAAGGGCACGGCCATCGTCAACCTCTTGGAGCTCAGGGAGGGCGAAAAGGTCACGGCCATGATCCCCGTACCCAAGGAAAAGGATCGATCCTACCTCGTGCTTGCAACGCGGCAGGGCGTTATCAAAAAGACCGCCGTCACCGAATTCGAGAACATCCGCCGCACAGGCATCATCGCGCAAAACCTGCGCGAGGACGACGAATTGATCGGCGTTATGGCGTCCAAGGGGAACGACGAATTCCTCGTGGGTACCAAGAAGGGCAAGTGCATACGCTTTAGCGAGCAGGACGTGCGCCCCATGGGACGCACCGCGACGGGCGTGCGCAGCATCCTTTTGAACGAGGGCGACGAGGTCGTGGACGTGAGCATCATCCGCCCCGGCTGCTTCGTGCTCACCGTGACGGACAACGGCATGGGCAAGCTCACGCCGGAGAGCGGCTACAGGCTGCAAAACCGCGGCGGCAAGGGCGTGGCCGCACAGAACCTGACGGATAAGACGGGCGATCTTGCCTGCATGAAATCGACGCATCCGGGCGAAAGCGAGGATATTATCCTCATTCGCGACGACGGCACGGTCATGCGCATGCCCGTGGAGCAGATCAGCGTCATCTCCCGTAACACGCAGGGCGTAAGACTCATGCGGGTGGACGAGGGCACGCGGGTCATCTCCGTCGCGCTCGTTCCCACGCAGGAGGAGATCGAAGCGGAGATGGAACCGAAGGAAGCGCCGACCGACGAGGATTAAAGCAATGGCAAAGGTGACCTTCCCACTGGGGCTTACGGCGCTCGCCCGCTTCTTTTACGAGGCGGGCACGGTGCTCTATGCCGTGGGAGGACAGGTGCGAAACCCGCTTTTGGGCTATCCCGTGCAGGACCGGGATATTTGCTCCGCCATGACGCCGGACGCGGTGATGGACATGTGTAAAAAGCACAGCCTTCGCTATGTTCCCCAAGGGATCGAATTCGGCACCGTCCGCATTTGTCCCGGCGGCGAGAGCTATGAGCACACCACCTTTCGAAGGGATGTGTACGGCGGGGGCGGCGCGCACAGGCCCAAGTCTGTCGAGTTCGGGGACTCCGTTTCGCAGGACGCGTTTCGGCGCGACTTTACCGTAAACGCGCTGTACGCGCATATCCGCACGGGCGAGGTGCTCGACCCCACCCGGCGCGGGCTTGACGACCTTTCGCACGGTATCATCTGCGCCACCACTCCCGATCCGGAGGAGATCATGCGGGACGACGCGCTGCGCGTGCTTCGCATGGTGCGCTTTGCCTGCGAGCTCGGTTTTTCCGTGGAAGGAAAGACCTTCGCGGCGGCGAAGAAGTATGTGAAAGGGTTGGAGGACATTTCCGCCGAGCGGATCCGCGACGAGCTTACGAAAATACTGCTCTCCGACATACGCTACGGCGCACCTGGCGACGCGGCTGCCGCGCCCGGCGAGGACAGCCCTGTCTATAAGGGGCTTGTGATGCTGGATAAGCTGGGGGCGCTCGACGTACTGCTGCCCGCCCTTACGGCGGGACGGTATCAGGTGCAGCGCCTTACCTATCACGCGTATACGGTGCTTTATCACAATCTGCACACGGCGGCCTGCATGGACGTAGCGGGCTTCGATGAGCAGACGGCGCTTGCCTGCCGCTTGGCTGGGCTCTTGCACGACGTGGGGAAGCCCGAAGCCAAGCGGCGCAACGATACGACCGAGATCGAAGCGCCCGATTACGCTTCGCCCCGTGCCGAAGAAGAACAGACGGCGCGCGAAGCGGAAGCGGACGCGCAGACGGAAAAGAAGCCCGCGAGCGCGGGCCATATGTACGGACACGACGCGATCAGCGCGCAGATGGCGCGGGATATTTTAACGAACCTGCGCTTTCCCGCGGCGGTCGTGGAGGAAGCGTGCGCGCTCATCGCGCATCACATGTACGATCTGACCGGGTACGCCAAGGAAAGCACGCTGCGCGAACGCTTCGCGCAGTGGGGGTACGAGCACAGCATGCGCGTGGCGCGCTTGCGGGAAGCGGACGTATACGGCTCCGGCAGGACGCAGAAGCAAACGCCGGTCGAAACCGCGCTGCGCTTCCGGCGGGTGCTGATGGAAATGAAGCAGCAGCACGCGCCCTTTTCGGAAAGCGAGATTGCCTGCACGGGCGAGGAGATCATGGCGTGGATGGGGCTGAAACCCTCCAAGCGCGTTGGGGAGATCAAGCGCGCGCTGCTGCTGCATTGCGCCAAAAGGCCTGCCGATAACAAGAAGGAAAAGCTGCGTTCGCTCTGTCAGGATATGGAAAAAAAGCGGGAACCGTGAACAATCGGTGCCATTTCTGTCCTTTTGGTTGCAATCTAGGTTAAAAGCATGTAAAATAAACTGAATTTGTATGGGAACAGGGACGGGGCGCGAGCCCTTGCCTTTGTGTGGACAGGAGGAACGGCGTGAGCCTTTCTTTGGAAATCAAAAAGTTTATCAATTCGGAGCATGTGGGGGAATTTGCCACCATCCTGCTGCCGATCGAGGTACCGGCGGAGCCCGCGCCGCGGACGAGCCGTGTTTTCCGCGCCAAGGAACGCGCGCAGGCGAATACCGCCGCGGCGTCCATGGCGTCCATTTTGGAAGCGACGGCGCAGCAGGCGCAGGGCGGCGAGGCGCAGCAGCCCCCGGTGCAGCCCCAGCCGCCCATGGAGGAGCTCGTATGGCAAAGCGCGCCGCACATCGAATATGAGGCGACACGCATCCATTATATCGAGGACGGCGAGGGCGAACCTTTGATCCTCGTGCACTCCATCGGCCAGTCGGGCTACACATGGCGCAACGTGTTCTACCGTTTGCGCGAGCATTACCGGGTGATCGCGGTGGATCTGCCCGGGCACGGCTATTCCGACAGACCCATCCACTTTGACTACACCATCGAGGCGCATGCCATGGCGCTGCGGCTTTTTATGGACGCGATGCACATCGAATCCGCGCACTTCGCGGCATTCTCCATGGGGAGCCTGTACGCCATGCAGTTT
The DNA here is from genome assembly GCA_964571055.1 of uncultured Oscillospiraceae bacterium. GTDB lineage: Bacteria > Bacillota > Clostridia > Christensenellales > CAG-138 > JAQVRG01. Next base: position 4,012 of record CAZNAL010000078.1, on the reverse strand, counting down.
GCCCTAGACTGCCCCGCGCGCGTGGGGCGCATCATCGCGCTCACGCCCGGCGGTATCACGGGCGATATGCCCATGCCCGTGAAGCTTATGGACAGCGGCCTTTTCGGCGGCATCGCAAGCCGCCTTTACGGTATAGGTACCGTGCGAAAGGTGCTGGAGGACTGCTTCTTTGATCTTACCAACATCAACGACGAGGTCGTGGAGCAATACTATAAGCCCGCTTCCGATCCGGACGGGCGGCGCTGCATTCGAACGACCCTGCAAAGCTTCGACGAGGAAACGGTGCTCTCCCGCCTGCGGGATATGAGCGCGCCCATCCTCATCATGCAGGGAAGCGAGGATAAGTGGCACAAGGCTGAGGACGTGGAGCTTTTCCACGCCGCGCTTCGCGACGCGGGCTTTACGGTGGTGCGAAACGCCGGGCATCTTCTGCACGAGGAAAAGCCGGAGCGCTTCGTCGCGGCGATACTGGAGTTCATACCGGTGGTCATGCCGGAATAAGCGCTTCGCTTTCGCACCGACAGCTTGCGCTGCCGGCGCGAGTTTACACGATTTGCTGCGCCTGCGGCGCGGGCGCAAATCGCGCAGGGAAACGGCGACCTGCGCCGATCCGTTCGGACGGCAAAGCCGTCCGAGCCGGAATAAGCGCTGCGCTTT
>CAZNAL010000078.1:0-3255 GCA_964571055.1 uncultured Oscillospiraceae bacterium | reverse complement strand
TACACGATTTGTTGCGCCTGCGGCGCGGTCACAAATCGCGCAGGGAAACGGCGACCTGCGCCGATCCGTTCGAACGGCAAAGCCGTCCGAGCCGGAATATAGTCAAGGGGTGCCCCCTTGACAATCCCCCAAAATGATAATTACATAGTTCCGAGAGAGGGAGGGTGTTTGCATGAAGAAACGTAATTTGTTTGTGCGGCTCCCCCTTCTTTGTTCCCTTTTGCTTCTTTCCGCCTGTGCGGCAAAGGAAACCTATACCTTGCCGCCCGCCATGCCCGTAGGCTCTCCCGCCGCCCCTTGGATGCAGGAGGGCGGCGCGAGCGTGCACGCTGCAAAGCCGGCGGACGCGGCGCAAACGCCAAGCTGGACGATGCCGCCCGTGCCCACAGCGACAGCGGCGCCCACGGCGACGCCGAACGCACGCACGCCGCTTCCGCAAGCAAACGGAGAGGCGGAGCTTCAAGAGGCGATCGCCCTCTACAACGCGCAAAGCTATGCCGCGGCCTTTGATAAGCTGCAGGAAAGCGCGGCGCTGGGGAATAATGAGGCGGTTTATCGTATGGCGCTTTGCCAACGAGACGGCGAAGGCGTCAAGGCGGACGAGAAGAAGGCGGCGGCGCTGATGCGCCGCGCCGCGAACGCTGGGATCGTGCGCGCCATGTACGAGTACGGCGTGATGCTGCAAGCGGGCGCGGGCGTGCAAGCGGACGCGGGCGAAGCCGTGGCGTGGTACGAAAAGGCGGCCGCGCAGAGCGATATGGACGCGATCAAGAAGCTCGGCATATGCTATAAAGACGGGATCGGCACGGGCGTGGACGGAAAGAAGGCCGCGAAGTGGCTCAAAATGAGCGCCGACGCGGGCGACATGGAGGCCGCGACAGCGCTGGGCGAGCTCTATTACGACGGCGTGATCGTGGAGAAGGACCGCGACCTTGCGATGCGCTATTACGGGCAGGCGGCGGCGTCGGGCAACGTGGACGCGATGTTCATCGCGGGCGTGATGCTCACCGAGAACAAGGCGCGCACCGACGAGGAGAAGGAAAAGGCGAAACAGGGCTTTGCCTACATCTGCCAAGGGGCGGACAAGGAGGACCCGCGCTGCGAATTCTACCTTGGGGCGCTTCTTTATAACGGCACGAACACGGAAAAGGACGAAAACCTCGGCATCCGCTTTTTCATCAAGGCCGCGCAGCAGGGCTACCAGCGCGCCATCAAGGTGCTCGATCAGCTCAACGTCACGCCGGATATGGTGATCGACGTGTACGAGCTGGGCGAAAAGATCAAGGAGGAAAAGGCGGCCGAAACGCCGCTGCCCTCCATGTATCCTGAAAATACCCCCACCCCTTGGATCTCCGTATCCGATCCCTTCCCCGACAAGGGCGACGAGGGCGTAACGGTCATCAACGTGGGGAGGCTTCGCGCCGGCGAAAGCTACGAGGACGTGTGCAGGGTGTTGAAGGGCGCGGGCGAAAAGATACTGGACGTGAACGAATTCGAGGTGTACGTTTGGCGAAGCGACGAGGTGCCTATGGTGCGCGTCACCTTTGAGGACGGCATGCTTTGGGAGCTGCACGCAGACGACGGCAACGACCCCGAGGTCAGCACCACGCTTTTGACGGACAACAACGCGAGAAACAACGAATGATGCGAAAGGTATTCTTTATTGACATTCGGGCATAAATACGCTATGCTTGTACGAAATCAGAACATGCCGCCATGACGGAGAGAGTACGCGCAGCATCCGGTGCCTAGAGAGCCGGGGAGGGTGAAAGCCCGGCCACAGGGATCGCGCCGAACATGGCTCCCGAGCGACCTTTCGTGAACTGCGTTCCATCAGCGCTTGAGCGGGGGGCGGGCGACGCCCGATACAGCGTCCACTTATGAGCCGTAGCCATACGGGAAGTAGGGTGGTACCACGATGTAAGAATCGTCCCTATACGCTTGCGCGTTGGGGCGATTTTTTTATCGGCAGGGCTCCCCCGGGCATTTCTTTCGTACGGCGAAGGGAAGCCTCCCTCTTGAGGGAGGTGGCGCGCTGCGAAGCAGCGTGACGAAGGGAGTGCGCCTCCCGCAAACAACAGAAACAAAGAACCGCGTATTGCAATAATCTTTGGAGGTAAACAACATGGAAAAAACAAACGACGCGAAAACCTTCTACATCACCACCCCCATCTACTACCCCAGCGACAAGCTGCACATCGGCCACAGCTACACCACCGTCGCGGCGGACGCCATCGCGCGCTACAAGCGCCTGACGGGGTACGACGTGTACTTTTTGACCGGCTCCGACGAGCACGGCCAGAAGATCGAGCGGAAGGCCAAGGAAAAGGGCGTCACGCCGCAGAAGTATGTGGACGACATCGTGGCGACCTTCAAGGACCTGTGGAAGCTCATGAACATTTCAAACGACGGCTTTGTGCGCACCACGGACGATTACCACGTAAAGAGCGTACAGAAGATATTCCGCAAGCTCTACGAGCAGGGCGACATCTACAAATCCACCTATTCCGGCCACTACTGTACGCCCTGCGAAAGCTTTTGGACGGAGCACCAGCTCGTGGACGGCGACTGCTGCCCCGACTGCGGGCGCAAGACCGAGATCGTCGAGGAGGAAAGCTACTTCTTCAAAATGAGCAAGTACGCCCCCGCCCTTATCGAGCACATCAAGACGCACCCGGAATTCATACAGCCCCCCGCCCGCGCCAAGGAGATGCTCTCGAACTTCTTGGAGCCGGGCTTGGAGGATCTGTGCGTCAGCCGTACCAGCTTCAAGTGGGGTATCCCCGTCGATTTCGACGAAAAGCATGTGGTGTACGTGTGGCTCGACGCGCTCTCCAACTACATCACCAAGCTCGGCTTTTATTCCGACGACGACAGCCTGTACAAAAAATACTGGCCGGTGGACGTGCACCTTGTAGGTAAGGAGATCGTAAGGTTCCACACCATCATCTGGCCTATCATGCTCATGGCGCTGGGCGAACCTTTGCCCAAGCAGGTGTTCGGCCACGGCTGGCTCGTGCTCGAGGGCGGCAAGATGAGCAAATCCAAGGGCAACGTTGTTGACCCCGTCGTGCTCTGCAACCGCTACGGCGTGGATGCCATCCGCTATTTCCTGCTTCGCGAGGTGCCCTTTGGCGCGGACGGCACGTTCTCCAACGAAGCGCTGATCTATCGCATCAACAGCGATCTGGCCAACGACCTTGGCAACCTCCTCTCCCGCACCGTCGGCATGCAGGAAAAGTATTTCGGCGGCGT
>CAZNAL010000077.1:0-8797 GCA_964571055.1 uncultured Oscillospiraceae bacterium | reverse complement strand
ATACGCTTTGATTTTGTGAATATCGCGCCGGACGCGCATGTGCAGCGTCTGGTATTTGAGGAGCTTCTTTCCGTGCTGACGCTTTCGGATATGCGCGGGCTGTCGCTCTATGGGGGGACGGACCCGACAGCGCCGGGTGAGAACGTCTATCTTGCGGTGATCATGGGCGGCAAACTTAAGTGCATGCGCCGCATCTATGAGAAGCTGCAGGGGGATACGGCGCTGGACATGTACCTGTGTCCGGCCTTGCCCTTTTTGGAAAACAACAGGCTGGAGCATGTGGAAGGGCTGACCTATTTCGGCGACGTGGGGGCGGACGGCTGCCTGCACGGCGGCGATGCGCCGCTTCCTATCCGCGTATCCAAGGCGCGGGGCAGGCATCGCAGCGTGGGCGGCAATATCCATATTCTCTTAGCGCCTTCGGCGTTGCCGCATGTGACCGCGCTGGACGCCGTGAAGCGCCTGACCATCGCCGCGCGAAGCTCCTTTCCGGGCGTGCGCCTTCTGCCGCTGCCGCTGATTGCGGGAGAGGGGTGTGTTAACGCCCTCGTGACGGCAACAGGAGGCAGTTTTCGGCATGTGACCGTCGCGGACACAAAGCAGCGCCTAACTTACGGTGTGCTGCGCGGCCGCATCGGCGTGATCGAGGCGCAAAAGGACGGCTACGCTACGGGCGTTGCCATCCGCAGGGCGCTGGACGAGGGCTTGAAGCGCGTCTATATCATGGCAAACGACGTTTCGGACGACGGCATGGGCTGTGCGCGCGCCTTGGGCGTCAAGTTTTACGACGCATCCGGCGAGCTTATCACATCGGGCAAGCCCGCGCGCGTGGACGCAGAGCTTTTGCATCCCCTTGCACAGGGCGCGGCGTTCGTGCTGTTGTGCAGGGAGGAAGCGGATACGCTTGGCGTGCTGATCGAGAGCCTTTTGCGCGTGGAGCGCAGGGAGGCGGTGGCGGGCATGCTCGACGCTGCGGATTTCGAACGCCTGCTTACGGGGAAGGCGCTTGTGATCACGGGCGGCGAGGATATTTGCGCGCGCGGAAGTTTCGGGGAGCGCGCCACAGAGAACGTGCTGGCGCGGTGCGCGAAGTTTCATGTGCCCGTGGTGGCGCTGACGTGCTACGGCTGGGAGCAGCCGGCGCTGCAAGGGGAGAAGCGCGCGGATATTATGGGGGTCGTCAAGGCGCCGCTCAAGCCCGATATGGATGACGAAGAGGCTGGCAAGGTGTTCGATGAAACGGTGGATCGAATGTTTCGCTTTATCCGTTTGGGCAGGGATGTGGAGAAAATCGGCGCGCCCAAGCGCGAACCGAATCGCATCCGCCGTTTGCCGGCCGCCATTCGCACGCGGCTGTCCGGCAACAAAAAGCTCATAACAAAGGAGTGAACATGGAATTTTCGATGCGGGAGATTCGCCCGGAGGAGACCGGCGCGCTTGCAAAGCAAGCCCAAGCCTGTTTTACGTTTTTTGAGCGCTTGGGGGTGGGTAAACCCAAACAGGGCATCGTCGTCGAGGAGAATGGCAAGCTCTGCGGCGGCGCGTTTTTGGAGATCGTGGAATTCCCGGAAGGAAAGCGCATCGGCTATTTCGACGTGGGCTTTGTGTGCCCCGCCTATCGCGGCACGGGTGTCGCGGACATGCTCTATAAGGGCGCTGAGGCGTATTTGCAGACGCGCGGCTGCCAATATGTCGCCGCCATGATCATCGATGAAAACATGAAAAGCAAGACCCGCGCGGAGGCGGCGGGCTTACACGAGAGCATGTTTTTCGATATGGCGCGCTATGTCGGCTATGCAGGCTGCGCCAAGTTCTGCCTGCGCTTTTTTGCCGCTACCCTTATGGGCACCAACTGCAAGCTGTACACGAACCTGCCGCACAGCGACTGGGGCGAAGGGCCGTCGCTTGCGGTCATGGCGGCGTTCAACCTGATCGCGTTTTGCATAAGCGGCTTGCTCTCCAAGGGCTTTACGGGCTTTGAACCCGCCATGCAGGGCGGCGCGCTGATGCTTGCCGTGAGCACGCTGGGAAGCTTTTTTGGTTCCCGCCTCGCGGGCGGCGCGTGGCGGTACGCTGTGCCCTCGGGCGGCGCGGGGCTCGCGTTCGTATTCACGGCCTTGGGCGGGTTTTATCCGTGGATGGGAAGGATGTATCCTGTAAGATATGAAAACACGCCGCAGTGCGCCAAAAGGCTTGGCATATGCGGCGTGGCGGAGTGGCTTTGCGTGTTGGCGGCCACGATAGGCTGTTTGTTTAGCATGAAGCTGCATCCGGCGCTTGACAGGGCGGCCATGTACGGCTGTGTGTTTTTGCTCTATCACAGCATTCCCTGCTTCCCCTTTTCTACGATGGGGCAAAAGCGCGTTTGGGAATGGAGCAAGCCGGTTTGCGTTGCGCTGATGGCGGTCAGCCTTGGCGTTTTTGCCTACGGCTGGTCGCTCTGAAGGGCCTAATCGCTCTATTGCTCATCGCGAAGCCTTGCGCCGCACCGGCGCAGGGCTTCTTTTGCAAGCAGCGTCGTAGGATCGACGGTGTTCGCTTTAAGCTTATACAGCGAGAACGCGAGCGGCAGCTCCGTGCGGCCGAGCAGGAAGCATTCCACGCCCTCCTGCGTCAAGCGGTCGAGCATAGCCTGTACGGGCGCCGCGTCGAAATCGCGCCGCCCCGCCTTCACGCCCTCATAGATGAGCGACATAACGGCGGCTTGCTCCGCGTCCTTTGGCAGCAGGAGCGAAACGCCGGGCGCTTCGCGTGCGAACGCGTCCGCGTAAACGCCGCTTTGCACCGTACCCGTGGTAGCGAGCAGCGCTGCGCGCGCGTAGCCCTTTTCCTTTACGGCGGCCGCCGTGACGCGCGGCATATGCAGGATCGGCGTTTTCACGGCGGCGCAAACGTCGTCATAAAAATAGTGTGCCGTGTTGCACGCCATCACGAGAAGATCCGCTCCCGCGGCCTCCAAGCGCCGCGCGCTTTTGCAAAGCTCGGGGCGGGGGTCTTCGCCGCCGCGAAGGATGGCGGCGGTGCGGTCGGGTATGCGGGTGTTGCTGTCGATGAGGATGGGGAGGTGTGCCTGATCGTTGTCGGCGTCCGTATAGCGAAGCAGCTTCTCAAACAGGTCAGCGGTGGCGGCTGGCCCCATGCCGCCTATGATGCCTAGGGTTTTGGCTAACATAAGCATGTCCTTTCACCGCATGCGCAATCGGCATGCCGGAATAAGTCCATTATAGCGGATCGCGGGCAAATAGCAAGACGAAAAGCGGCGCGAAGGAAACCTTCGTGCCGCTTGGGATGCTGTCTGTCAGTGCTGTGAAAGTTAAGCCGCAGTTTTAAGCTTCCACGTCCATGGTGATGTATTTTTCGTCCAGCTCGTGCTCGGACTGGGCTACCACGACGGCGCATGCCATATCGCCCGTGACGTTGACGCTGGTGCGCGCCATGTCGAGGATACGCTCCACACCCATGATGATGGCGACCGCGTCAAGCGGCAGACCTACGGTGGTGAGCACCATGCCCAGCATGACCGTGCCCGCGCCCGGAACGCCCGCGGTGCCGATGGAGGCGAGTGTGGCGGAAAGGATGATGGTGACCATCTGGCCCAGTGTCAAGTCGATGCCGTACACGGCGGCCACAAACAGCGCGCAGATGCCCTGGAAGGCGGCCGTGCCGTCCATGTTGATGGTAGCGCCCAGGGGGAGAACGAAGGAGCGTACGTCGGGTGACACGCCCATGCTCTTGGAGCATTCCATAGAGAAGGGGAGCGTTGCCGACGAGCTTGCCGTGGTGAAGGCGAAGATGGAGGCGGGCGCCGCCAGCTTGAAGAATTTAATGGGGCTCATCTTGCCAAGGAATTTGACCGTGGTGGAATAGGTGAGCACGGCATGCAGGATGCAGGCTACATAGACTGCTACGATCAGCATCGCGAGAGGCCCGAGAACCGATGCGCCCTGCGAGGCGACAACGGGGATGATCAAGCAGAAAACAGCATAGGGGGCGAGCTTCATCACGCCGCCGATGATGGCGTACATAACTTCGGTGAAGCCTTCCATGCCCTTCTTGAAGCCCTCGGCCTTTTCGCCGACGACGGCGATGCCCACGCCCACGAACAGCGCGAACGCGATGACCTGAAGCATATTGCCCTCAACCAACGCTTTGAATGGATTGGTGGGGATGATGTTGAGCAGGGTCTCCACAAAGCCGGTAGCTTCCTTACCCTCGTAAACGGCGTCGGCGGGAAGGGTCATGCCGGCGCCCACGTTGAAGAGCTTGCCGATGATAAGACCGATGATAACGGCAAACGCGGTGGTGCACAAGAAGTACACGATGGTTTTGCCGCCGATGCGGCCGACCTTCTTAATGTCGCCAAGGCCGCAGGCGCCCATGACCAGCGAACCGAATACCAACGGCACGATGATCATTTTGATGAGGTTGAGGAACAACGTCCCGAAGGGCTTGATCCAGTTGTTGGCGACGTCCACAAGACCGGCGACATTCATGATAAGGCCGACCACGACGCCCACCAGCAGGCCGATAAGGATCTTAACGGTTAAGGGCATAGCTTTTTTCGCGGTTTTTTCCATAGAAACAATGATACCTCCTTGTTTGATATGTGCCGACGCACACGAAATGAAATGATATGCTTAGCAAAACAGAACAGCTTGTGTTATTATTGTGTCATAAAAAGTACACAATTGCAATCCTTATCAGCGCCGATTTATCGAATATATAACTTGCGCGCGCCATTCGTGATACACTATGCGGCGTAAAGAAAGAAATTTGTATTTTGGGAGTGCGTATGAGCGAATTATGGAAGCAGCTGTTGATCGTTTGCCCGCTGGTCTTTTTGGCGGGCTTTGCGGATTCCGTGGCAGGCGGCGGCGGCATCATCTCCATCCCGGCGTACCTGTTTGCGGGCTTGCCCGTGCACATGGCCTACGGCACGAACAAGTTTGCCATGAGCCTCGGTACCGCGGTGAGTGCTGTGAAGTACTACCGCTCCGGCAACGTGCGCGTGAAAAGCGTGCTATTTGCAGTGGCGGGCGCGCTGCTGGGATCAAACCTTGGCGCGCGGCTCGCGCTGCACTTCAGCGAGAAATATTTGCAGATCATCCTGATGGTTTTGCTGCCGGCGGCGGCTTTGTTTCTTTCCTTGAACCGGGGCTTTGGGCGAGAGGACGTGGAGCGCCCTCCCATCCCCAAGACGCGCGAATATGTGCTCTCCGCGCTCATCGGTCTTGCCGTGGGTGCGTATGACGGCTTCTTCGGTCCCGGCGCGGGCACCTTCTATACGCTGCTGTTCGTTTCACTTTTGCACTTCAGCCTCCTTACGGCGTCCGGCAACGCGCGCGTTGTGAACCTTGCTTCCAATGTGGGCGCGCTCGCCGCCTTCATAGCGGGGGGCAAGGTCATGTATACCATCGCCGTGCCCGCCGCGTTCTGCGCGGTGCTGGGCAACTACTTGGGCGCCTCCCTGGCTATCAAAAACGGCGCTAAATTCATCCGTCCTATCATGGTGCTGGTTATCCTTCTTTTGATCGCAAAGATCCTTACGGATATGTTTTAACCGCTTTCGGTGCACAACAAAGGGCTTCCCCGCTTTGGAGAAGCCCTTTTGCATGCGCTGTGAAAAGGCTAAAAATAGCTGACCTTCACGTTCTTGCCCATGCGCTGCAGTTGCGCGCTCAAGCGCTCCACAAGGTGCATTTTGTTGCCGAAGGAATAGCCGTCGCTCATCTGCTGCGCTTCGTTTACGGCGCGGCCTACGAACAGGTTGATATCCGTGGCGATCTCAAAGAGCGTACGGGCGAGTATGGAAGCGCCGTCGTGCTTGTTGCCCCATTTGAAGTAGTTGCGGTTGTCCTCTACATAATTGTCCGCGTATTCCAAAACCCTTGTGAGCGTAATGACGCCTTCCGTAACGAGATCGACGCCCTCGATGTGCGATATGGGCGGAATGCCCTCCTCCGGCGATTCGTATTCCAGCCTGACGGGTTTATTCAGGTATTCCGCGGCGATCTTCGCCGTGGTGCCGCCGCAGATGATATGTTTGCCTGCCTTGGAAAAGCACAGCGCCATTACGCGCCGGTCATCCGCCTTGCGGCTGGGCGGGCCAAAGACGATGTTCACCTGCTCGCGCTTGCGGATGCGCACTACGCAGGCGGTCACGTCGTCACCGGGTTTGCCGCCGTAGAGATTGTCGCACTGGTCCAGCAGCAGCGTACAAAGATCCTTGGCGGAATAATCCGGATGGTAAAGCGCCTCCATAAAATCGATCACATTTCCGCGCTGCCAGTCGGGATTCATGATGTTGTTGTCGCTTGCGCCCACAACGCCGTCACTCATGGCGAGCAGCACGTCGCCGCAGCGAAGCTCGACCTGTGAAAAGAAGATCTGCTTTCCTTCGATGTTCAGCAGGCTCTCCGTATAATCGATATGCTTGCCGTTATGGAGAAAGATCACATGCGGGTTGTCGTACTGGATGATGCGCGCACGCTCGTTTTCCTCGATATGCAGTATGGTAAAGGTGGAATACGCGATGCCGCTCTTTTCGGCGGGCAGGGTCGCCGCGATGGTCTTGACGCATTCCTCCAGCGCGAGCCCTTTGGCCATCATGGTAGATATGATTTTTGCCGTAAGGGTGGAGAGGATGCTTGCGCGCACGCCGCTGCCCATGCCGTCGGCAAGCACCGCGATACGCGACCCGTCCTCGCCGCTCACCACGTCTACATGGTCGCCGCAAAGCTGTTCGCCGTGCTTATTGAGGCTGTAGTAGCCGATGTCCGTCCATAGATCATTCATTGTCCTGCAGCGACTCCTTCAGCTTTGTCAGCGCGATCTTGGTTTGCGCGGCGGTCTCGCCAAGAAGGGAGGCGATCTCCTGCACGACGCGCATCTGGTTATCGATGACCTCGTCCGCCACCTCGATGGTGTTGCTGCTGACGGATTCCCTGTGGGAGCGGGCGGCTTCTTGGCTTGTCACGTCGCGGAGAAAAACGATGATGATGTGGTAGTTTTTGTTGTAGATCACGGATTCCTCCACATAGCGGCGGTACTCCGAAAGGTACATGGACTGGTTGCGTACGGTTTTGTTAAGCTGCACCACGTCCAGCACCGGGCGCGGATCGAGTATGGTCACAAGCTGCTCGCCGTAAAGGTCCTTGCGATCCTTGATGTTCATGATTTCACACGCGATGTCGTTGAGCTGCTGGATCTCCAGCGATTCGTTGAGCACGATCACGCCCGTGGGGGAATATTTGATGATGATGTCGGAGAAGGACTGCGCCTTTTCCATCAGATACGGCAGGCACATATCGATCTGCGCCTTGTCCATGCAGATGGCGATGGCCTTGTCGCGGCAGGTGTCATAGCCGCAGAAGCCGCAGTTGAGCTCCTGATCGGGGGAGGTTTTGCCCATTTGCAGCAGCGTTTTTTTGATGGTCTCCTCGGAGATGTGGACCTTGCGTATCTTGAGGTCGTCATGCGATTCGTGCAGCGTAGCGGGATCCGGCTGCTCCACGACGAAGTCCTTTTTGCCCGCATAGGCGTTGATAGCGGCGTTGTTGGCGATCGGCGTATCGCGCATGCGCTCCATCACAGGGCCGCATACGCAGCTTCCGGCGCAGGCGGACATTTCCACAAAGACGTTTTTTAGCTCCCCTTTTATGATCTCCTTGATGGCGCGGCGGCAGTTATCCATGCCGTCCACGGTAACATAGGACCAGTTCGGATTCTTGAACATGGTGCGAAGTACCCCGTCGCTGGTGGGGAAAAGGCGCGCGCGGCTGTTTTCCTCCGTATCGGGGATGGGGGTGAGCATCACGCCCTCGTTGTTCATCCAGCGGGTAAGTTCGTCAAAGGTGAGCGCATGATCGATGTATTTGGAGCGATCCGATTCGCGCTTTTTCGCGATGCAGGGGCCAATGAATACGGTGATGGCCTCCGGGTGCTCCTGTTTGATCTTTCTGCAATGCGCTTCTATCGGGGTCACGACGTCCGCCAGATACGGCAGCGCGTCCGGCTTGTGCAGGCTGATGAAATCGTTGATGACGGGGCAGCAGGAGGAGATCAAAACGCCGTGCTCGTCGCCGCCCTCGGCGATGAGCTGCTCATAGCGCGTTTTTACGATGGTGGCGCCGATGGCGGTCTCCTCCACGGCAGAGAAGCCGAGCTGCTTGAGCGCCTTGCGCATGGAGGCGATGGTGGCGCCCTTGTAATTGGCGGCAAAGGAGGGCGCGAGGCTTGCGTACACCGTTTCCTTTGCGGCAAAATGCGCCTTGACGGGCTCTATATCGGATCGAATCTCCTTGGCGTTTTGCGGGCAGGCGACATAGCATTGCCCGCAGAGCAGGCATTCGTCCGCTATGATCTCGGCCTTTCCGCTTGAAAAGCGTATGGACTTTACGGGGCAGCGCTGGATGCATTTGTGACAGTTTTTGCAGTTGGACTGGATCAGACGGATATAGCCCTGATTTTGATGCATAGCGGTAATCCTCCCTGCGCACGGCGCAAAAAACCATGCGTTGTCTATATAGCGCGCGGCGCTTTACGCCGCGCGATTACGCCTCGCTTCGCATGCGCTGCGACAATTCGTGCAGCAGAAGCGTTAGGGAATCGGCCAAATTCTCGCTGCGCACGGCGACGCCCTCCGGCGTGCGCAGCGAGACGTTCGTGAAATTCCAAATGGCGAGCACGCCGCCCGCGATCATCTTATCCGCCGTCTGCTGCGCGAGCGCGTCCTCCACGCATAACACGCCGATGTGGATGTGCAGGCGCTTACACAGCGACGTCAGCTTTTCCATAC
>CAZNAL010000076.1:0-9138 GCA_964571055.1 uncultured Oscillospiraceae bacterium | reverse complement strand
ATGACCATCTACATCACGGAGCCCTTGCAGTTTGCGTCCTTTCCGACGGTGCTGCTGCTCTTGACCATCTTCCGCTTGGCGCTCAACATCCGCACCACGACGCTGATCCTTGGCAACAACGGCGACGCGGGCAGCGTGATTAGGACATTCGCAAACTTCGTCATAGGCGACAATCTCGTCGTGGGCGTGATCATCTTCCTGATCATCATCATCGTGCAGTTTGTCGTCATCACCAAGGGCGCTGAGCGCGTGGCGGAGGTTGCGGCAAGGTTTACGCTCGACGCCATGCCCGGCAAACAGATGGCCATCGACGCGGACTTGAATTCCGGCCTCATCGACGAGCAACAGGCCAAGGAGCGGCGCAACAAGATACAGCGCGAAGCGGATTTTTACGGCGCGATGGACGGCTCGAGCAAATTCGTCAAGGGCGACGCCATCATAGGCATCCTCATCACCATCGTCAACGCCGTGGGCGGTTTGATCATCGGCCTTGTGGGGGACGGCGGCATGACGACCCAAGAGGTCGTCAACACCTACATCATCGCCACCGTGGGCGACGGCTTGTGCAGCCAGATACCGGCGCTGCTCGTATCCACCTCCATGGGTATTATCGTGACGCGCGCGACCTCCGAAAACAATTTGGGCCGCGATCTCGCGGCACAGTTCGGGGCGCAGCCCTACCTGTTTTTGATACTGGGCGGCATGATGCTCATATTCGCCGTGATCCCCGGGATGCCGACCCTTCCCGTGATCCTTCTCGCGCTCTTTATGGCAGGATTGGGGTATCTGCTTCTGCGGGCGCAGAAGAAGGCCGAGGAGGAGGCGGCGGCGCCCAAGGATGTGCAGGAGGAAGCCGCCAAGGAAATGCTCAAGCCCGAAAAGGTCACGACCCTTTTGCAGGTCGATCTGATCGGCGTGGAGCTTGGCTACGGGCTGCTGCCGCTGGTGGACGCGTCGCAGGGCGGCGATCTTCTCGAGCGCGTGGTCATGATACGAAGGCAGCTCGTGATGGATCTTGGCATTATCGTGCCCGTCATACGTCTGCGCGACAATATCCAGATCAATTCCAGCCAGTATGTCATCAAGATCAAGGGCATCGAGGTGGCCTCCGGCGAGGTCAAGATGGATCACTTTTTAGCCTTGTCCACCGGCGACGTGATGGGCAAGATCGACGGTATCCCCACGGTGGAACCCACCTTCGGCCTTCCGGCGCTGTGGATCACCGCCGCCAACCGCGAGCGCGCGGAGCTTTTGGGCTATACCACCATCGATCCGCCGTCCGTGATCGCCACGCATCTGACGGATGTTATCAAGCGCCACAGCGCGGAGCTTTTGACCCGCCAGCAGGTGCAGATACTGGTGGACAACCTCAAAACGCAGCAGCCGGCACTGGTCGAGGAGGTCGTACCCAAGCTCTTTTCGCTGGGCGAGCTGCAAAAGGTGCTCGCGTCGCTTCTTCGTGAGGGCGTGTCCATACGCGACTTGGGCACGATACTCGAAACGCTCAGCGATTACAGCGCCGTAACGCGGGATACGGAAACGCTGGTGGAATATGTCCGCCAAGCGATGGGGCGCGCGATCTCCAAGCGCTTCATACCGGATGGCAAAGCACGCGTCATCACTGTGGACGCGTCCGTGGAGCAGCTGATGGTGGAGCGCATGCGCCGCACCGATCAGGGCACCTATGTGGCGCTGGAGCAGAACGAGCTGCAAGCGATCTTTTTAAGCCTCAGAAACGCGCTGGAGCGCATCACCAACATGGGGCTTACGCCCATCGTTCTCACGTCGCCCCTGATCCGGCGGCAGTTCAAGAAGCTGACCGAGCAGATCGCCCCCGATTTTGTGGTGCTGTCCTATAACGAGATCAGTTCCGACGTGCAGGTAAAATCCGAAGGAGTTGTCACACTTAGATGATGAAGACGAAAACGTACTATTCCAAAGAGCTTTCCACAGCCTTGGATCAGATCAAAAACGAGCTGGGCGCCGACGCCGCCATCGTGCGGAGCCGTAAAACGCGTCAGCCCGGGATCAAGGGGTGGTTTTCCAAGCCCGTGTACGAGATCGTCGTCAGTTATGATCCGGACGATGTGCCGCAGGAAAAGGGCAAGGGCGCGTGGAAGCCCTACCCCAAGCCCGCGCCGCAGCCGCCGGTGCCGCTTACGGGGCGCACCGTAGCGCCCAAGGTGGAAGCGCCTAAGACGGAAGCGCCTAAGACAGAAGAACCCAAGGCGGAAGCACCCAAGACGGAAACGCCCCCGGCGTCACCACCGGAACCAAAGCCCGATACGAAGGAGACGCACGTTCTTACCGACGAGGAGATGGAGCTTGCGAAGCTTCTTTTGATCGGCTCTACCAGTCCCCAGGAAGCGCGGCGTACGGACGTTTTGCACGCCGTGCCGGATGAAACGATCGCGCAAAGCAGGGTGAGCGCCTACCAGATCGTGCAGACGATGGCGGCGCAAACCGTGGACGATATGCCCATCGCAGGCGCGCCCGTATACCCGCCGTTGCCGAAAAAGGAGAGCGTGCCGGCTGAAAAGGCGCCCGCGAAGACAGAAGAAAAGAAGGAAAAGGAACCGGAAAAGAAGAAGGCGGCGGAAAAGCAGATAGAAAAAACACCCGAAGCGGAAGCGGCGCCCAAGGCCGCGTCGCCGGAGATGGACGCACGGCTCTCCACCATGGAGGAGATGCTCAAATCCCTCGCCGCGGATATGCGAAAGATGAGCCAGACGGAGGCGGAGGAGGAAAAGGAAGAGCAAAAGGGCGCTTTTGCGGAGGATACCAATCCCAGCATGCAGGCGCTTAGGCTGCGGCTGCTGGAGCAGGATGTGGACGCGGCGGCCGTAGAGCACCTTGTTTCCCGCGCCGAAGCGCGCATGGAAAAGGACGAGAAGCTTTCGGCGGGCGCTGCAATGCGCCTTGCGATACGGGAGCTTGTGGGAAGGCCCAAGTATCTGCAAAGCAGCGGCAAGGGCACGCGCGTCATCATGCTCATGGGGCCTACGGGCGTGGGGAAAACCACCACCGTCGCCAAGCTCGCCGCGGAATGCGCCTTCAACCGGCACGCTAAGGTGGGTATCATCAACGCGGATGTGTTCCGCGTGGGCGCGCAGGAGCAGTTGGAGACCTACGCAAACATACTGGGCGCGTCGTTTTGCACCATCCACAATACGGACGAGCTGCGGCAGGCCATCGAAAAGTTCGGCGATTGCCGCTACATCTTCGTAGACACGGGCGGCCGCGCCTCCATGGACAAAAAGTATCAGGAGGAGCTTGCGGGCATGATCGGCTTGGGGGTGCTGCACGAGATCTACCTTGTATCCTCCAGCACCACGTCGGCGCGCATATGTAAGCAGATCGCGCAGAACTACAGTTTTGCGAAGAAATACAAAAACATCATTACCAAGGTGGACGAGGCGGGCTCCTATGGCAATGCTATCACCCTGTGTTATTATAATAAGCAGCCGCTCGCCTATTTTACGATTGGACAGAATGTGCCGGAGGATATCCGGCGCGCCGATTTGGATGTGGTCATCGACATGCTGCTGAGGATATCGAGATGAGCGATCAAGCGGAAAAACTGCGGCAACTGGCCGAACAGGAGAACAAGGAGCGTACGGCGGACGCGGAAAAGGCGGCGCCGCCCGCCGTTACCATCGCGATCGTCAGCGGGAAGGGCGGTACGGGCAAGAGCTGCTTCTCCGTGAACTTCTCTATTTCCCTTGCGCTTGCAGGCAAGCGCGTGCTGGTGCTGGACGCGGATTTTGGGCTCTCGAATCTCGACGTTATGTACGGCACCAAGCCGGAGTTCAACCTTACGCATGTGCTGCGCGGCGAAAAGACCTTGGGCGAGATCGTGTGCAGAGGCTACGGCGGCGTGTACTACATCGCGGGCGGCGCGGGCGCGAAGGAGCTTTTGACCATCAATAAGCGGCAGATGCGCACCATACTCAAGCAGGCGATCCATATGGACGAAGCATACGATTATGTGATCTTCGACTGCGGCGCGGGGGTCAACCCGCAGGTGCTCTACATCACCTCCTTCTGCGACGAGGCACTGATCGTGATGACGCCGGAGCCAACCGCCGTGACGGACGCCTTCGTGCTGGTCAAAAGCATACAGGCGCTGAAAACGCCGCCGCCCATACGCTTTGTCATGAACCGCGTGGATTCCCTGATCGAGGCTGTGACGGTGGCGCACACCTTCAAAAACGTGGTGTCCAAATACCTTGCCTGCGAGCTTGGGTATCTGGGGTATGTGTCCTACGATAAGAACATGGTAAAGTCCATCAAGGCGCAGGCGCCTATCGCCATCAGCAACGCGAACAGCAAAGCGTCCAAGGATATACGCGATCTTGCGATGAACTATGCCAATATCACAAAGCGCAGCTTCCGCGGGGGACTGCATCAGTATATTGACAAGGTGTTGAGGAAGAATGAACAGTAGAGAAGAAAAGCCAAAAACGTCGCAGGAGATTCCTGCAGCCGACACGGGCATACCGCAGCGCGCGGCGGCGAACGACGCCGCGGAAGCGCAGGCGGAAGCGCTGTGGAGCGCTTTTCAAAAGAGCCGCACAACAGAGAATAAAAACCGGCTGGTCGTGCATTATGTGCCGCTGGTCAACCGGATCGTTTCCCGCATCGTACCGATGTACACGGCGGGCACAAGCTTTGAGGATCTGGTCGGCTACGGCGTGCTGGGGCTGATCGACGCGGTGGATAAATACGCGCCGGATCGCAACGTGAAATTCGAGACCTACGCGGTCAAGCGCATCAAGGGCGAGATCATCGACAGCATGCGCAGGCAGGATTGGGCGCCGGCGAGCCTTCGAAGCCGCATCAAGCAGATCGACAAGGCGTATGAACAGATGGAGGCGAACGGCCTCGATGTGACGGACGAGGATGTGGCGGAATATTTGGGGCTGGATGTGCGGCAGGTGCGCGCGGCGTCCGAAAAGGCGTACATGTTTAATGTGCTGCATTTTGAAACGCTCATCAGCAGCGCGGTAGAGGGCGGCGAAACCTACCTTGACGCCATGCCGGGCAGAGACGCCAGCGATCATCCCGACAGGATGCTGGAAAAGCAGGAGCTTAAAAAAGCGATCGCACAGATCATCAACGGCCTTCCAGAGAAGGAAAGGCAGATCGTTACGCTGTATTACTACGAGGAATTGATGCTCAAGGATATCGCGGCGCTGCTGAACGTGACGCCCGCACGGGTATCCCAGATTCACGCGAGAGCGCTTGAAAAGATCAAAAAGGGCGTTCAAAATTATATGGAGCCAACCAAGTAAAGCGCGGCGCGCGGAGCGCTATGCCAAGCAAACAGGATCGGAGGCCAGCATGGAAGAGAACAAGTCCAACGGCAGCAGCCGGCTTAGGGAGGAAAACGTACTGGAAAAAGGGTATGTGCGCTTTAGCCAGCTCCTATTCGCCCCCAAGGAGGTGGAGCAGGCGCCAAACGCCGAAAGGAACGCGCTTCTGCTTACCTACAATCAGGATGGCGTGTTTCTGACCCTCGAGCTTGTGGCGCCGCTTAGCGAGGTCGAGCAGCGGGCGCTTTTGACGCATTTGTCCCGCAAGCGCATCTATACGATGGACACCTCCTCCATTTCGGGCAATCTTTTTGAAAAGCGCGGCCAGATGTTCCGCATCGCGCCGGAGCAGCGGGAATTCGTCTATGACGAGACCTTCAACGTCACCATTGAGGATAACCAAATGACGGCCTATATGACGTTGGCGTCGCCTGAACCCAACAAGGGGAGACCGCTTACCTTCCAGCGCGTCATGCAGGATATTCAAGGGCTGTATCACGTTGGCTACGGCTTAAAAAAGGACGTCGTCGCGCAGGCGATCGAAAACCATCAATACGATCAGCGCATCCTCATCGCGGAGGGGCTGTATCCCGTAACGGGCGCGGACGGGCAGCTGATCTATCACTTTGAAAAGCGCTATAAGAACAGCGAATACCGGGCGCATACGCTGGACGAGGCGGACGAATCCAAGGTGGATTTTAAGGAGCTGGACCTTTTTGAGACCGTGACCAAGGATCAGCTTCTCGTGACCAAGGTGCCGCCCAAGCCGGGCACGCCGGGCTATACGGTGCTGGGTATTATGATACCCGGCGAAATGGGCATGCTCTATAATCTGCCCACGGGCAAAAACACCTATGTGTCCGACGACAAGCTCAAGCTGTATTCCATGATGAACGGGCGCGTCTACATCGTCAAGGACAAGGTGGAGGTGTCCAACACCTATACGGTGGAGGGCAACGTGGATCTGTCCGTGGGGAATATCGTTTTTGACGGCGACGTTGTGGTGCGGGGCACCGTGGAGAACGGCTACACCATCAAGGCGACGGGCTCCATCGAGATCGCGGGCACCGTGGAGGCGGCCACCTTGGAGGCGGGCGCGGACGTGCTGGCTTACGGCGGCATACAGGGCGCAAGCAAGGGCGTGATCCGCGCGGGCGGCAGCGTGTACGCGCGCTTTATGGAATACGCCAACATCTACGCCAACGAGATGGTGGTTTCAGAGAGCATACTCAACTGCGAGGTAAGCTGCGGCGGCGCTGTGGAGGCGCTGACAGGGCGCGGCACCATCATCGGCGGCAACATGACGGCGTGCAGGTATATCGCGACGCGCTTTGTCGGCACGCAGGGCGGCTGCAAGACCTATTTGGAGGTGGGCGTGCCCGCGGGCACGAAGGAGCGGGTGGCGGCGCTCAAAAGCCAGATCGAAAAGCTCACGAAGATCGTCGAAGGCTTGCAGAGCATCGTGCAGCGTCCCATCGCCGCCAACCAGCCGGACGAGGTCAAGCAGGAGCGCATGGAGATGATCAAAAAGCTGCTTTCGGCCAGCGAGAGCAAGGAGCAGAAGGAAGCGGAGTTCGAGAAGATCAAGGAGCAGGTGGACAGCGCCAAGGAGGGCATGGTGCACGTGCTGATGAAGGTATATCCGGGCACGACCATCGCCATCGGGAGTCTGCGCTTTGGCGTGCGTTCCGAAATATCCTACGCGACGTTCCGGGCGCTGGAAAAGGAGATCGAATTCACAAGCTGCCGCTTTAAACAAAAGCCCGCGCGCATGCCGAGGCTGCGGCGCTAACGCGGGTGTGGAGATCGACGGGGAAAGGAGGCGGTTTTTATGATGAAGGGCATGGATCTGCAGGTCATGACGCATAGGCCGGTGAATTATACGCCTCTTGCAAGCGAGCAGCTCGCTAGAAGCGAGATCGCGGGCGAACACGCGGCGCGCATGACGCGCCAAAGCGCGGAGCAGCAGGCCGTGGGCGTGACGGGTACGGAGAAGGCGGAGGAAAAGCGCGTCACGGACAGGAAGCAGCGCGAGCAGGAGCCGCGCGAGCGGGAGGAGAAGAAGCCGCAGTCGCCGCAGGAGCCCGGGGAGCCGACGCCGGGCATGAAGGTGCCCTCCGTGGGCTATGCAGAGGATAAGCTGCTGGATATCCAAATCTAGCTTCGGGGCGTGAAGGATCGCATCCCCGCTTCTTGCAAGAGAGGGGATGTTTTTTCTTGCAAAGGGCAAAAAAACAGCGCCGCACCCTAAAGTATTTTCGCATTGTGACGATAAAGGGTGTAGAAGAAGTGTAGAAGCAGCATCCATAGCAGAAAGGACAGGCAGATGATCCGTGGACTATACATCGCCGGGACGGGCATGCTCACCCAGCGAAACAAGATGGACGTCATCACCAACAACCTTACAAACGCCGATACGATAGGCTTTCGTGAGGAGTCCATGCTCTCGCGCACCTTTGAGGACATGCTGCTGGATCGACAGAACGACCCCGCGGTGCTGCGGCAGGACCGGCAGGTAGGGCCGTTGAGCACCGGCACGCATATAGACGAGATTCACATTTCCTACGGGCAGGGCGCGCCGGAGGAAACGGGGCTTACGACGGACATGGCCATCGAGGGCAAGGGCTTTTTCGTCGTCAACACCCCGGCGGGCAACCGCTATACCCGCGCGGGCAACTTTACGCTGGACGCGCAGGGCGTGCTGCGGGACGTGCTGGGTAACCCCGTGCAGGGGGAAAACGGCAACATCACGCTGACGAGCGATCATTTCGTCGTCCGAGCTGACGGCACCATCTTCGACGAGGTGACGGGCAATCAGGTGGCGAAGCTTCGGATCGTGGAGTTTACCAATGAGGACAATCTTCGCGAACAGGCGGGCAACCTGTTTTACGAGTATCAGGACGCCGGCATGCGAAATGCCGAGAACAGCGCCGTGCTGCAGGGCTATATCGAAAGCAGCAACGTCAACATCGCCAATCAGATGGTGAGCATGATCATCGCCAGCCGCGCCTACGAAACGAGCCAGACGGTGGCGGGCATGATCGACCAAACGCTGGACGCCGCGGTCAACGACATCGCGCGTTTCTAGCGCGGAGAGGATAGGATATGATTCAATCAAGGTACACGGCGCGAAGCGGCCTTAACACGCTGCAACAGCGGTTGGATACCATCGCCAACAATTTGGCGAACGTGAGCACCACGGGCTTCAAGGGCGCGCGCGCCGATTTTAAGACGCTCATGTTTCAGGAACTGCAGCGCCCCGTGCAGCCGCAGGCGGACGATAACCTCAACCGCGGCGTCGGCGCGACCTTGGGCGCGACCACCCGCAGCTTCGCGGCGGGCACGCCGCTCTCCACGGGCTACGGGCTGGACTTCCTGTTGCAGGGCGACGGCTTCTTTACCGTGCAGGACAGCGACGGCAAGCTAAGCTACACGCGCGACGGGAGCTTTGCCTTGTCCACGGAGGGCAACGCCACCTACCTTGTGACATCCGACGGCTCCTACGTCATGGGGAAGAACAACCAACGGATCAACGTGCAGGGCGCGAACATCAGCGACATTCAAACCGCGGCCGACGGCAGGGTATTCGTGGTCAAAACGGACAATACCGTTACGCCGCCCACCCAAACCTTTACGCAGGTGGGGCAGTTGGACATTAAGAAATTCATGAACCGCAAGGGGCTTGAGGCGGTGGGCGCCAATAAGTTCCGCCCGACGGACAATTCGGGCGCCGCGCAGGACGACGCGGATACGCATGTCGTGCAGGGCTATCAGGAAGGCTCCAACGTGGATATGGCGCAGGAGATGACGCGGCTCATCCGCA
>CAZNAL010000075.1:0-9339 GCA_964571055.1 uncultured Oscillospiraceae bacterium | reverse complement strand
TGTGCAAAATAAAAACGCCAGCATTGTATCAATACTGACGTTCTTATATGGTGGACGCGAGGGGAGTTGAACCCCTGTCCGAAAACCTGTCAACGGGACTTTCTACGAGTGTAGTTGCTGCTTTAAAATTCCCGCCGCCGTGCTCCCAACAACAGGATCATGGCATTGGTAGCTTCATAAAATCCCACCCGCCGCAAAGCTTGAGCGGGCTGGTTCCCCACCTTAATGACGCCGGTATCCGACGGCGTGGGAACCGCCGGGCCAACGGCTGCCGTTAGGCAGCTACAGCTAACTTAGAGTTGCCGTTTAAATTTAAGTTTCCCCATTTTAACGAAGCTAGGGGCTTCGACTCGCTTATCCGGCCTCCATGATCCCCGTCGAAACCATGTACGCGCCCATAAACCTTGCGCCGATCACGCTCGACGCAAGCATAGTATAGCATATTACGAAACGTAAAGCAAACATACCGTCATTCGTTCACAATTCCTTGCCCTTTTTGACAAATCAAAGAGCGCCGTCCAACAGACCCCGCATCTTTTTGAGCGTGACGGATTGGAGATAGCGAACGCTCGCGTAGCTTATATCCATCGCGTCCGCGATCTCCTTGGGCGAAAGGCCTTTATAAAAGCGGAGGATGATAATATCCCGTTCGCGCTGCGGCAGCTTTTCCAGCGCGTTCGCAAGCGTTTGCAGCGTTTCGTCCCGTAAAAGCTTGCCCTCCACGTCCGCGTGCAGATCGGGAAGAGGCAGATCCTCGTTCAGCTCCGTATCCTGCCTGCCCATGCTGCGGCGGAAATAATCTCTTACGGTATTTTGCGTGATGGTATAGACCCAAGTGCTGTACGCGGCCTTTTCGGGATCGTAATTTTCAATATGCTCCGTGATTTTCAAAAAAACGTTGGAAAACAAATCCTCCGCGTCATGCCTGTTTCGGACACGGCTTTGGATATACGCTCTGATCTTATCGCCGTATTGGCTATAAAGGGTTTCCGCATCCATGCGTTCCCTATTCATCCGGCTTCTCCCTCTGTATCGCCGTGTCCGGATCGCCTGCCGCGCTCAATTCCAGCTGCGCGTCCTCCAGCCTAAAGCGTTCCAGAGGATAGCGGCTCTCCGTGTCCGCGATCAGCGCGGCCAAACGGGGATTGCACGCAAAGCGCTGATAGTCGAACAGCTTGCTTAGCACTCCATCCATGCCTTTCCTCCTTTTGGTTACTGTCCCTTTATACGCGAAACGCGCGGGTTTGTTAGCGAGCGATATTTTCCGCTATCAGTATAGCACGCTTTTCGACGCAAAAAAACCTTTTTCGCATGCCATCACATGGATAAAGATGTGAACAGTTCATGAGGATTGCGGGCAAGCACTTGCCACGCCGCGCGCGGTCTGCCATAATGAAAGCGTGCAACAGGATTTCTAGCGAAAGGATGAGTACCATGCGTAAGCAACGTTTTATCGTGATCACGTTATGTATAGGCGCCATATGCGCGCTGCTGCTGGCAGCATGCGCCCCCCAGCAGGAGGCTGCAAAAACCGAAGCGGAGATACAGGCGGAGCCCGCCGCGCAAATTGAGCCCACAGAAGCCGCCCCTGCCGCCGCGCCCGCGGACGCCGCGCCTGCCCAAGCCGCTCCCGCCTTCAAGGACACGCCGCATAAAAACGAATACAACGACGCCGGCGTCGCGCTCGCGCCATACGGCTTGCAGTTCGTTTTCAACACCCAAACCATGGACGGCAAAACGTTTGATAGCAAAGAGGAGTTTGCAAAAAACCGGCTGACCGTTTTCACGGTATGGTCCACAACCTGCCCCGCCTGCATCAAAATGATGCCCACTTGGGAAGAACTGTCCAAGGAATACGAGGGTACGGGGATCGCTTTTGTGGGATTATGCCTTGACGCCACCGTAAGCGGCGGTACGACGGCCGATCTTGCCAAGGATATCGTCGTAGAGTCCGGCGTTACCTACACACAGATCCTCGTTAACGACATACTGCTTCAGCAGATTATACATGAGGTCATGTACCTTCCCACCACCTTCTTTTTGGATCAGCAGGGTAACGTGATCGTATCCCCCGCCATTGGCGCCATGGACAAACAGGTTTGGGTGGACTTTATTGAATCGATCGTCTCGCAAATGGCGTAGCGCCGCCATCGCGCTGCTGCTCATAGGGATCGTTGGCGTGATCCTCGGCCTGTCAGTGGGCGAGGATCATGTTGTGCTGCAAAAAGCAATACGCATCTGCATGGAGTGTATCGGCCTTGGATAAAAAACGCACAACGGATAAGCGCGGTATCGTACAAGCCTTGTGGACGCTGCTGACAAACAGCTACGCTACGGGCTTTGTAAACGGCGTCATCTATCAGGGAAGCACGAAATCCGTCTGTGTGCCGGGTTTAAATTGTTATTCCTGCCCCGGCGCGCGCGGCGCGTGCCCCATCGGCGCCCTGCAAGCCGTGATCGGCGGCAAAACCGGCCGTTTTCCCTTTTATGTGCTGGGTACGCTGCTTGTGTTCGGCGCGCTGCTGGGGCGCTTCATCTGCGGCTGGCTCTGCCCCTTCGGCTGGGTGCAGGATCTTTTGTTCAAACTGCCGCCAAAAAAGAAATGGCGTTCGCTCAAGGGCGAAACCTATCTTCGCAAGCTGCGTTACATTGTGCTTGTTCTTTTTGTCGTCCTACTGCCCGTGTTTGCGCACGGTCCCTTCGGCATGGCGACGCCTTGGTTCTGTAAATACATCTGCCCGTCGGGCACGCTGCTTGGCGCGCTTCCGCTGCTCGCGCTCAACGACGGCCTGCGGAACGTCTTAGGCTGGCTGTTCACTTGGAAGGCGTTTCTGCTCGTTTCCATACTCGCGCTCTCCGTCAAGCTCTATCGCCCCTTTTGCCGCTATCTTTGCCCGCTGGGCGCTTTCTACGGCGTTATGAATCCCGTTTCCCTCCTGCGTATAGAGGTCGATGCGGATAAATGTACCTCCTGCGGCGCTTGCCAGCACGCCTGCGAGCTCGACGTGCCCGTTTTTCAGACGCCCAACGCGCCGGACTGCATCCGCTGCGGCAAATGCGTGCGCGCCTGTTCGCACAGCGCTTTGCATATGGGCTTTGGCGCGCAGCAAAAAATGCGCGATACCGCTTTTAACAAATTCTAATCATGTTCTAATCCAAATCTAAATGCAAACATGCGGGAAAACTGCTACAGTATGCTTGTGCCGGGTGGAAAGCGATACGCATACCGGCGGAAGGAGTTATCAAATTGCGATTTTTAGGAAATATTCTGTGGTTTGTATTTGCAGGCTTTTGGCTTTGGCTGGGCTGGACGCTCGCGGGGCTTCTTTGGTGCGTCACCATCGTCGGCGTTCCTTGGGGCGTGCAGTGTTTTAAGTTCGCGCGGCTCATGTGCATGCCCTTTGGCAAGGATGTGGACTTTGGCGGCGGCGTCATCTCCTTCGCGCTGAACATCGTTTGGCTCGTACTTAGCGGTCTTCCCCTTTGCATTGAAGCCGTCACCATCGGGCTGATCCTGTGCGTCACCGTGGTAGGCATCCCCTTTGGCATGCAGTGTTTCAAATACGCAAAGCTCGCGCTCATGCCCTTTGGCGCCAGCATCGTAAGAGCCTAAACCGCATAGCTCGCATCCGCGCCGACGTTTTACGCCGGCGCATTTTTGTAGGCGGATAGTTGACAGTCTCCTTTCTATATGGTATGATTTGTATGACGAGTTATACTTTATCAACTTATTCCAACGCAGTAGCATACCAAACAGGAGGTTATCTATGGCAAAGCGCATCGTAATCATCGGCGGCGGCGTCGCGGGGCTTACCGCGGGCATTTACGCGAAAAAGGCGGGCTTTGACGCGGTGATCTATGAAAAGAATCCCGTCGCGGGCGGCGAGTGCACCGGCTGGGACAGGGAAGGCTATCACATCGACAACTGTATCCATTGGCTGATGGGAACCTCCGGTGATACGGCTTTGCATCGCATTTGGGAGGCCACAGGCGCGATCGACGGTGTGGAGATCATTCATAACGACAATATGTACACCTCCGAGCTGCAGGGGCAAAGCGTCACGCTTTGGCAGGACATAGACCGCACAGAGCGGGAACTGCTCGAGCTGTCCCCCGATGACGCCGAGGAGATCAAGAAGCTCATGGCGCTGTGCCGTCTTTCTCAAACCGTGGAGATCCCCGCGGAAAAACCCATGGATTTTTACTCCTTCGCTGAAATGCTCAAGTTCACAGCCTCTATGAAAGACACCATGCGCGTTTTCAAGGCCTGCAAGGATATGGACACGCAGGATCTTATGAACCGCTTCCAGCACCCCCTGATCCGCTGCATGATCTCGGATTTCTGCACCAAGGATTCGCTCGCGTCCTCCTTCCCCATGGCTTACGGCAATTTTGTGGGCGGCGACGGCGGTGTACCCCGAGGCGGCTCCCGCGCGCTCGCGCAGCGCATGCAGGCGCGCTTTACCTCGCTTGGCGGCGAGATCCATACCGGCGTAAGCGCGGAAAAGCTTCTTCTGGAAGGCGGAAGAGCCGTCAGCCTGCGCTTGTCTGCCGGTGAGGCAGCGCCGGGCGACTACTTCCTGTGTACCTGCGACCCGGACTTCACCTTCCGGCGTTTGCTGGATGAAAGCTATATGGATCCGTTGCTGTCTGAGGTCTACGCCAAGCCCGCGGATTACCCGGTCTATGGCATGCTGCAAGCCGCGTTCGCCGTGGACAGCCCCATCGACGCCCTGCAGGGCGAGCACATCCTCGATTGCGGCAGCCTTTGCGAATTCCCTTGGCTGGGCGAGCGTTTAACTGTCAAAACCTATGGGTATGAACCCGGCTTCGCGCCCGCGGGTAAGCAGCTCGTGCAATTTCTTTGGGGACTGGATCAATCCGCCTTTTCCTATTGGGAGACGCTGTATCAAGATAAGAGCGCGTACCAAAGGAAAAAAGAGGAGCTTGCTGCCAAAGCGCAGGGCTTGATCGAGGAGCGTTTCCCCGCATATAAAGGGAAGATGCGCCTGCTCGACGTGTGGACGCCCATGACCTACCAGCGCTGGTGCAACGCGTACAAGGGCTACAACCAAGCCTATACCATCACTAAGCGCAGCAGAAAGAACGCCTACCTTCCCGCCAGCATACGGGGCTTGGATAACGTGCTTCTTTCCGGGCAATGGCTCGCGGCACCCGGCGGACTGCCCGGCGCGGCTATCCAAGGCAAGTTTTCCGTGCAGCGCATCTGCAAAAAGGAGAAGCTGCCCATAAAACTATAAGAAAACGTCACGTTTCATCTATTTTTTGCCATTGCTTTTGACGTATAATAGAGACGCAGCATGATGTTGCTGCGTCTTTCCATTTCAAAGGAGGTGCCACTATGACATTTGTTCACGCTTCTTCCCAATCGATTGACGAAACGGCTCTGCAATCGGACTATGCGCAAGCGCAAACGCTTTTCAAGGTTCGTTTGGGCGATAGCTGCCTCTACTTTCCGCGCGTTTTGAAAACGGGCTACGTTCCCTATGAAAGCATCAGCAAAGCCTTTATGCGCGTGAAGACCGCCATTTCCCGCGTCTGCTGCGGCACGGCTGAATTCAAGGACTATTCCTTGATCCTTTGCGAGGGCGACGCGGAAATCGCGGAAATATCGCTGGACAGCGAGGAAAAGGGAAAGCGTATCCTATCCGCGCTTGCCGACCACGGCGTTGCCATAGGAAAAAACGCCTAGTATGCCAGCGCGTGTATTGCATACCATCCCGCCCGTTTATGACGCTTACGCCCGCACGCTGATACTAGGTTCCTTTCCCTCCGTGCAATCCCGCGCCGGTGCCTTTTTCTATCATCATCCCCGCAACCGTTTCTGGCAGGTGCTCGCCGCCGTATACCATTGCGACGCCCCCTGTTCCATCGACGAAAAGAGGGCGTTTCTTCAAGCGCGCCATATCGCGCTTTGGGATGTGGTGGCGAGCTGTGAGATACAAAGCTCCTCCGACAGCAGCATTCAAAATGTAGAGCCCAACGATCTGTCGCGCATTTTCGATACAGCCGATATTTGCCGCATTTTCACCAACGGTAATACTGCCTACAGCCTTTACATGCGTTATTGCTATCCCCAATTTGGGAGAGCGGCTGTTAAACTCCCTTCTACAAGTCCCGCCAACGCTAATTATTCTTTGGAAAGGTTAATCGATTGCTGGAAGATAGTAAAATAGTAGAAAGGTTTCCCCGTCCTTCTTTTTTGCGATTCGGTCTCTGTGCTTTAAGAATTACGATTTCTATATTCGCTCCAATCGAAATGCAGTAAACCACTCGATGCTTCGTGCGTATTTTTCGTCTTTTCCTTTCGCATACTAAAGCGGAGGTGAAAATGCAATGTCTATTCTGCAGGATAATGAAATTCCCACTGGTTTTGCCATGGCTCTCGCGCAAAATCTAGACGCGCTCAACGCTTTTTCGCGTCTAGATGAAAACGCGCGCGGCAACGTGCTTGCTCGGTAAGCGTCATACGAAGCGCACATATGCAGGGAAACAGAAAAGTGTCATACTACTCCAAAAGCCTGTAGGTACCAAAGGGTACCCATAGGTGCCTAGAGGTACCTACAGACAGAAACGAGGCAGGAATGGCCATACAGGAACTTGGGAAGAACGCCAGGATACAAGAATGGGCGAACATGATACAAGCCTGCAAAAACAGCGGTAAAAGCGTGAAGCGCTGGTGTAAGGAAAACGGCGTTAATACAAAGACATACTACGAGCGACATAAAAAAGTGTGCGCGGCCATGGGAGATCAGTTCAGCATGGCAGATTTGCAAGGCATAGTAAATAGAAGTAGTGATTTGGAGCGATCGCAGTCTGCAGTGCAACAGTGGCTTCCGGTGACAATCCGCACAGACACAAAAGAATTCGCGCAGCCACAGGAGCAGCGACATGAGATAACCGTTAGGTTAAATAGCTGCACTATTCGCGCAGAAGAAGGGACAGACGCCCAATGGCTGGCGGCGGTGGTCAAAGCCCTGCACGCAGAATGCTAAAGATCAATGAGCAAACCAAAGTATACCTTGCCTGCGGGGATACGGACATGCGCAAGCAGATCAACGGGCTGGCAGCGATGGTGGAGAACAGCTTCCTTCTGGCGCCATATGAGAACGCGATGTTTGTATTCTGCAATCGAAGCAAGAACCGCCTCAAGATATTGCTGTGGGAAGATAATGGATATTGGCTGCTGTTAAAACGCCTTGAACGAGGACATTTCAAATGGCCGGAAGCAGGAACAGAACAAACGATGATACTTTCACTAGAGGATTTGAGGAGCCTAATCCGTGCACCGGGGCTGCTCCAAAGGCTGAAGAGAACCGAAGTGATAAAATCCTAAAAACACCCCCAATATCTGGACTTTTGCGGTGTTTTATGGTAAAATAATTACATAAGAAGTCGGGAAGTTGAGGGGCAAAAATCATGCAGGAATCAGTGCAGTTGAAGGAAGAAAACGCCGCGCTGAAAACCCGCGTGAAAGACCTGGAAGAACAAATCAAAGGATTAGAAGCGCTTAAAACTTACTACGAGGACCTCTTCAAGCTTTCGCAGAAAAAGCGGTTCGGTACGTCGTCAGAACAAGGGAAATATAACGGCGTGACAGAACAGCTTTCTCTATTTAATGACGTAGAGGCAGAATATAACGCTTGTAAGCCCGAAGAGAGTATTACAGTCGCTGCGCATACGCGAAAAAAGGCGGCTCGCGGTGAAAACTTTGAGGCTTTAGAGGAAGAGACCGTTACATATACGCTCCCCGAAGAAGAACAGATATGCCCGCAATGCGGAGAACATCTGCACGTCATGAAAACCGAAGAGCAAACGGAGATCGATATTATACCGGCGCAGGTAAAGGTCAAAAAGAATATCAGAACATACTATACATGCCGGAACTGCCAGAAGAACGGGACGAAGACGCCGATCATTGCGGCGGAAGCGCCAAGGGCACTTATCCCGAAGAGCATGGCCTCGCCCAGCGCGTTAGCCTATTTGATGAATCAGAAGTACACTTGTGGGATGCCGCTGTACCGGATGGAGCAGGATTTTCTGCGAATGGGACTGGTTTTCCCTCGTCAGACGATGAGCAACTGGATCATTGCCGGCGCTGCGCTGTTAGAGCCGCTGTTGAGAGAGATGAAAAGAGAGTTGCTCAATAATTCTGTATTGATGGCAGATGAGACAACGGTGCAGGTATTACACGAGCCGGGGAAGACAGCGCAGAGCAAGAGCTATATGTGGCTGTACCGGACCAGCGAATATGCACAAAGACCGGTTGTCCTGTATGAATACCAGCCGGGGCGCGACGGAGATTACGCGAAGGCTTTTCTTGAAGGCTTCCATGGGAAGCTGATCGTAGATGGGTATCAGGGATACAACCATTTGGAACCTGCAGTAACGCTGTGCGGATGTTGGAGCCATATGAAGCGCTATTTCGATGACGCGCTGGCTGTACAGAAGCAGAAAACCGAGACATTGCCAGAGGCACAAGGTATCGCTTATTGCGAGGCGTTATCCGCGATTGAAAAAGAAGCTCGACGGCGAAAGCTCAATCCGGAGGAGCGCCTGCGATTGCGGGAAAGCAAATCCAGACCGATTGCTGAGGAGTTCTTCGATTGGGTGACTTCACTCACGGCAAAAACCTTACCCGAGAGTTTACTGGGCAAGGCGCTGACGTATGCACGAAATCAACGCCCGAAACTGCTTCAGTTTCTACAGGACGGACGTGTCGAGTTGGACAACAATCGCTCTGAGCGATCTATTAAGATGTTTGTCATGGGACGTAAAGCATGGCTTTTCTGCGATACGCAAAACGGCGCGCGAACCTCCGCCAACATATATGGCATTATGCAAACAGCCATTGAAAACAGGCTTAAGCCGCTGTCCTATCTGCAATACATATTTGAGACGATACGACAAGACGGACATTTGAGCGTTGAAAAAGTATTGCCATGGTCACCGGATATTCCGGGAGTCTGTCGAATGAGCGAGAAGGAGATAGCCCGTTATGAGAAAAAACAGCAACATTGATTACATAATCGGAATGACCCGTGATTTCATAAACGGCGATCTCAGCGCGCTTGGCTTCAGTCTCGATTATTCGCATGAGCTGATTAAACGTTGGGACAAAATGTGCCGCGAGAATGCCGAGCTTGCCGATGCGGTCAACTTCTATCTATATGAAAGTGGATTCGATACCGTTGATTGCGCTTACGGCAGCAACGAGAAGCAGCTGCGCAGGGTCATGAAGCGCCAATACAAAGCGCTTGCGGCGTGCATGCTCGAAGATTTCGGCCTGCTTGCTGTGCCCTTGAAATGACGCTTACC
>CAZNAL010000074.1:0-9501 GCA_964571055.1 uncultured Oscillospiraceae bacterium | reverse complement strand
CATCTCGGGAAACAGGGTGAGTATGTCAATCCTCATACAAGCCTACCTCCGCAAGCACCGCCGCGTCCACAAGGATGCGCTTGTTCTCCACATCCACCTCGCGCAGAAGCTTTTTGAGCGCCGGAAGCAGCAGCGTGCCCGACGGCTTCCTTCGCAGCAGATAAACGTCGTTCGCGCCGGTTTCCAACACGTCCGCAAGCGTACCGCAGACTTTGCCGTTTGTATCCCACACCTCGCAGCCGATCAAATCCTTAACAAACCAGCGACCCGGCGCGGGCTTTGCCGCATGCGCGCGATCCACGCAAAGGTAGGTTCCGCGAAGCTTTTCGGCGTCCTCGCGCGTATCGTGCCCGACAAGGTGCAAAAACACCGCGTCGGGCTGCACGCTCACCTGCGTAACCTGCACGGGTAAATACGCTGAGCCCTGTTCCAAATAGGCTTCGGACAGGGCGTGAAAGCGTTTGACGTCATCCGTGAGCGGCAGGAGCTTAACATTGCCCGTTACGCCGTGGGGACGAAGAATCTGGCCGACGCGGAAATAATCCACCTCAGTCGCTCTCCTTCTCCCGGGCCTGACGCTCATCCTCTTCGAGTATCTCGACGATGTACTTCTTATTCTCCTTGATGGACGCGGCCTTGACCACCGTGCGGATGGCCTTGGCGATACGTCCCTGCTTGCCGATCACCTTACCCATATCCTCGGGCGCGACGGACAGCTCGACGATGGTGGCGCGGTCGCCCTCGCGGGACGTTACCTGCACAGCGTCGGGATTGTCCACCAGATTAACGGCAATGTATTTGACCAATTCAACCATTGCCATCACCGGTTACTGGATCGCGCCGGACTTTTTGAGCAGCGCGCGCACGGTATCGGTAGGCTGCGCGCCGTTCTTCATCCAAGCGGCGGCCTTTTCGTTGTCCACCTTGATTTCAACCGGATCGACGAGGGGATTGTAGAAGCCGATCTCCTCCACAAAAGCGCCGCCGCGAGGCGCGCGGGAATCCGCGACCACGATACGATAGAAAGGAGCCTTTTTGGCGCCCATGCGGCGCAGTCTGATCTTAAGCATTTTGTTTTTTCCTCCGTTTATTGTTTGCTTCTTTTGTATTTATCGAAAACGGAAACCCGTTATCGGTCTTTAGAACGGGAGCCGAAAGCCCCTCTTGCCCTTTTTGAGCTTGCCGCCCGTCATCTGCTTCATCATTTTACGCGACGCTTCAAACTGATTGAGCAATCGGTTGACCTCCTGAATGCTCGTGCCGCTGCCTCTTGCGATGCGCTTTCTGCGGCTGGCGTTCAAGATATCCGGCTTCGCGCGCTCGCGCGGCGTCATGGAACGGATGATGGCAAGCGTCCGCGCGGTTTGCTTTTCGTCGATCTCCAAGCTGCCCGCCTTCTGCGCGTCCATGCCCGGCAGCATCGCAAGCAAATCCTGCATGGAGCCCATGTTCTGCATCTGCTCGTACTGCTCCATGAAGTCCTCCAGCGTAAAGCTGTCGGATTTGATCTTGCCCGCAAGCTCCACGGCCTTCTTTTCATCAAAGGCCGTCTGCGCCTTTTCAATCAGCGTAAGCACGTCGCCCATACCGAGGATGCGCGAAGCCATGCGATCCGGGTGAAAGGGCTCGATATCCGTAAGCTTTTCGCCAATGCCCGCGAATTTGACGGGCTTTCCCGTAACGGCCTTAGCGGAAAGCGCCGCGCCGCCCCGGGTATCGCCGTCCAGCTTGGTGATGACGATGCCTGTGATCTCAAGCGCCTCGTTGAAGGCCTTTGCGACGTTTACGGCATCCTGCCCCGTCATGGCGTCCACGACCAAGAGGATTTCCGCGGGCTGCACGGCGTTTTTGACCTCCGTGATCTCCCGCATCATATCCGCGTCGATATGCAGCCGTCCCGCCGTATCGATGATGACCAAATCCTTGAGATTCCGCCGCGCGTATTCGATGGAAAGCTTCGCCGTCTCCACCGGATCCGCCGTGCCGCGCTCGAACACCGGAACGCCCGCCTTTTCGCCCACCACCTGCAGCTGTGTGATGGCGGCGGGGCGATAAACGTCGCAAGCGACCAGCAGCGGGGATTTCCCGTACTGCTTGGCAAGGTGCGCCGCGAGCTTTGCGGCCATCGTGGTTTTGCCGGCGCCCTGCAAGCCCGCGAGCAAGATCACGGCGGGAGACTGCGAACCAAAGGCGATCTTCGCGTTCGCGCCGCCCATGAGCGCCGTCATTTCCTCGTTGACGATCTTGACGACCTGCTGAGAGGGCGTAAGGCTTTCCAAAACCTCGCTGCCCACGGCGCGCGCCGTGACGTCGTTGATAAAGCCCTTCACCACCGTAAAGCTGACGTCGGCCTCCAACAGCGCGAGCTTGACCTCGCGCATGGCTTCCTTCACGTCCTTTTCGTTCAGCTTGCCCTTACCGGACAGCTTTTTGAACACACTTTGCAGTTTTCCCGAAAGCCCCTCAAACGCCATGGCCACCCTCGCTCATTTCAATCAATGCGTCCAGCTTTTTTCCTATCGTATCCGCGTCCATGCCCGGCAATTCCGCGCGCAGGGCGCGAAGATCGCGGTTGAGCGCCAAGAGTCCAAGCTTACTTTCCATCGCGTAGAGCTGCGCTTCACCGCGCAGCAGCGCATCGCGCACGCCCTGCCTTGAAATGCCCTCCCGCTGCGCGATCTCGGCGAGGGAACAATCCTCGTTGGCGGTCTGCTCCAGCACCGTGCGCTGACGCTCCGTTAAAAAAGCGCCGTACAAATCCAGCAGATAGCCAAGCTCAACATGCTTTTCCATGCCTGTTCTCCGTCGGTGTAAAGGTCAATAGCTTTACACGCTTGTTCTATTATATGCGTTCAGGGAAAAAAGTCAAGCCGCAATTTACATCAGCGGCGAAAACAAGCGCAGTATCTCCTGCCATACCCGCCCGAGAAGCCGCCGCGCGCAGTCCTTCTCCGTGATCGGCTGGCAAAGTTCCAGCGTGGTAAGGTAATCGTTTTGCGCGTCCGCAATCGCCGCGCAGCCGTAGAGCACCACACCGCATTCAAAATGCTGGTACAGGCTTCTATAATCGAGGTTGCTGGAACCTACCACGGCGATCCTGTCGTCGCTTATGCAGATTTTAGCGTGCATGAAGCCCGGCGTGTATTCATAGACCTTCACGCCGGCTCTTAGAAGCTGCTGATAAAACGAGCGCGTGGTTTGATGCACGAGCGGATGATCGGGAATGTGCGGTACGATCACGCGCACGTCCACCCCCGCCTTTGCGGCCATCGACAGGGCGCGAAGCATGGTATCGTCCACGATCAGATACGGGGTTTCGATATAAACATAGGATCGCGCGCTCTGAATCACATGCAAATACAGATTTTCGCCCACGCGCTCGTCCAATAACGGGTTGTCCGCATAGGGCTGCACATAGCCGTCCGAGGGGATGGCGCAGGGCGCGTCCTGCCACGGGCAAAGGCGGTTGATCTGTTCGGGCGCAGCGTCGCCGCAGCAGATTTGAAGGCTGATGAGCGTCAGGCACCAAGCCGCCTCGCCGCGCACGCAAAGCATGGCGTCCTTCCAGTGACCGTGCTTCGCGTAGGCGTTGATGTATTCGTCCGCCAAATTGCAGCCGCCGGTAAAGGCCACCTTTCCGTCGATGGATATGATTTTTCTGTGATCCCGCTGGTTTTGCGTTACGGCCAAGATGGGCCGGAAGGGATTGAACACCCGCGCCTTGATGCCATACTGCGCAAGCGTTTTGCAGTAATCGCGCGGCAGGGTCAAAAAGCAGCCCACATCGTCGTAAACCACCTGCACGTCCACCCCTTCGGCGGCTTTCCGCTTGAGTATCTCGAGGACGCTGTTCCACATCACGCCCTCTTCGATGATGAACATTTCGATATGAATATAGCGCTCCGCCTTCTCAAGCTCCGTAAGCAGCACCGGGAAAAAGGCTTCACCGGGGGATAGATAGGTGCATTCGCTGTGCGCGTACACCGGAAGATGGCAATGTCCCTCCAAATAGCGCATAAGGGGGAGATAGGCATAGCCCTCCTCCTCGAGCATGGGGAGTACAGACAGATCGGGGAAGAAAAACGGCCCGAAGGTCTCCTCAGAACGGCCAACCATGCCGCGAAGGCTTTTCTTGCCGTACTGGAAGGTGTAAAACAGATAGAACAAGCCGCCGAACACGGGAACGATCAAGATCAAAAAGACCCACGAAAGCTTTGCCGTGGGATCCCCGTCCTTCCCCACGATATAGAGTGCGACAAAAACGCTGACGACGGAAAGCGTATCGCGAATGATCTCCGAAACGTCAGAAGGGCTGAGCAGGAAATAGACGATGGCGCCGACTTGCAGCAGCAGCAGCAAAATCACGCGCACGCGCCTTCGCACGAGCGTTCTGCGCCACGCTTCCTTCGTTTTTTGCATTTTTACCTTTTCCTTGCTTTCCATTTTATTATTGTACGCAAAACCAGCCTTTCTTGCAAGTACGGCGCGGCGCAGCGCGTCAAAAACGAGGATGAACGGCACGACACGGCGTTCCTCTTTTTGATTGTCACCCGCTTTGTCAGATTTTGGTTGACGATTTTTATTCGGCATGCTACAGTAGGAAAAGCAAAAAGAAAGCCGGTTCATTTTATGAAGCTGCAAACCAAAGACATGCTGCGCATCGCGCTGTTTTCCGCCTTGCTCGTCCTGTGTACCTACATCAGCATTCCCGCAGTCGTCCCCTTCACCATGCAGACTTTCGCCATCTTTTTGGCGCTTGCGGTTCTGGGCGGAAAAAACGGCTCCGTTGCGATCGTCGTATATATCCTGCTGGGCGCCGTCGGGCTTCCCGTGTTCGCGGGCGGCAAGGGCGGCGTGTTTGCGCTCGTGGGGCCTACCGGCGGCTATATCACCGGCTTTATTCTGATGGGACTGTGCTATTGGCTGCTGACGGGCAAACGCGGCGCAAGCCCCTTTGTGACCGTATTCGCGCTGCTTGCCGGCCTTTTTCTGTGCTACGCTTTCGGCACGGTTTGGTTCGTGGTTCTTTACGCACGCACAGCGCAGCCCATCACCTTCGGCGCGGCGCTTGCAGCATGCGTGCTGCCCTTTCTGTTGCCCGATCTTCTCAAGCTGACGCTTGCGCTGCTGCTGGCGAAACGGCTCAAACCACTCGCAAGGTGATCTCGCCGCTTCGAAGCGTGCTCTCTCTGCCTTCTGCATCGCGAACGACAAGGCCGCCTGCTTCGTCAATATCCACGGCCACGGCTTCCTTTTGCGTGCCGTTCTCCGTATAAACGACCGCTCTTCCCAGCACCATGGCGTGCGCCTTGTATTCGGCGATATAGCTGTGATCCTCCAAGTGCGCGCAGGCGTTTAGCAGCTCGTCTGCAATGGCGGCGGCGAGCCGGTTTCGCGCCAATTCTTTGGGAAGCAGCGACGCGGCGCGCGCGGCTACCTCCGCCGGGAAATCCGTCGTGCTGATGTTGACGCCGACGCCGACGATCACGCTTTGCACCCTGCCCGTTTCTACGTTCGACACGGCCTCCGTCAATATGCCGCATATCTTTTTATCCCCAAGATAAATATCGTTGACCCATTTGATCGAAAGCGTTCTGCCCGTGAGCGCCTCCGCTGCGCGCACGACCGCCACCGATGCGGCTGTCGTGATATACACGGCGTCCGCAAGCGGCTGTTCCAAAGGAAGGATCAGCGTCATATATAAGCCCGTGCCCTTGGGGGAATAGAAGGAGCGCCCCATGCGGCCGCGTCCGGAGGTCTGCTCCTCGGCAAGCAGGAGCGTTGCGTGGTCAAGGCCGTCCGCGAGCAGACGCTTTGCTTCATTGTTCGTGGAATCGACGGACGCATACACGCGCACATCCAAGCCCTTATGCGCGGGGAAAAGGCACGCGGAAATAGCGGATGCACGCAGCGCGTCGCTATCCTGCACCAGCCGATACCCACGGTTGGTCGCCGATTCGATCCTGTAGCCTTCATCCTGCAGCTTGTGGATCGCTTTCCAGACCGCATTTCGCGAAACGCCCAGCGCCTGCGCGAGCTTCTGCCCCGATACGTCCGCGCCGCGGTTTTCCTTGAGTATGCGCAATATGTCGTCTTTCGTGCTTTTTTCCATGCTGCGGTTAGATTCTCCGCATATCCACCGCGCCGCAGCTTCGGCAGGTCACGATCGCGTACACGCCGTTTTGCTCCACGGCCACATTGGTCGATTTGCAGTTGAAGCAATACGGCTTAACGGTCTCCTCCTTCGGGATATCCACCACCACGGCGCCGCCGGAAACGCCATCCAAATCCCGCTCGGTAATACGGTTATTCTGATGCTCCATGTTTTTTCCTCCTCCATCGCCGCGCGCCGCGCGGCCTTCTTTATGCTTTGATACGCGCTTGCGCGCCGTATGTTAGGCGTCAATCCGACGCCGTATCCAAACGCTGCCGCGCCACGAGGCGCGCAAAGTACCCGTCCTGTGCGATGAGCGTATCATAAGCGCCGTCCTCTACGATCCTGCCGCCCTCCAATACGATGATGCGGTCACAATGCTGGATTGTGGAAAGGCGGTGCGCGATCACGATACGGGTGCACTTTAGGCTGTCCAAAGAATCCGATACAATGCGCTGCGTGATATTGTCCAGCGCGCTCGTCGCCTCGTCAAACATAAGCACCTTGGGGTTTGGCGCTATAGCGCGCGCGATCATGAGCCTTTGGCGCTGCCCGCCGGATATGCCGCCGCTCCCTTCGGAAATGATGGTATGCATCCCCATGGGCATGCGCCGGATATCCTCCGCGATGCCCGCCATCTCCGCCGCCCGCCAAGCGTCGTCCAGCGTGAGCCACGGCGCGGAGATCACGATGTTGGAGTAGATATCGCCCTGAAAGAGCTTTCCGTTTTGCATCACCACACCGATATTACGGCGCAGCGAACGAAGATCCACATCCGCGATGTCCTTGCCGTCATAATACACGGTGCCCTTCTGCGGCTTTTCAAAGCCGAGCAGCAAGCGCATCAGCGTGGATTTGCCGCAGCCGGTACGCCCCACGACCGCAACGTATTGCCCCGCGCGGATGTTGAGCGAAAAATCATCCAGCACCAGCGGCATGTCCTCCGTGTAGCGGAAGGACACATGACTCACCTCAACGCCGCCGCCTATGCGGGTAAGCACCTTTTTGCCGTCCGCCACCTCGGGAACGGTTTGCAATATCGGCTCCAGAAGATGCAGGACGGAGCGCACGTTGGCAACGCTCAGCGCCATGCCCGCCAAGGCCGAAAACGCGGCGCTTAGCATGCCATAAGCGGTATTGAAGGCCATATAGTCCGCCGGGGACACTTGGCTTCGCGCAGCGGCATAATACAGCACGATCGCTCCGGCGAGCGTGACCGCCGTAGTGAGGCTCGCGTTCACCTTGAGCATGAAGGGCGGATCGTAAGCGACGGACGCAAGTTCCCTGTAGGCGCGCGCCCATTTGGCGAAGGCGCGGCGCTCGGCGCCCGCAAGCTTGATCTTGGAAACGCCGGAAAAAAGAGCGAACACGAGGCCGTCCTGCTTTGCCGTTAGTTCTACGCGGCGCTTGGATACCTTAAGCTGCACCAAGGTCGTTAGGATGGATACAAGCAGCGTCACGCCGATCACGATCATCGCGGGCCATACGAGCGCCGACGCGAAGCGGGCAATCTGGCTTATATAGATAAGCGAAAATACGGAGGTAAGCCCCGTTGAAAAAACCGTGCTGCACAGCATCGCGCTCAACGTGGAAAAGCTTTGCGCGCGGTTGGAAAGGTCGCCCGCGCTGAAGCGCTTAAAAAAGTCCGCCGGGAGCGAAAGCAGGCGCATCATACCCGCCGCTTGGACGGAAACGTCCATCTTCGTCTGCACGCGGGTCAACAGCAGCGATTTCGTGATGCCCACAAGCGTTGTGCAAAGCGTCACGCCCAGCAGCATACAGGCGATGGGCAGCAGCAAACCGATTTGCCCGCTCGGCACGATGCGGCTGAAAAGCAGGCTGTTGACGCGCGGCAGAAACAAGCCCAAAAGCGTTACCGCCAACGTCGCAAGTCCGATCATGATAAGGTCGTTTGCGGAGACGGTCTCCGCCATGTAGCGAAGCAAATCCTTAGCGGTGAGCTTTTTAAGGGGCAGCGGGCAATAAAAGCACATCGCCTCCTCGCTTAAAAGCGCCGCCGTCTTTTTCGTTACATAGACGTATTGCCCCATGCCATAATGAAAGAATCGATACCCGCGCAGCGTCGGAAGCAGCGCCACGGGATCGCCCTGCCGAAGCCTTCCGAGCATCGGCCCCACGGCGTCCTCATACCACGCGCCGGTAAGCTTCACAACGCGCCGCATGATACCCGTCGGCCGCAGCTGGTATTCCAGCTGGTCGTTGATATCCTCGATCCCCTCCGGCAGTTCCCCCGCCTTCACATGGAAATACGCGAGAATATCCTCTATCGCGTCCTTCGCCTTGCGGCGCTCGTCCGCGCTGCTGCGGCGTGCGCTCTGCTTTCCCATGACCACGCCGGAAAGCTCGGCAAAGGTTTCGGAAAAGTCCAGCTCGTCCTCCCGGAGGCGCTGCTTGATCTGTTCGTCGAACCAACCCATACCTTTCGCCTCCTATTCGTTGGTGATGAGCTGCGTATACCGCCCGCCCTTTGCATACAGCTCGTCATGCGTGCCGCGCTCGATCACCTTGCCGTGATCCAGCACGATGATCTCGTCGCAGTCGCGTATGGTGGAAAGCCGATGCGCAACCACGATGCAGGAAATGCCGCGTTCCCGTATGGCGTTGACCACATCGTATTCCGTCTGCGCGTCCAAGGCGCTTGTCGCCTCGTCCATGATGATGATGGTGGGGTCCTGCGCAAGCACCCGCGCGATCTCCATGCGCTGCCGCTGTCCGCCGGAAAAATCCTTGCCGCCCTCCATGATCTGATAGGAATAACCGCCGTCACGCTGCATGATGTCGTCATGGATCTGCGCGTCGCGCGCGGCGAGTATCATTTCAAAATCCGCGATGGAATTGTCCCACATCTTGATGTTGTTGCGTATGGTATCCTCAAATAGGATGATGTCCTGATCCACCACCGCCAAGGAACCCGTAAAAACGGCGCGCGGTATCGTGTCGATGGGTCTTCCGTCAAAGAGTATTTCGCCCGACCACGGCTTATACAAACCGGATATGAGCTTGGACAGAGTGGATTTGCCGCAGCCCGACGCGCCCACGAAGGCAACGCGCGCACCCGGCTTCATCTGTAGATTGAAGTTTTCGATCAGCGGCTCGCCAAGCTTCGCATAGCCAAAGGTAACGTTTCGCATCTCCAAGCTGCCGCCCAGCTTTTTATATTCCTCGCCGCCATCGGCATCCCGTTCCGGCGTATACTCCACATCCGGCGCGTAGCGCATCACATCCTCGACGCGTTCCATATTGGTGCGCATCTCCTGCAGGCTCTCCCCCGCGTACAAAAGGGAGCTTGCGGGCGCCATAAAGGACATCATGAAACCTTGGAAGGC
>CAZNAL010000073.1:7216-9708 GCA_964571055.1 uncultured Oscillospiraceae bacterium | reverse complement strand
AGCTGAATCAGATCATCAACGAAACGCTTTCCGTATCCGGTTCGCTGCTCGTAAAGCTGTTCTCTAAGGAAGATTACGAATACAACCGCTTTACGGCCGTCAACAAGGAGGTCATGCAGATTTCCCTCAAGGAGCAGCGCAGCGGCAAGTGGTTCCGCATGATGATGGGGATGTTTACGCAGGTCGCGCCGCTGCTGATCTATTTTGCGGGCGGCTGGTTCATCATCGAAAGCGTGAACCCGACGCTGAGCGTCGGCACGGTGACCGCCACGGTGGCGCTTGTCAACAGGCTTTACCGCCCCGTGGAGCAGCTTCTCAACATCAACGTGGATTTCACGCGTTCGCTTACGCTGTTTAACCGCATCTTTGAATACTTGGATCGGGAGATCACCATTTCGAGCCCCCGCATCGCCAAGCATCCGGCCGTCAATACGGGGCACATTGAATTTTCGCACGTGGCGTTCAGCTATACGCCGGAGGTACCCATCATCCGCGACGTCAGCTTTACCGTACCACCCGGACAGATGTACGCGATCGTTGGCCCTTCCGGCAGCGGCAAATCCACGCTTGTCAACCTTCTTCCCCGCCTGTACGACGTAACGGGCGGCTGTGTGAAGCTTAACTATACGGACGTGCGGCAGTACGATCTTGATCTGCTCCGCAAGCAGATCGGCATGGTCTCGCAGGAGACCTACCTCTTTAACGGCACCATCCGCGAGAATCTCCAATACGCGAACCCCAACGTTACGCAGGCGGATATGGAGGCGGCCTGCAAAATGGCAAGCATCCATGATGCCATCATCGTATGGCCTAACGGCTACGATACCGTCGTGGGCAACCGCGGGCTCAAGCTTTCCGGCGGCGAGAAGCAACGCCTAAGCATCGCGCGCGTCATGCTCAAGAATCCTCGCGTGCTCGTGTTGGACGAAGCGACAAGCGCGCTTGACTCCATCTCCGAGCAGGCGATCCAAAGCGCCATCGAAAAGCTTATGGTGGGGCGGACAAGCCTTGTGATCGCACACAGGCTTTCTACGGTCCTCGCCGCCAACCGTATTCTGGTATTGAAGGGCGGCGTGATCGCAGAACAGGGCACACACGACGAGCTGCTGCAAAAGGACGGCGTGTATCGCGAGCTTTATGAGACCCAGTTCCGCTTGGTGCTGGAGCATGAGGAGGCAAAAAAGTGAGCGTTACGGCAACCGTTCTGTTTTTATTGGTGGTATTCGCAGCCTTTACGCTGCAATCCATGACGGGCTTTGGCGGCCCGCTCGTCGCCATGCCCATCTGCATACTCCTCGCCTCCATCGACGACGCGAAGGCCGTCTTGGGCGTGCTTGCCTGGATCACCGCCGTGATCGTCGTGCTGCAAACCTGGCGGGACATCAACAGGCGAGAGCTCTTCCGCATCGTCGTGGGCATGTTTGTTGGTATGTTCATAGGCGTGCGCGTCTATGACGCGGCGCCAAAGTCCCTGCTTCTCGTGCTCTTTGGCGTGGTCGTGCTTTGCGTGGCGCTAAAGAACCTGTTTGCCAAGAAGGAATGGTCGATCCCCCGCTGTCTTCGCTACATCATGCTGCTGCTCGCGGGGCTCATGCAGGGGCTTTTCCTCTCCGGCGGCTCCTTTCTTATTATGTACGCGCAGCAGACCTTCAAGGACAAGAACGAATTCCGCGCAACCTCAAGCGGCGTTTGGGCTGTGACCAACGCCTATATGGTAGCAAAGCAGGCCGCTTCCGGTATGTATTCCGCTGCAAATCTGCCTCTGCTCGGCATGAGCTTGGCCGTCGCGATCGTCAGCGTTTGGGCGGGCGGGAAGCTACAGGCGAAACTGCCGCGTGAAACCTTCATCAAGATAACGAACTATGTGCTGCTTACGGCGGGCGTGATCCTTCTTTTGAATAGCCGCGGATAAAACGGAACAAGCAAAGCTCATTCGACCTTTGTCGATGGTTTCAATTTGCAACTGTTCACTTCGTTCACGGTCGTTGTAAATTGCAGAGAAAGCCTTGCGCGGCAAGGCCTTCCGAATCTGACGCACATGTCGTCAGATTCGGTTGAAAGTTAAGGGGGTGCGCCCCTTAACAAACCCCAAAGGAGTTTTTCGATGGTCTAAGCGCGCCGCCGGATTTTCCGGCGGCGCGCTTTCGTTTCGTTCTGTCGTCTTGTGAGAACGGCTTATTTGAATTCGCCCTTCGTTACGCTCTCCACAAATGCGAGATACGTCTTCTGCACATCTTCGGGCACCAGCTCCGCATTGATCTTGCCCGCGCTCAAGCAGCCGTTTTCCAGCGTACCGTAAACGACCTTGTTGCCGAAGGTACCGGCTTCCACATCGTCCATGCACAAGCCCAGCATGCCGGCGTTATCGGTCACAACGGAGCAGATAACGCAGGGATTCTGTCCCAGAATATCCGCGGGCTGGCCGATGTCAAAGATCTTGATCTCACCGGAACCGTTGGCGTTGTCGATAGCCTGACGCGCGCCGGAGTCAA
>CAZNAL010000073.1:0-7206 GCA_964571055.1 uncultured Oscillospiraceae bacterium | reverse complement strand
CAGCAGGTCGGCGGGCTGGCCGATGTTGTAGATATCAATGCTCCCGCTGGCGGCATTGGCCTCGTCAATGGCCTGACGCGCGCCGGAGTCAACGGCGGAAGCGTCGCCAAAGAACACATCCGCGCCCTCGGCGATCATGCTGGTCGCAAGCTCCATGCCCTTGGCGGTATCGCCAAAGGAACCGGCATACGCGGAAAGCACATTGATATTCGCGTCGGGATTGACGTACTTCGCGGCCTTTTCAAAGCCCGCAAGCTTCGCCTTCGTGGTGTCAAGCTCCATGCCGCCGATGAAGCCCAGCGTATTGGTTTTGGTGATGAGGCCTGCAAGGCCGCCCGCCAAATAACCGATCTGATCGGCGTTAGGCAGGATGGAGCAGATGTTGGCGGTGGGCAGCTGATCGTTGCCGTTGAGCACGGCGAACTTCACGTCGGCATAATTCGCGGCCACTTCCTTGGTGGCGTCGCTGTACTGATTGCCCGGCAGGAAGATCATGTCGTAACCTAGCGCGCAATAGCTCTCGATGGAGCTTACATAGTCGGCTACGTCGATGTTGTCGGTATACATGGTTTCCCAGCCATGCGCTTCGGCCGCCGTGATCATCGCGTTGTAGCAAGCAGCGCCCCAGCCGCCGTCTGAAATGCTGGAGTCGCAGACCATGGCGACCTTGTATACCTTGTCTGCTGCGGCGGGAGCCGCCGCGGGAGCCTTTGCGGCGCATGCGATCATAGAAAGCGCCAGCACCAATACGAGCATTAGGGTAAAGACTTTCTTCATTCTTGTTTCCTCCGTCTGTTGTTTTATAACCACGCCCAAAGGCGCAATTAACGATTGCATATGAGGCTAACGCTCCTCACGCAGGTAGGGCTTTCCCTTCGCCTTGGGTCCTGCCTTCTTCG
This sequence comes from uncultured Oscillospiraceae bacterium, assembly GCA_964571055.1. GTDB lineage: Bacteria > Bacillota > Clostridia > Christensenellales > CAG-138 > JAQVRG01. Next base: position 6,307 of record CAZNAL010000073.1, on the reverse strand, counting down.
CACCCATGATGGCAAGGGCCGCGAGCGTACATACATAGGGTATCATCTGAAAGAGCTGATAGGGCGTATTCTTGCTGATGATCTGTAATTTAAGCTGCAAGGCGTCGCAGAAGCCGAAGAGCAAACAAGCCATCAGCACGCCCGAACCCGTCCAGTGGCCGAATATGACGGCGGAGAGGGCGATAAAGCCGCATCCCGCCACAATGCCATCGGAATAGGTGTTGACGTAGCAGGTGGTCAAATACGCGCCGCCGATACCCGCGAGCAAGCCGCAGATGATACACGCCACATACTTTTGCCGCACCACGTTGATGCCCAGCGTCTCCGCCGCCTTGGGGTATTCGCCCACCGATTTATAGGAGAGCCCCGCCTTGGTACGGTTGAAAAAGATGGCCGTGAGCGGCACCATAAGATACGCAAAGTAAACCATCGGCGTTTGGTTGAAAAGCAGCTGCCCGATAAACGGGATGTCCTTGAGCACGGGGATCGCGATGGTCTTCATCAGCGTCGCCTGTGCGAGCGTGGAGCTCACACCGAAATACACGCGGTAGATAAACGCCGATATGGCGGGCGCGAATATGTTGAGCGCCATGCCGTATACGGTCTGCTCCGCGCAAAGCGTCACCGTGCAGACAGCGTAGACCATGTTGACCAATATGCCGCCCAGCGCGCCCGCGAGGATGCCCAAGAAGGGATTGCCCGTCAGGTAGCTTACCATAAAGCCCGCCAGCGCCCCGAAGGACATGATGCCGTCAAGGCCGATGTTGACAAGACCCGCGCGCTCGGAATACAGCTCCGCAAGCGCCACAAGCAGCAACGGCGTCGCCATACGGAACGTGGAGAGCACGATCTCCGAAGCGAAATTCCAAGTAAACAGAGATTCCATTGCCTATACCTCCTTTTTGCCCCGTTGGCGGTTGAGCATGCGCTGCTTGAAGCCGGGAAGCTTGACAAACGCCATGCCGGCGACAGCAAAGATGATGACCAGCGCCTGAATAATATCGATCACGCTGGTGGGTACGCCGGAGCCGACCTGCATGGTGGTAGCGCCCGTGCGCAGCACCGCGAAGAAATAGGCGACGAGCACCGTCGCGAGCGGATTGAGCTGCGCGATCAGCGCAATCGCCACGCCGTCAAAGCCGAAGCCTAACGCAAAGCCGCTCATCAAGCGGAACTGCGTGCCCAGAAGCTCAATCGCGCCGCCAAGACCCGCGATCGCGCCGGAAACGATAAAGCTCACGAGCATATAGCGCTTTACGTTGAAGCCCTGATAGCGGCTCGCGGTCGCGTTAAGGCCGACCGCGCGAAGCTGAAAGCCCTTGGAGGTATTGAAAAGGAAATAGTAAATGGCTTCCGCGATCAAAATCGCGATCACCAAGCCCCACGTCGCGCGCATGCCCGTCATGAGACGTCCCAGCTTACTCGCGTCCGGCACCGGGAAGGTCTGCGGCACGCTGCCGTCACGCAGAAGCTCCGTATAGACCCAGCCCATAAACAGCGTCGCCACATAGTTGAGCATGATAGAAACGATCATCTCGTTCAACCCGCGAAACACCTTCAATATGCCCGGTATCGCGCCCCATAGGCCGCCCGCGACAGCGCCGAGAAGCAAGGCGAGCACGCAGGCAAGCGGCCCTTCCAAGCCCCAGCTCACCGTCACCCATATCGCTGTGACCGCGCCCATGATGAACTGCCCTTCGCCGCCAAGATTGAACACGCCGCAGCGGTAGGCAAAACAGGCGCACAGACCCGTGAAGATCAGCGGCGTCACCTTAACAAGCGTTGCGCCGATGTTGGTTTTCGAGCCGAACGCGCCCTGTACCAGATACCCCACCGCGTCCACGGGACTGGAGCCCAGCGCCGCAATGATCACACCGCCGATCAAAAACGCCAAGATCACCGCGATCAGCGGAATGATGATGTTTTCGGATTTACCGCTCCATTTCATTCTGCCACCCCCTTATTGCCGGCCATGGCAAGGCTGATCTTATCGATAGGCGGCGTTTTGCCGGAATACTCGCCCATGATCTCGCCTTCAAACATAACCAAGATCCTATCGCTCATCTCCAGCACCTCATCAAAATCGGCGCTGATCAGCAGCACGCCGCAGCCCTTTGCGCGCGATTCGATCAAGCTGTCGTGTACAAAGCGCGTCGCGCCGATGTCCAGCCCGCGTGTGGGATGGACGGCTACGATCAGATCCGGTTCGCCCTCAAGCTCCCGCGCGAGTATCACCTTTTGCTGGTTGCCCCCGGAAAGGTTCCTTGTCTCCTGTTCGATGGAGGCGCAGCGAATATCGTATTTTTCCTTCATGGCTTCGGCATAGTCCCGCATGGCGCGCTTATTGAGCCGCCAGCCGCCCGCGTCGCTGAATTGTTCGCTGGCGGTGCGCTTTAAAACGATGTTATCGCATACGCTCATGTTGCCGATAAGCCCTTGTAAATTCCTATCCTCCGGGATATGCGCCACATTTTGCTTGATGAAGGACAAGGGATCGAACGCAAACACCTTGGAGCCCTTGAGATCGACCTCGCCGCTGTCCGGCGCGAAAACGCCCGTCACCACGTCCGCAAGCTGGCTTTGGCCGTTGCCGTCCACGCCCGCGATACCCAAGATTTCGCCCTTCGCTATCGTGAGCGACACGTCGTTCAAGCCGTTATGCTTTCTGGTTTTGTTATAATCCACATGCTTGAGGGATAGCACCTTGTCGCCGCCCGCTTCCACCTTCTCGTACTGCGAGGGCACCAACTCGCGCCCGATCATGAGATTGGCAAGCTCGGGGCCGTTGGTTTCGCCTATGGAAAGCGTGCGCACGGTCTCGCCCGCGCGCAAAATCGTGATGCGGTCGGATACATGCAGCACCTCCCGCATCTTATGGCTGATGAATATGATGCTCTTTCCTTCGCTCTTGAGGCGTTCAATGACCGCAAAAAGGCCTTCCACCTCGATGTCGGTCAGCGCCGCCGTAGGCTCGTCCAATACGAGCAGCTCCGCGTCTCGATAGAGCGCCTTCAATATCTCCACACGCTGCTGTTCGCCTACGGATATGTCCGTAATCAAAGCGTCGAGCTAGATATCCAAACCGTACTTTTCAGAGATCGACAGAATATCCTTCCGCGCCTTATCCGCATTGATAAAGACTCCCTTTTCGCGCTTGTCGCCCAGTATGATGTTTTGGAACACGGTCATGGCCTCCACCAGCATAAAATGCTGATGCACCATGCCGATACCCATCCTGACCGCCTGTGCCGGGGATTCGATCTTGACAGGCTTTCCATGGAGGTAAATTCTGCCCTCCGTGGGCTGGTACAAGCCTATGAGCACGTTCATCAGCGTGGACTTGCCCGCGCCGTTTTCGCCCAAGAGTGTGTGCACCTCGCCCTTTTGCACATCAAAGTTGATGTTCCGGTTCGCATACACATCGCCGAAGCGTTTGGTGATATGCTCCATCCGAAGGATTTCTTCCATGCGCGCTACCCCCTGTTTTGTTGATCGAATATGTCGTATAGATAATCTACCCTTAGCGTAATGATTTCTTCGTTTATCATATCGTATTTTGACGAGTTCGCAACAGTAACAAATTTACACGCCTCTGTATCATGACGTCCGCATTCGCAAGAGTCGGCACGAAAAAGCACATCGGCGATTTCTCCTTTCCCGCGCAGCCGTATTCTGCTATAATGGCGAAAGCGGACAAATTACGGTCATCCTATGGGAAGGGCGGCGCTTTGGAAACCATCCTCGGTCAAAACGATATGCTTCTCTACTGTGCGCGTTCCGCGCGGGGCGTGACGATTCTGCGCGTGGAAACAGCGGACGAAGCCGTCACGCTTCCCGATGACATATGGAGCTTGCCCGTGATCGCCATCGGTGAGCGCGCGTTTGCGGTTGGCGCTTATCCCCATGCGGGGGAACCGCTGCAAATCGTTTGCAAGGGCGGAGAGCGCGCGGGCGATAACAGCCGCATCACCTCCGTTACGCTGCCCGACACGGTGCAAAACGTAGGCGCTTATGCTTTTTACAATTGCGAAAGCCTCCGCGCCCTCTCGCTTTCCGGCAACACGGCGCAATGGGGCGCGTGCGCCATGATGAACTGCAAAAACCTCTCCGCCGTCACGCTTCGCCTTATGGACGAGACTTCCCGGCTGTTAAAATACTTTGTGGGCGAACTCCCGCACGAGCTGGACGTTTCACTTATCTACCCCGGCGGCGCGCGGGCGCGGCTCATCTTCCCCGAATACTATGAATACATCGACGAAAACGTTCCGGCGCGCATCTTCGATTATCACATCATGGGCGCGGGGTATCCTTATCGCTATTGCTTCCGGGACGCCGCGCTTGATTTTCGCAGCTATGACGAGCTTTGGGCAAAATACCTCGTGATGGATTATGACGCGTATTGCGCCGACAAGCTCGCTTTTTACCGTCTCCGCTATCCCTACGAGCTTTCGGATAAGGCGCGTTCTGATTATCTTTCCTATATACAAAACCGCGTGCCCCATATCCTTGGCTGGCTCTTGGACGCGCGGGACATACGCGCCATCGACTTTCTTCTGCAAACGGCAGCGCCCGACGCGCGCACGCTGTCCGTCTGCACGGAGCAGGCGCGGCAAAGAGGCGGCGCCGAGGCGCTTGCGCTCCTTCTTGCGGAACAGCATAAGCGCGCCCCCACAGGGACGGGAAAGCGTTTCGATCTATGAGCGAAAAAAGGAAAGCAACACCGCTTGCGGCGCAAAGGGATCTTTCGGCGATCGGCATGGATATACTCCATAATGCACGCAACGAATTGTATGTAAACCTTCCCTATATGGACGCGGCGCTCTGCGCGCTTGCGCTAGAACCCGGCGACGAGACGCTTTTTATCGCCACCGACGGCGCGCGGATCGTTTACGCCGGGAACTATGTGGCGGACATGTTCATGCGCGCGCGCACCATCGTCAACCGCACGTATTTACATATGGTGCTGCACTGCATGCTGCGGCATCTTTCTAAAAAGAAGGCGCACGACGCGCTGCTTTGGGATCTCGCCTGCGACGTCGCCGTAGAAAGCGTGTTGGATTCTTTGGCGTATCCCTGCTTGGGTGACGGCACGGGCGTTGCCATGCGCCTTAAGCTTTACGGGCGGCTTAAGCGCGAAATGCCCGTGCTCACCGCCGAGGGCGTTTACTATTACCTGACGCAGAACGAGCTTGCGCCGGACGAACGGGTACGATGGCAGCGAACGTTTTTCGCGGACGATCATGTTCTGTGGGCGTCGCGGGACGACACCGCGCAGGACGAAGCGCAGGATGAAAAGTGGCGCGATCTGTCGGAACGCACGCAGTCCGGCATGGAAAGCTTTCTTGCCACCGCCGCGACCGGCGGCGAGAGCATCTACGAGCAAGTCAAGGCGGCCAACCGCGATAAGGTGGACTACCGCGCGTTCCTTCGCCGTTTTGCCGTGCCGCATGAGATCGTCGCCGTGGACACGGACGCCTTCGACTATATTTTCTACACCTATGGACTGCGCCTATACGGGAACATGCCGCTTGTGGAGCCGCCGGAAACCAAAGAGGATAAGCGCATTGAGGATTTTGTGATCGCCGTGGACACCTCCATGTCCACCTCCGGCGAGCTGGTGCGCAAGTTTCTTTCCTGCACCTACTCCATCCTCTGCAGCACGGAGACCTTCGCACGCAGGGTCAACATCCGCATACTCCAATGCGACGACAAGCTTCGAAGCGACGTCGTCATACACGATATGCGCGAGCTTGCGGATTACATGGAGCACTTTTCGCTTACGGGCGGCAGCGCCACGGATTTTCGCCCCGTGTTCGAGCATATACAGACGCTCTTGGATGCGCGCGCGTTCAAAAGCCTGCGCGGCCTTCTCTATTTCACGGACGGCATGGGTATCTATCCAAAGAAGCGTCCCCCCTACGACGTCGCCTTCGTGATGCTGGAGAACCCGGCTATCGAGATGGAGGTGCCGCCATGGGCGATCCGCCTGATGCTCAACCGCGATGAACTCGAGACCGCTTACGAGAATGCCGAAAGGGAGGAACCCGTATTATGAATATCAAGCAAGCTAAGACGGAGATCGCCAATACGCTGCGCGCGTATCTTGCAAAGGATGCACAGGGCAATTACCTCATCCCCACCGTTCGCCAGCGCCCGGTTTTGCTCATGGGGCCTCCAGGCGTGGGCAAAACGCAGATCATGGAGCAGATCGCGGCGGAAACGGGCGTGGGTTTGGTCGCCTACTCCATCACGCACCACACGCGGCAAAGCGCCGTGGGGCTTCCCTTTATCGAAAACCGCGTCTATG
>CAZNAL010000072.1:0-9767 GCA_964571055.1 uncultured Oscillospiraceae bacterium | reverse complement strand
GATGAGCCACATTTTCCACGGGTACGAGCCGTATCGCGGCGACATCGAAAAGCGCGAGCGCGGTTCGCTCGTCTGCCACGAAACGGGCGATACCTGCAGCTACGGCCTGTTTAACTCGCAGGATCGCGGCAAGCTTTTCGTAGGCCCAGGCGTCCCCGTATACGAGGGGCAGATCGTGGGCGAATGCTCCCGCGACGAGGATATCGTGGTGAACGTGTGCAAAAAGAAGCACGTCACCAACATGCGCGCCTCCGGTTCGGACGAAGCGCTGCGGCTTACGCCGCCCGTCCCCATGAGCTTAGAACAGTGCATGGAGTTCATCGCGGACGACGAGCTGGTAGAGGTAACGCCCAAAAACATCCGCATGCGCAAGAAGATCCGCAACAAGGAGCAGCGCATGAAGCTCTCCAGCAAGAAACAAGTAATTGATAATGAATAATGAGTAATTACTAGAACGGCAAAAAGCGGAGCGCGGCGGAGACGAGAGGTTTTCGCCGTGCTTTTGTAATTAAAGCACTGCATGGATACGAGCTTTCTGTTCCTCCTGTCTTGCCTTTCGTTTTCGCAGAAGCGCAGCACATGCCGTACCAGCCCCTAATTATTCATTACTCATTATTCATTATTAATTAATTTACAAATATACCTTGACAGGCGATGTATCTTGTATTATACTCTACCTCGCACAAAGGAAGTGCAGGAAAACGAGGTGAAGTACATGCTGAACATGTCGGACATATTCCGTGGGTATACGGACACCGTCATCCTCGCGCAGCTATACGATCTTGACAGCTACGGGTACGAGATCAACAAGAATGTGCAGCAGGCGACGGACGGCGCGCTGGAATTGAAGGAAGCCACGCTCTACACGACCTTTCGAAGGCTGGAGCAGGCGGGCTTGATCCTTTCCTACTGGGGAGACGAGAGCACGGGCGCGCGGCGCAGGTATTATTCCATCACGGAGGAGGGCCGCAGGCTCTACAGGGAAAACTGCGACGACTGGAAAAAGATCCGCGCCATCATCGACAAATTATTGCAGGATAAAAGCGAGAAGCAAGAGAAGCAGGAGGCATAAGCAACCATGAACAAGAAGATCGACAACTACATCGACGTGCTGTTTTCGGACATCCCGCGCAGCAAGAAGGCGGCGGAGCTCAAGGAAGAGCTGCGCGCCAACATGAACGAGCGCTACGACGATTACATCGCGCAGGGCGAGTCCGAAACGCAGGCGTACAGCCAGACCATCGCCAACATGGGCGACGTGGACGAGATGCTCTCTTCCGTAACGCCCGACGCGCAGTTCAAGCAGGAGGCGCAGTTTTACCGCACCCGCTCGGCGCGCAACATAGGCGTCGCCGTGGGGCTTTATATCCTCGGCGCCGCGATGGTGGTGGGAAGCGCCTTCTTCAACGCCGAAAACGCGTCCATCCTCGCGGTGTTCATACTGCTCGTGCTCGCGGCGGTCGCGACAGGGCTGATCGTGTACACCAACATCTCCACGCCGCGCGAATACCAGGATTTCAACCGCGATGACGACGACCTGCGCGGGATCGACACCAGCACGCCGCAGGGCAGGCGTTTTCGCAACCTCATCAGCCTCTACTGGATGGTCGTGACCTTCGGCTATCTCGCGTGGAGCTTCCTCACCTTCGATTGGCACATCACTTGGATCGTTTGGCCGATCGCGGGCGTGCTCTCGGGCATTCTCAAGGTGCTCTACAACATGAGGAACGACAGCCATGAGTAATCGAACGCTCAACATCTTTAAGCTGGTATTTCTGCTGCTGATTTTGATCCCGCTTTGCGTGATCTCCTACAGAATCGTGGTGAAAGGAAGCCTGAACATGTCCATACTTGGTTTTTCGAACGGTGAAGTCGTCAAACAGGAAAGCTTTGCGGACGTTTCCGCCCTCCGCACCGATCTCGTGTCCTGCTCCGTCAACGTCACCACGCACGCGGCGGACGGCGTCAGCGTAACCATCCGCAAGGTCGGCCTTGGAAGCCAGGGCAAAAACATGCCTTCCGTCAAGCTGGACGGCGACGTGCTCGCCATCACTGAGCCGCGCGTCATCATGAGCTTTTCCGTCACCGGCTACATCGTGGACGTCGCCGTGCCCGCATCCTCCCGCATGGATTACGACCTGTCCACCATCAGCGGGCATGTGCATCTTGACGCGATGAGCGACAACGCAAAACTCCACTCCACCAGCGGCGCCGTGCGCGTGGACGCGTCCTGCGTGGATGTCGTCGCCGAAAGCACCAGCGGCAGCATCCGCATCCGCGGCGACGAGAGCACCAAGTCCGTGCGCGCAAACAACACCAGCGGCTCCATCCGCATCGCGGCGGGCGAAAACGTGCAGACCATCGACGCGGACAACACCAGCGGCTCCATTCGCATCAGCATACCCGCGCGCCTTGGCTACACGATGGACTATTCCTCCGTCAGCGGCTCCATCAAGGACGACTACCGCGGCATCAAATACGATAAGCACGGTTCGGCGCTCATGAAGGGCGACGGCGAGGTCAAGATCACCGCGCACAACGTAAGCGGCGGCATAAAATTGGAGGATTGGGAGTAGGCGCTGCGCTTTCGCGCCCGGTCAGGTGACCGGGCGCGAGATTTTTCACTTTGCAGCTGTTCACTGCGTTCACGGCCGCTGCAAAGTGCAGGCTTTCGAAAAAGTCCTGTTGGGACTTTTTCGAGTTAACAGGTTTTGCCTACTACGCTGCGCTTCGCCGGGCGGCAAAACCTGCAACGCACGAAAACCTGCCGGTTTTCATCCGTTCCGGCGTACACGCCGCCGGAGCCGGATTGTACGTCAAGGGGCGCGGCCCCTTGACAATCCCCAAATGGCGTTTGTTGTGCATGCACGGAGCCGGATCAAACGTCAAGGGGCGCGGCTCCTTGACAATCCCTAAAGAAATTTGTTGATGAACCGCAGCGCGGCGGAAACTCTATCGTTTCCGCCGCGTCCATTTCTCTCTTATAGTACACTTACCTTACTCATTATTCATTACTCATTACTCATTACTCATTATTATCTATTGATAATCTTCGCCGCCCACGGCCGGTGTACCTGCATCGCGCCCTTGGGGCAGAATTCCTGGCAGCAGAAGCAGCGGATGCACTTCCCTCTGTCGATCTTGGGAAGCTTGTTCTTTCCGCCCTTTTGCATCTCGATCGCGCGCGCGGGGCAGACCTCGGCACACTTGCCGCAGCCTATGCACTCGGCCTTGTCCGGCAGGGGCTTGCTTGCAAGCAGCGCCGTCGCCAGCTTGTTGATAAGCGCATTGCGTCCGCTCCAGCTTGAGATGGGCTGCTTGTTCGCCTGCTTAAAATCGGGTACGACAAAGGCCTCGTAATCGCCGTCGATGGAAAGCGCGTCCACGCTGTCGGGTACAAGGCCGCGCTTGTGCGCTTCCACGAGCGTAGGCACGTTTGCAAAGGGGATGCCCATGATGTGCGCGCCGAGCACGTCCATCTTATGCGCGTTTTCCGACGCCATCAGCGCTCCCACAAAGCGGGGGCTGCCCATGGTGGGGCCGTTGCCCTCCATGCTCCACACGAAATCCGCGATGCAAAGGCGGGGCTTGATGCATTCCGCCAAATCCACCAGCATGTTGGCAAATGCGGTATAGTCGGCATAGCGGTAGTGGTATTCGCCCTTCATAAGGCCCGGGATCGTGCCGAAGAAATTCTTGCACGCGCCGGTATACGCCATCATGCCGTGGGTTTTCGGCTTGCAGCAGTCGATCACCGCGTCCGCGTCCAGTATGTATTTGGTAAAGCGGATGGTTTTTGCGGACACGCCTTCGGGGAAATCCACGTCCTGCTCCAAAAAGCTGTCGTTGAGCTTGACGTTTTCACCTTCCACCGCGTGCATGCCCGTCGCCCTGTAAATACCCGCGAGAAACGCCGCCGTAAAGAGACCCCCGGGGCTGTCCCCCACCACGACCCGCGCGCCGCGCGCGCTGAGCTCGTCGCAGAGCGCCTTCACCACAGCGGGATGCGTGGTCGCCGCCGCGTCCGGTTTGAGCGGCCCTACAAGGTTCACCTTGACGGCGATCTTCATGCCCGGCGTCACCCAGTCTAATCCCCCGAAGGGACTGAGCGCCGCAAGAAGGGCTTCCTGCACCTCCTCTGATGCGTAGCTTTTGCAGGATACGATGCTTACGTCCGTCATACGCTTTCCTCCGTTTACGAATATGTAACAGTATAGCATACCCTCTTGCTTTTTCCCAGCAAAAACGGCATACTGGATATACGACATACAAATTTCTGCAATTCGGGGGGGCCGCGCATGTTCGTTTGGTCTCAAGACGCGCTGCGTTTTATGAAAAACGCCTGTGAATACACGGATTTCTATCAAACCGTCGCCGCGCACATCGCGCCGTGGCTGCCGCAAAACGGGCATGTGTGCGACGCGGGCTGCGGCGCGGGGTATCTGTCGCTTGCGATGCTTCCCTATGTTTCCGCCGTCACCGCCATCGACCGCGACGCGGGTGCCATCGCGCTGCTTACGGAAAAGAACAGCCCGGTCAAGGCGCTCGTGGGCGACGTCGCCGCCCTTCCGCCCGAAACGCCCTACGACGCGATGGTGTTCTGCTTTTTCGGCGGCACGGAGGAGGCGCTCTCCCTCGGGCGCGCGCAGTGCAAAAAGGACGGCAGGCTCATCCTTATCAAAAAGGACTGGCTTGCGCGCCGCTTTGTAACCCACGAGGTGCTCGTCGAGCGCCATTCCACGATGGAAACGCAGCGTGAGCTTGACGCGCGCGGCATTCCCTATACGCTCACGCGCCTCTCGCTTGAGATGGGCCAGCCGCTATCGAACATGGAGGAAGCCGTACGCTTCTTCTCCACCTACAAGGATCGCGGCGACGACGCGCCCGTGGACGAAGCCTATATCCGCGCGCGCTTGATACCCGATCCCAAGGGCGAATACGCCTACTATCTGCCCATGAAAAAGAATGTGGGCGTGTTTGTGGTGGAGATGAAGGATGTAAGATAAATGAAAAAAGGGGGCTGTCCGCGGACAGCCCCTCACATTTCCTTTTCTCTTTTACGACGCGTAATTGCTGAAATAGTTTTGCACGAGTATGATGGGCGTGCCGCGGTCGCCGCTGCCGGAGGTGAGGTCGCAAAGGGAGCCTAAGAGGTCTGTAAGCCTGCGCGGGGTGGTGCCCTGCGCGGCCATCTGCCCCATGAGGTCGCCCTTTTCCTTGATGCGCGCGCGGATGGCGTTTTGGAGCGCCTCGCCCGAAAGGTCTGCAAAGTCGTTGTCGGCAAGGTATTTGAGCTTCAGCTCGTTGGGAAGGCCGTTCAGGCCGTCCGTGAAGCCGGGAGAAACGACGGGGTCCGCAAGCTCCCAGATCTTGCCGACGGGGTCCTTGAACGCGCCGTCGCCATAGACCATAGCTTCCACCTGTTTGCCCGTGCGCGCGCGAAGCAGCGCCGCGATGCGCGCAGCCACGTCGGGCGCGTTCTTGGGGAAGAGCTTGACGGTGTTCTCCGTCGCCTTGTTGGAACCGAGAAGGCCGTATTCCGGGTTATAGCCGCTGCCGTTTACGGGGGAAGAAAGCACGTCGCAAAGCGTATAAACGCGCTCGCCGCCCGCGGCCTTTACAAGGCGTTTGCTGCGCTCGCGCGTGTGGATGTCGCAGCAGAGCACGTCCTTGGTGTAGCCTAGGATCGCTTCGGCGTGATTGGCGAGGATGATCTCCGGTTCCGCGCCCTCCTCGCGGATGAGGTCGGCGTAATAGGCAATGTAATCCATCTTGGTGAAGGGGTGAAGCGGCGTGCCAAAGTGCTTTCTAAAATCGGCGACAGACAGCACATCCGTCCACGGGTTGACGCCGGACTTGTCCAGCGCGTCCACATCCACAAGATGGTTGCCCACCTCGTCGGACGGATAGCTAAGCTGCACCACGACCTTTTTCGCGCCCCGCGCGATGCCGCGAAGACAGATCGCGAAGCGGTTGCGGGAGAGGATGGGGAACACCACGCCCACCGTGCCGTTGGGGAACTTCGCGCGAATGTCCGATGCGATGTCGTCTGTGGAAGCGTAGTTTTTGTCCGCGCGCGCCACGACGGATTCCGTCACGGCCACAACGTCGCGATCCTGCAGGAAAAAGCCTTCCTTTTCGCTTTGCGCGAGCACCGCGTCCGCCACGATCTGCACGATGTCGTCGCCCTCGCGCACGATGGGAGCAAGAATCCCTCTTGAAATCACACCAGCCACGTTTGTTTCCTCCATACTTCCTATTTTGACGAGCCATAAGCCCGCTTTTCACTACTGTAACAGTGTATACAAAAAAAGCCCCAAACACAAGGGTTTGGGGCATACCGTCTCATAATGGAGGTATTGGCTGTTCTTATTGTGCCGCGGGCTTTTCCATGCGGGCGATCACCACGCAGCGGTGCGTGTGCGTGCCGGCCGTATAATCAAACGTACCCGTGCAGGTGATGAGCGTGAGCATGGGGTCCTCGCCCCAGTGAAGCTCCATCACCTCTGGCGGCACGCCGTCGCGCTCGTACTTGTTGACCTCGTGGACATACCAGTAGGTATAGCTTCCGTCGTCCATCTCGATGACGATCTCGTCGCCTATGTTTAATTTGACAAGGTCGTTGAACACGCCGTACTTGTTCTTCCAGCGGTTATGCCCGTCCAGTATCGCGTTGCCGCGATCCCCCGGCGCGGGGCCGTACTTGAACCACGCCGCGATGATATTGGAATCCACCGTGCCCATGGCGTAGGATTTGCCCGGCTCCATATCCTCGGGCTCGACCTCCTCCTTGGTCTTGGGGTCCACATAGCCCACGGGCTGGATCTCGCACACCTGCTTTAAGGTGGTAAACGAGATGCGCGAAGGCTTGAGGTTATAGGGCGTAGGCTCTATCGTGGGCGCGGGCGTCGTTTCAGTCTCCGGCGCGACCGCCGGCGCGGCTGTCGCCACGGCTGTGGGCGTGGGCGGCGGCGGGGGCGCTACATAGTCCGTTTTGGGGCGTATCACATACGCTTCCAAGAGGGAATATGCGCCCATCACAAAAAGCAGCAGGCTTGCCGCGAGCAGGAGGTTGCTGAAAAGCCGCCGCTTTTTCCTTTCGGCTTCGCGGCGCGCGGCGTCCTGCGGATCTTGCGCGTCCTGTACGTCCTGTACGTCCTGTACGTCCTGTACGTCGGACGTGCCGGGCGTTTGGTTTTGTTGCTTGTCCATATTTTCCATGGGGAAAGTATAGCACAGCATAACGCGCAAAGCCATGGACAAAATGTGAACAAGGGCGTTGTCAAGCCTTTTTTGCCGTGCTATAATAATTTGTTTATGTGAATAGGAGCGTATACTGTATGGATAATCTAAGTGCGATCGCCGCCGCCGTCGCGGACGTGACGGGACTGGACGCGGCAGAACTGCGTGGGCTTCTTGAAACGCCGCCCGATCCCGCGATGGGCGATTACGCGTTCCCCTGCTTCCGGCTTGCGAAAACGCTTCGTAAAGCGCCGCCCATGATCGCGGCGGAGCTTTTGGACAAGCTTACGCTGCCCGCGGGTATCGCGCGGGTGGAGACCGCCGGGGGGTATCTCAATTTCTTCGCGGATAAGGCAAACTATGCCGCGAGCGTGCTTTCGCGCGTGCTCAAGGAAGGCGCGCGCTACGGCGCAAGCGAGGAGGGGCAGGGCAAAACCGTCTGCGTGGAGTATTCCTCCGTCAACATCGCAAAGCCCTTCCATATCGGCCACCTTTCCTCCACGGCCATCGGCAGCAGCTTGTACCGCATCTACGGCTTCTTGGGCTACGCGCCCGTGGGCATCAACCATTTGGGCGATTGGGGCACGCAGTTTGGCAAGATGATCGTGGCCTACAAGCTCTGGGGCAGCGAAGAGATGCTTGAAAAGGGCTCCGTGCGCGATTTGGTGAAGCTCTACGTCCGCTTCCATGAGGAGGCGGAAGCAAACCCCGCCATGAACGACGAGGCGCGCGCTTGGTTTAAAAAGATCGAGGACGGCGACGCGGAAGCGACGGCGCTGTTTGAACGTTTCAAGGCCGTCACCATGCGGGACGTGATGCGCGTTTACGATATGCTGGACGTGCATTTTGACAGCTTTAAGGGCGAAAGCTTTTATTCGGACAAGATCCCCGCCATCGTCAACGAACTCGACGAGAAGGGGCTGTTGAAGCTCGATCAGGGCGCGAAGATCGTCGATCTGTCGGCATACGATATGCCGCCCTGCATCATCCTCCGCTCGGACGGCGCGACGCTCTACGCCACGCGCGACCTCGCGACCGCGCAGTACCGGCACGACACCTACGATTTCGTCAAATCCCTCTACGTCGTCGCCTACCAGCAGAACCTGCACTTTCAGCAGTTTTTCAAGGTGCTGGAGCTGATGGGGCGCGATTGGGTCAAGGATATGGAGCATGTGAATTTCGGCATGGTCTCCATCACGGACGGCACGCTTTCCACCCGCCACGGCAACGTGGTGTATTTGGAGGACGTTTTAAACGCCGCCATCGAAAAGACCCGCGCGGTCATGGCGGAAAATAGCCCCGATTTGACGGGTGAAGCGCTGGATGAGGCGGCGAAGGCCGTGGGCGTGGGCGCGGTGGTGTGGGGCGTGCTGTATTCCGCGCGCATCAAGGACATCACCTTCTCCTACGAGAAGGCGCTCAACTTTGACGGCGAAACAGGGCCGTATGTGCAGTACACGCACGCGCGCTGCTGCTCTGTTCTTTCTAAAGCCGCCGCGCGCCTTAACACGGACGCACCCTATGACGCGGCAACGCTCGATTTTGCGGCGCTTTCCGACGAAGCCGCGGCGAACGTATTGAAGGCGCTCGACGCGTTTCCCGCCGCCGTGCAATCGGCCGCCGAGAAGAACGAGCCGTACTTGGTGGCGCGCGCCGTCATGGACGTATGCGCGGCCTACAACAAGTTCTATTATGACGACCGCATCATGGACGCGGAGGAAACCGTCCGCGACGCGCGCTTGGCGCTCACCGACGCCGCGCGCATGGTCATCAAGACGGGACTGTATCTACTCGGCTTAAAAGCGCCGGAGCGCATGTAGCGCTTTCGCGGCAACGGCAAAGCCGGCCGAGCCGGAATATAGCCTCCGGGGGCGCAGCCCCCACACACCCGCTGCTTTGTAATTTATAGTTTGGAGGAAATAGCTATGCTGGATATCCGTTTTGTACGCGCCAATCCGGACGCTGTAAAGGAGAACATCAAGAAGAAGTTTCAGGATGCAAAGCTCCCGCTGGTGGACGAGGTGCTATCCCTTGACCGGGAGAAGCGCGAAGCGCAGACCCGCAACGACGAGCTTCGAAACAAGCGCAACGTCGTATCCAAACAGATCGGCGCGCTGATGGGGCAGGGCAAGCGGGACGAGGCGGAAGCCGCCAAATCGCAGGTCACGGAAATGGCCGACGAGATGGCCGCGCTGGACGCGCGCGTGGCGGAACTTGAGGGCGAGATCAAAAAGCGCATGATGGTCATCCCCAACCTGATCGACGCGAGCGTGCCCGTAGGCAGAGACGACAGCGAAAACGTCGAGATCGAGCGCTTTGGCGAGCCGGTCGTGCCGGAATTCGAGATACCGTATCATGTGGACATCATGGAGCGTTTGCAAGGCATCGACCTTGACAGCGCGCGAAAGACCAGCGGCAACGGCTTTTACTATCTCAAGGGCGACATCGCACGCCTGCACAGCGCCATCCTCTCCTACGCGCGCGATTTCATGATCGACCGCGGCTTTACCTATTATGTGCCGCCG
>CAZNAL010000071.1:0-10489 GCA_964571055.1 uncultured Oscillospiraceae bacterium | reverse complement strand
GATAAAGTCTGTGTATATTGAGAAAATACGCGACATAATAATGACAGATGAGGAGGAGCGTCATGAAAACAGTAGATGAATACATGAAGATGCCTTATAAACTGGAGATTGTGGAAGATCCTCTCGAAGGCGGCTATGTCGCTTCATATCCCGAGTTGCGGGGGTGCATCACCTGCGCAGAGACAATGGAGGAACTCATTGACGCGGTAAAAGACGCAAAGAAGGAGTGGATTCTCGCGGAAATGGAAGAAGGCCACACCATCCCCGAGCCGCAGTCGGTAAACTCGTATTCCGGCCAGTTCAAACTTCGCATGCCGAAGTCGTTGCATCGACGGCTGGCTGCCATTGCCAAAGAAGAGGGCGTGAGCATGAACCAGTATTGCCTTTTTCTGTTGTCACAAAATGCCGGCAGCCCGGTAGCAGAGCGTTAAGACGCAAACACCATCAACCCGTCCTGATAATCAGGGCGGGTTTTTCTATTATATGGGTTTACATTTGTCAATAGTAGGGTTATAATAATATCATCAAATTACTATAGAGCCAACGGCTCTTTCTGAAAGCCATTTCATAACGTCAACAGGACGGCACGAAATTCTAATACAAAAATTCAATCATGCGTACGCATGGTTTTTTAATAATTCCCAAACCATAGCGAAAGGAGGATATAAAATGCGTAAAAAAGCGAAGCCATATAGCGAAATACAGCAGCATGAGAAAATCATGTCGCTAGAATCGGGGCCTCTCCGCATAGAATTCGTTTTTCTCGAAGAAGGGCTTCATGGGAAATATAAAGAAAACGACCCCGACGATCGACCGCTCTTGCGGTTTTATGTTCTGCGCCGCGATGCTGACGCCGATAACAGCAACTGGAACGAGGTTGAGGACTCATCATTCCGCACCTGCATATCGTATGATACTGCGCCGGAACATCTCGCGCTTCTCTTAACGTTCATTTTCACAGCCGTCACCAACGCAATGCAGACTGGCGAGTCCATAGAGAAAGTCTGCGAAGGTCTTTCATGGCTGAAGGCCGGTAGTTGTGCTCCAGAATAATGCCGGCAACTATTTCAGCCCCACGCTCATCGTCGCGCCCATCACCTCACGCGCTGACAAGCGCAGAGACCTTCCGACGCATTACTACGTTGAAAACGTCCGAGGCCTTGACGGCCCCGCGCTCGTTCTGTTGGAGCAGATTAGAACCATTGATAAAGGGCGTGTACGCAAGTACATTGGCAAGATGAGCCGCTGGCAGGTCGAGGATATGGGTGACATCATTGAGGAGACTGTCGGCAACGGCAGGCGGATTCCCGAGTGCGAGGAAGCACCGTAATTCAAAGCGAGGTGATTATCATGAACTCAGTATCAGTAATTAATCAGCGTGATGCCTACAAGCTCATGCTCAAGGAATACCCCGATGTAATGGACATCGGCCAGATGTGTGAAATACTCTGTATCAGCACAAAGACTGCCTATCGAATTTTGAGAGAAGGGAAAATCTGCTGCCTCAAGGTAGGCAGATCTTACCGCATTCCAAAGGCTCATTTGTTTACCTACCTCAGCATCGGACTCGGAGAAGCGTCTCCAACATAAAAGGTGCCCTGCTGTGAAGAAGTTTTCAGGCTTTTTCACAGCAGGGCTAAAGTACATAAAACCATATGCGGCAACATCCTTTCGTTTGAACCCAAAGCACGTTATAATGGCTTCAGGTCAACGGTAGGTGCTTCTGCTGCATAGCGTGAACTACACGCGCAAAGGAGGATTTAATTATGGTAGCAGGACATCTTCGTGAAAAAGGCGGCTATTATTACGCTGTGCTTAATTACACAGATTCACTCGGCAAACGTAGAACCAAGTGGATATCAACCGGTCTTACCGTGAAGGGCAACAAGAAACGGGCTGAGGCGATACTAATGGAGGAGCGGCGCAGTTTCACCCCGGATGAACCCAAAGGCGATATTCTGTTCGCTGACTTCATGGAAAAGTGGCTACTAGTTGTAAAAAGTTCTGTCGCCGTCCCAACTTATGCATCTTACTGCCAAACAGTGAAGAATACCATCTCGCCGTATTTCCGTGAACGAAAAACGTTGCTCGAAGAACTTACAGCGAGAGATATTCAGGATTTCTACCTTCACGAGTTGGAGCGGGTCAGTGCCTCTTCCGTTATTCATTACCACGCTAATATCCACAAGGCGCTAAAATATGCTGTAAAGCTGGACATCATAAATTCTAATCCGGCTGATAAAGTTGAGCGCCCGAAGAAAGACCGATTCGTTGGCAGCTTCTATGATGCGGAGGAAATCAACAAGTTATTTGAAGTCTCGAAGGGGACGAAGCTTGAAATCCCGATTTTGTTTGGGGCATTTTATGGTTTGCGCAGGAGCGAGGCCATTGGTCTCATGTGGGATGCCATCGACTTTGAACATGACACACTGACCATTAGACATACGGTCACGTCCTGTGATATCGATGGTAAGCGGGTGCTCGTAGCTTCTGACACAACGAAGACAAAATCCAGCCTGAGAACGCTTCCACTTGTTCCCTTCGTAAAGCAGCGGCTTCTTTCACTTCGAGAAGAACAGCTGGAAAACCGGAGACTGTGCGGACGTTCCTACATCAAGGATTACCTCGGCTATGTCTGCGTCAACGAGATGGGCGATCTGATTAAACCGCATTACGTCACCGAGGCATTCAAAAAGATTCTTGAGGTCAATGGACTTCGTATCATTCGTTATCACGATTTGAGGCACAGCTGCGCCTCGCTGATGCTGGCAAACGGCGTTCCCATGAAGCAGATTCAGGACTGGCTTGGACATAGCGATTTTTCGACGACCGCAAATATCTACGCTCATCTCGAATACAACTCGAAACTTTCTTCCGCAGACGCGATGCTTTCCGGACTTGGATTTGTTGAGAACGTCGAAGCCGCGTTCTCCCCGGGAGAAAAAAGCAAAAATAGTTAAAAGTGAGCAAATCAGGGCTGAGGGTTCAAGTTCTGAAAACATGCAAAAAACCTGTAAACACAAGGCTTACAGGCTTTTTGCAATTTGGCGGAGAGTTAGGGATTCGAACCCTAGGTGGATTGCTCCACACAGCATTTCGAGTGCTGCACCTTCGACCACTCGGACAACTCTCCAAGATATATCTCAACATCTGCCTCGGAAAAAGGGGAGAACAAATGGGGAGAACAAAGGAAAAATTAAATTGTGAAACCCCGAAAAACCCAGCGATATCAAGGCTTTCCGAGAAGAGGCTTACGAAAAACGGTTTTGATTTCGAGTCAGCCCCGTTATGACCGCTTCGATACCGCTCCGAATCGCGCGCCGCGTTGTAAAACGGTGGACGCAGAAGGAATTATACAATATGCGGGGCTAAAATGCAATGCAAAATTGGGCGGTATGGCGGCGTGAGGGTTTTAAAACGCGGGAAAAAGATATAGTTGTAAAGCGACGCCATTTGTCGGATAATGTATAAGTACAAATTTGGGCGCACGCAGTGCGCGACGGAGCGGATATGGTTTTTAGCAGTCTGGTTTTTCTCTACGGCTTTTTACCGGCGGTACTCCTGTGCTATTTTTTGTGTCCCCCGCGATACAGGGTGCTCGTACTGCTGCTGTTCAGCCTCTTTTTTTACGGCTTCGGCGAACCGCTGTATTTAGCGGTGATGCTTCTTTCCATCACGGCGAATTATCTTTTCGGCGCGCAGGTGGGAAGACTGCGTGAGCGTGCGCCGGAGAAAGCGAAAAGACTGGTGGGGTGGAGCGTTGTGTTCAATCTGCTCGTGCTGTGCTTTTTTAAGTATACGGACTTTTTTATTGAGAATCTGGCGCTGTTGCCCGTATGGCAGGGAAGGCTTCGCCCGCTGGGCGTGGCGCTGCCGCTTGGCATATCGTTTTACACCTTCCAAAGCATGTCCTACGCCGTTGACGTCTACCGAGGCGATGCGGCTGTGCAGAAAAACTATACGAAATTCGCGCTGTATGTAGCTTTGTTCCCGCAACTGATCGCGGGCCCCATCGTGCGCTACAAAACCATAGCGGAGCAGCTCGACGCGCGCAGCGAGAACGCGGAGAAATTCAGAAGCGGCGTCGTATGCTTTATGATCGGCCTGTCGAAGAAGGTGCTGCTTGCAAACGCCTTCGGTCAGCTTTGGAATACGTTTTCAGACCTGCCTGTAAGCGGGCGCAGCGTCATGGGCGCATGGCTTGGCATCCTTGCCTATACCTTCCAAATCTATTTTGACTTCGGCGGCTATTCGGACATGGCTATCGGCCTTGGACGCATGTTCGGCTTTGATTTTCAGATCAATTTCAACTACCCATACCTGTCGAAAAGCGTCACGGAGTTTTGGGGGCGGCGCTGGCACATTTCGCTTGGCACGTGGTTTAAGGAATACCTCTATATTCCCCTTGGGGGCAATCGGTGCAGCATACCGCGCCATATTTTCAATCTCGCCGTCGTATGGCTTCTGACGGGATTTTGGCACGGCGCGAGCTGGAATTTCGTTCTTTGGGGCGCATACTATGCGGTGCTGCTGATCTTGGAGAAGTACTGTCTGCGCAGGGTGCTTGATAAGCTTCCCAAGGCGCTTTCGGTGCTGTATACGTTCTTCCTTGTGATGATGGGATGGGTGATCTTCGCCTTGCCGTCCCTGCAGTCGATTGCCGGGTATGTAAGCAGCCTTTTCTGCGCGCACGAGGCGGGGCTGGTGGATGACGCGGCGCGCTACGCGCTTTCACAATGGCTGCCGCTGCTCGCGGTTGGCGTAATCGCCTGCACGCCGTTGTGCAGGGACGCTTTCCGCGCCTTCAAGGCGCGTATGCCGCGCGTGTACGCCGTGAGTGAAGCCGTGCTTTGCTTGGTGGGATTGCTGCTTTGCACCGCGTATATCGTGGACGCGAGCTACAATCCGTTCCTTTACTTTAGATTTTGATGCGGGAGGCGCGTATGAAAAACAAGATGAAGCAAATCCCGCTTACGGTGTGGTGCTTTCTCGCGACGATATTGGCGCTGAGCGTCGCCAACGCCCTCGCGCCGGATCGGGCGTTCAGCGGTGCGGAAAACCGCGTGCTGGAGCAGAAACCGCCCTTTTCCCTGCGGGCGCTGCTGCTGGATGACCCGGGCTGGACGATGCAGTACGAAACGTATTTTACCGACCAGTTTGTTTGGCGCGACATGTGGGTGGGCGCGAAGGCCGCCTCGGAGCGCGCCGCGGGCAAGACGGAAAACGGCGGTATTTATTTTGCCGCGGACGATTACCTCATTGAAAAGCCCGCCGCGATCACCGCCTTGGACGTGAATCTCAAGAGTATCGACCGCTTTGCATCGGAGGCGGGCGTGCCCGTTTATGCGGCGCTGCTTCCCAACAGCATATGCGTTTACGATGCGCTGCTGCCGCGTTATGCCGCAAACGGCGCGCAGGAAAAGGTGATCGAGGACGCGTACGCGCGGCTTACAAACGTGTCCGCCATACCGCTTGCGCCGACGATGCGCGCGCACAGCGACGAAGCCATCTATTACCGCACGGATCATCATCCTACATCGCTCGGCGCGTACTACGCCTATACGGCGCTTGCGCCCACGCTGGGCTTTGAACCGTCTTCGCTGGACGACTATACCCGCGAACGCGTCAGCGAGAGTTTTTATGGCACGACGCGCGCCCGCTCCGGCGCGTGGTGGGTGCGGCCGGATACGATCGAGCTGTTTTCCAACGGGGGCGATTTTACGCTGACGACTTTTGAGGGCGCGGAAGCGACAACGCAAAACGGTGTTTTTGTGCGGGAGAATCTTGCAAAACAGGATCAGTATACGGTATTCTTGGGCGGCAATCATCCGCAGCAGATCATCGAACAGGACGCGGCGGGGAAAAAGCTGCTTTTGATCAAGGATTCCTTCGCGCATTGCATAGCGCCTTTCCTCGCGGCGCATTATCAGAAGATCCATCTTTTGGATATGCGTTATTATCGCGCCTCCGTACAGGATTATATCGAGGAGAACGGGATCGACGAGGTGCTGATCCTCTACAGCATGCATAACTTTGAAACGGATCGGAACATGGTGTTCCTAAACCGATAAAGCGTTAGAAAGCGGAGAAAAATATGAAAAGGTTGATTTCCCTATTACTTATATTCACCTTGGCGATACCCATGCTCACGCATGCGGAGGAGGCGGAGCCGACGCCTGCGCCGACCAGCGAATGGCGCTCCGTCTCGGCGACGGCTACCGTTTCGCCCACGGCGGACGAGAAAACGCCCAAGCCTAAGAAAACGCCCAAGCCCACAAAAACGCCCGCAGCGCCTACGCCCGTACCGACCGCCGCGCCGTGGTTCAACGATACCGCGCTGATCGGCGATTCCGTCAGCGACGGGCTGCGCATTTACGCGGCGCAAAAGAAGAAAACGGAGCCGAATTTTCTGGGCGAGCTGCAATTTATGACCACCATAAGCTACAGCCTTAGCTACGCGTCCGCCTCCAACCCCAAAAAGCTTGTAAAATACGACGGGCATACCTATAAGCCCGAGGACGCTTTGGCCGCTATGCGCGCAAAAAAGGTATTCATTATGCTGGGGTTGAATGATATTTTTCAAGCGGCGGAGGATAACAGAACAAAATATGAAAAGGTGATCGATAACATTCGCGCAAAGAACCGCGACATCAAGATATGCGTGATCGGGATTACGCCCATTGTCACCGAGGGGCAGTATTCCAAGTTCCAAAACGAGAATGTGCTGGATTACAACGCGATGGTGCAGGATATGGCGCGCGGCAAGGGCTGCGAATACATCAACTTCAACGGCAGCCTGCAGGATGAAACGGGCGGCCTGAAGCCGGAATACTCGCGGGATGGTTTTGTGCATCTGAAGGGACGGGCGTTTGAGATCTTTGCCTCGGCGCTTGAAAAGGAAGCCAAATGGATGAGCAGATAAACGCCTGCAATGGCGAATAACAAAAAGTGGGGACAAGGCCGAACGGCTCTGTCCCCGTTTTTCTATGCCTCACGATCTAGGAAAGCTTTACATATTCCTTGCTGATATAAGCGGGTTCGCCGTTGACGATGACCCGGTACCAAGCGGGGTTATAGTAGAGCTGGCTGACGCTTACAACGGCGTCCTTTTCCGCCTGCCCGACCTGTTCCGCCTCGGTGTTGGGGCGCTTGCGAAGGTTCGCGTACTCGGACACGTTCACCACCGTGCCGCGCAGACCCGCCGTGCCGATGGAAAGATAATCGCCGTACACATACATTTCCGTACCGTCATAGGAAACCTTGTACCAGCCGCCGGAGCAGGCTTCCAGCACGTCAACGGTTTCGCCCTTGCCGATCTTCGCTACCTTTTTGCCGGACTTGGAGGGTTTGCTTCGCGCGTTGACGTATTCCTTGACGTTGACGACGGAGGCCTGACCGCTCTCTTGCGGCGTAAGGCTTATAAAGCGCGCAAAATCATACATGGTTTTTACCCAAACGTCGTAGCCTTCGTTGCTCAGATGCACATAGTCGTCGCTGGAGTAGTCTCGAAGCAGCGCGCCGCCCTGATCCTTCAAACGCGGCGTGACGTCGATAAAAGGGATTTCCTTGCTCATGGCAAGGCGCAAAAGCCCCTCGTTGATCTGGTCAATCTTTTGGTTGTTGCGGGCGCTGTTCTCCCTTGTCGGCGTCATGGGGAACACGGCGAGCATATAGAGCTGCGCGTCGGGGAGCCTATCTTGGATCACGCCCAGCATGCTTTTGTAGTTGCTTAAAAGCAGACTGACCTCACCCGCCGAATCGTTGATGCCCAGCGTGATGAATACCTTCTTTGCGCCCATGGCGTCAAGGCTCTTTTGCGGTTGCCGCCGCTTGCCGTCATATTCGGGGTGCTTGGAAAAACCGTCCTCGTTTGCCACATAGGAGACCATATAGCCGTTTTGCGCAAGGAACTGCGCGTTGCTCCAAAAACCGCTGTCATCCTCGCGCTTGGCGCTGCTGTATTTTTCCAGCCCCACGGTAAGGGAATCGCCGAAGAATACCGCGTCGGTGAAAAAATCATCGTTGGAGTAGGCGAAAGCGGGCGCGCAATCCAAAAGCGCCGTCATAAGCGCCAACAGGATAAGAACGGTTTTGCGGCTGCGTGCACGCATGTCAGCTTCGCGCCATAAAGGCGTCTACAAGCGCGTCATAGTCGGCGGAAACCAACAGCGCGACCGATTGATTGTCGCGCACGACGCCGCATTTGCCGATGATGGCGAACTGTTCGGGCGAGTAGTTTTCCGCTTCGTCCGCCTTCGCCTGCAGGCGTTCCTTGAGCATCCCTTCGATGCGGTCCGCGGCGGCTGCGTCTACGCCTTCCATCATGACGACCTCGTCGGCAAGCATGTTGTCAACGCTGATGCGCACAAGGCTCGCCGTGTAATCCGCAGGCTCGATGCCGTAGTAATCCAGCACCATATTCTCCGGTATTTCCATCATTTCGGGGAGCTTTGGTTCCATTGCCGTATAGGCGTTGTTAAAGAGGATGCCTGCGTCCTGCGTGGTGGTCTCCAAAGCGGGCGCGGCGCACGCGCTTAAGCAAAGCGCGCATGCGGTCAATAGAATGAAGAACATTTTCTTTTGCATAGCTTTAATTCCTTTCCTCCGGGCCTTCCCATGCGCCGGAGACATATGCGTCGTAAGCGTATTGATACAGCGCCCCGATCCAAGCCTTTGCACCCTCCTTGGACATATGCACATAATTGTCGGAGGAGTAGGCGGGGTTGAGGCAGTTCGTCTCATCCTTGAGCGCGGTCGAAATATCCACATAGCGCGCGCCGGTCTGCTCGCAAAGCGCGCGCAGGGACACGTTGAAGGAATCCAAGCCCTCGTTGGTGAGCTTCGCCTTTTCGCCCTTCTGCGTTACCGGCGTGCAGGATTGCACATAGATAACGGCGTCGGGGACGGCTTCGCGGATACGTTCGATGAGGGTGGCGTAGTTTTCGATGCAGTCGTCGATATGCGACCCGGCCCAATCGTTGACGCCCAGCATAACGTATACAGTATGCACATCCATGGCCTGCATGATACCCGGTATGGTCATGGCCTTGCCCTTGTAGCGAAGCGCGCCGTCGCTGGGCGCTCTCTTGAAGCACGCACGCTCAAGGTTGAAGCTTTTGGCCGCTGCAAAGCGCGCCGTGCCCAAGAGGGTGGGGGTCTCCTTGCGAAGCTGGATCACATAATTCTGTAGACCCTGCGTAATGGAATCGCCTACGAAAACCGCATCGTCAAAGAAAGCGTCGTAAAAGCGGTCGCCGACCGCAGGCGGTACGGGCGTTGCCGTTGGCGCGGGCGTCGGTGTGGGCAAAGGGCTTGCCGGCTTCACAGCCGGCGTTTTGGCCGGCGTACCGGCCGTTTTCACAGGAACGGCAACGTTTACGGCTTCGCTCGATACGGGCGCGGCGCAGCCGACAAAGGAAAGCATCATGCCAAACGACAGAAAAACGACCGTGACACACCGAAAAAACGCCTTCATAGATACTCCTGCAAGTGAATCAATACTTGCGTTGATTCTACCAATACGCCCTGCGCTTGTCAATAAAAGCCTACGGGGGGATGATCGATCAGAAACGCGTAAAAACGGGCGTTTATATGCCGCGCTTTCCCGGCGCGCACCGCAAAATTAACACATTGTTTCCAAAGAACGCTTCGCGTAACAGAAGGAAAACCAAACTTGACAAGGCTTGCATCCAAGCGCTATACTAACATCCATATAGGCGTTGAAGCGAAACAGTAGGGATTGGAGCCGCCAAAGAGAGCTGCCGGAGGGTGCGAGGCAGCGGGGCAAGATACCGAAGCTCGTCGCGGAGCCGCGCAGCTGAAAAGAGTAAGCCGCGCCGCATATCCTGCGTTATGGGATTCGAGTGGCGGAGCATTTCCGCAACGAGAGTGGTACCGCGGAGGTTAGCGCCTTCGTCTCTTACATGGAGACGAAGGCTTTTTTATGCGCTATAGCGCGCAAAAAATCGAAATTCAACAGAGGAGGTTTTTCTCTATGTCGCAAAGATACGATCATGACGCGGTGGAGGCCAAGTGGCAGAAACGGTGGGAGGACGCGCATTGCTTTGAAGCCAAGGACGACTACAGCATGCCGAAATTTTATCCCCTGATCGAGTTCCCGTATCCCTCGGGCATGGGGCTGCATGTAGGGCACCCGCGTTCCAACACCGCCATGGATATCATCGCGCGCAAGCGCCGTATGGAGGGTTACAACGTGCTCTATCCCATCGGTTGGGACGCGTTCGGCCTGCCCACGGAGAACTATGCTATCAAAACGGGCGTGCATCCGCGCAAGGTGACGGAGGACAACGTCAACCTTTTCCGTGGGCAGCTCAAGCGCCTCGGCTTCTCCTTCGATTGGAGCCGCGAGGTCAACACCACCGATCCGAGCTACTATAAGTGGACGCAGTTGATATTCCTGAAGCTATATGAAAAGGGGCTTGCGTATAAAGCGGAGATCCCCATCAATTTCTGCACCTCCTGCAAGGTG
>CAZNAL010000070.1:0-10666 GCA_964571055.1 uncultured Oscillospiraceae bacterium | reverse complement strand
CCACGCCAAGCGTGGCGATCGCCGCGCCCAAGACCCCGCGCTGCGAGCAGCCCACAAACGTCGCCGTATTCACAGCGATCACGCCCGGCGTGCATTGGCCGATGGCGAAATAATTCAGCAGCTCCTCCTGCTTCGCCCAAGCGTGCTTCTCGACGCACTCCCGCTCAAGCATAGGCAGCATCGCGTAGCCGCCGCCGAAGGTGAAAGCGCCTATGCGAAAAAACGCCGCGTACAACTCCCAAAGGGACGTTTTCTTGTTATCTTCCATAGTGTAGTATTATAGCAAAGTAAATGAAAAACTTCTACGGTTAACGCTAAAAAGAAAAAAATAAAAGGCCGCCTTTGCAGCAGCCTTGTTCGCTTATACGACGTTTCTATCCCGATTTCCATACCTGCGTCTCTTCTCAAATAGCATTATATAGATTCACAGGTGAAAATGCTGTTAAGATTTCGCTTCAGCGCGCTAAATTCTCATACATAAACATATTTTAACGCGGATTAACGTTTCTTAACGCACGCTAAACGGCAAAGGTACTGCAAAAAGGAAAGCGTGTGTGTATAATGTAAAAGACGATATATGGTTGACATGTACATGTCCTTCCCGCATCGTCAGGCCATCCCGTTTCGCATACCTGCGTTCCTTCTCAATATAAAATGCAGGAGTGAAACAGTATGGGTATTTCTCCTTGGTTCGTGTTGTGCCTCGGTATGGGCACGGTATTTGTCGGGTTGTATATTTTGATCCTCCTTACCAAATGGATGAGCGCCGTCGTCCGCAAGATCGACGCGCGCAAAGCAAAGGAGGCGTAAAACATGCAAGCCATATTTGATTTTTTCCAAAGCACCGGATTTGCTATTCTTTTTCAAGATCCCCGCTGCATCATTATGATTGGCATCGCTTGTCTGCTTATGTATTTGGCGATCGCTAAGGGCTTTGAGCCGCTGCTGCTGATCCCGATCGCTTTCGGTATGCTGCTGACAAACCTGCCGGGCGCCGAAATGTTCCATTCGGACTATTTTCTTAAGGTTGTGGACGGACACACCGTGGTGGATTGGGCGGCGCTGGGACAGGGCGCGGGGCTGATCGATTATCTGTATCTTGGCATTAAGCTTGGCATCTATCCGTCGCTCATCTTCATGGGCGTAGGCGCGATGACGGATTTCGGACCCTTGATCGCGAATCCCAAGAGCCTGCTTTTGGGTGCGGCGGCGCAGCTTGGCATCTTCATCACCTTCATCGGCGCCATTTTCCTCGGGCAGGCGTTCCCGGAAGTTCTTCCCTTTGGCGTGAAGGAAGCCTCCTCCATCGGCATTATCGGCGGCGCGGACGGGCCGACGGCGATCTATGTTACACTGCGCCTTGCCCCGCATTTACTCGGGCCCATCGCGGTTGCGGCGTATTCGTACATGGCGCTGGTGCCGGTCATCCAGCCGCCTATCATGAAGGCGCTGACCAGCGCCGAAGAGCGACAGATCGTCATGAAGCAGCTTCGCCCCGTTTCCAAGGCGGAGAAGGTTATCTTCCCTATCGTCGTCACGATCTTCGTAGCGCTTCTGCTGCCCTCGGCTACCCCGCTCATCGGTCTTTTGATGTTGGGGAATCTGTTCCGTGAATGCGGCGTGACCGAGCGTCTTTCCAAGACCGCGCAAAACGAGCTTTTGAACATCGTTACGATTTTCCTCGGCATTTCGGTCGGCGCGACCGCGACAGCCGAAGCGTTCCTCAACGCGCAGACGCTTACCATCTTGGCGCTGGGCGTGATCGCTTTCGGCGGCGGCACTGCAGGCGGCGTACTGCTGGGTAAGCTCATGAATAAGCTGAGCCGCGATCCCATCAACCCCCTGATCGGTTCCGCAGGCGTTTCCGCCGTACCGATGGCGGCGCGCGTTTCGCAGGTGGTCGCGCAGCAGAATAAGCCGGGCAACTTTATCCTCATGCACGCCATGGGACCGAACGTGGCGGGCGTCATCGGCTCGGCCATTGCCGCGGGCGTATTCTTAGCACTTTTCCAATAAGAAACGGAGGTTTGTTATGACGCCATTTATTGCCGTTTGCTCGTATGTTTCCATGCTGTCGCTGGCGCTGTTGCTCCTGTGCATCGTACTCTACATGGTACGGCGCGTGCAGGGAAAAGACGCCCGCGCGTTCGGCTTCTACTGCGTAGTATGCACGTTCTTCTTCTTGCTTGGCGTCATATTGATCGGTATTTTCTACAGATAGAAAAGCATGTCCTTCTGCGGCGTGTGCAGTTTCCGTAAAGAAACCGCGCACGCCGTAAAGGCGTTGTTCAGAAAGCCGCAGACGCATTGTTTCAGCTTCAAACGCCATTTATACTAAAATAAGGGTCGGTAAAGCATCTCATCTCTAGCGCATCCCTTTTTTTGACCGACAAATCTATATTTTCAGGAGGAATGTGAATGGGCTTTATTGAAAAAGTTGCAGAGATCAACAGTGCGATCAACGGTGTTGTCTGGGGAATTCCCATGTTGATTCTCATTGTGGGTACAGGTATTTACCTGACCTGCAAAATGGGGTTTTTCCAGTTTAAGCACTTTGGCTACGCGTTGCGCAACACGCTGGGCAAGGTGTTCAAAAAAGAGGAAGGCGTAAAGGCGGGCGAAGGCGCCGTTACCCCTATACAAGCCGTGACGACAGCGCTGGCGGCCACGGTCGGAACGGGTAACATCGTCGGCGTTACCGGCGCGATCGCGCTGGGCGGCCCCGGCGCCGTGTTCTGGATGGAGCTTCCCGCGCTGGTCGGCATGTGCACCAAATTCTGCGAGGTCACGCTCGCTATCAATTACCGCGAGCGCAACGCGCAGGGCGACTGGATCGGCGGCCCCATGTACTACATCAAGAACGGTTTGGGCAAAAAATGGGCTTGGCTGGGCGGCGTATTCGCGGCGCTTGGCGCGCTGGCCGCGTTCGGCATCGGCAACATGACCCAAATCAACTCCATCGCAAGCTCCCTGACATCGGCAATCAACACCATCGCCCCCGCAACCACCGGTTCGGACGGCATCATCTCGCTGATCATCGGCATCGTCATGGCCGTGATTTGCGCGCTTGTATACCTTGGCGGCATCAAGCGCATCGGCGAGGTCTGTGAAAAGCTGGTTCCCGTCATGGCCGTCATCTACATCGTTTCCTCGCTGATTTTGATCTTCATCAATATCGGCCGCTTCCCCGAAATCATCCGGCAAATCTTTGTAGGCGCGTTTAACCCCTCCGCCATCGTGGGCGGCGCGCTGGGCATCACCCTGATCGAAGCCGCCAAGCGCGGCGTATCCCGCGGCGTATTCTCCAACGAAGCCGGCCTTGGCTCCGCGCCTATCGCGCACGCGGCCGCCGAAACGCCGGGGCCTGTGGATCAGGGACTTTACGGCATCTTTGAAGTATTCGCCGACACCACCGTGATCTGCACCATGACGGCGCTGGTCATTCTGATGAGCGGCACGCCCATCCCCTACGGCGAAAATCCCGGCGTCGCGCTGACGAACGCCGCGTTTGCCATGGTATACGGGAACGGCGCAACCATCGTGGTCGCCATCGGCATATCGCTCTTTGCGGGTTCCACCATACTAAGCTGGGGTCTGTACGGAACGCGCTGCGCGGAGTATCTGTTCGGCTCCAAGGTGATTAAGCCCTATCAGATCATCTTCTGCCTGATGGTCATCGTCGGCGCAACGATGAATCTGTCGCTGGCGTGGGATATTGCCGATACGCTCAACGCGCTCATGGCGATCCCGAACCTGATCGGCCTATTGGCCCTCTCCCCCGTCGTTTATAAGCTGGTGAAAGAGTACAGCGCGAAGCACTTCGGCAAGAATCAAGCGGCGGATCATCTGTAAACTTGATCTGCGCTGTGGCGTTCACAGCAAAGAGTTATAACAAAAAGCACCTTATAGGAGATACGCGTCGTATTCCTTATAGGGTGCTTCTATATTTGCCCTCGCGCGCTGCTCGCCAAGTTTACAAATATGAAAAAAACGGATACGATAGACGAAGACAATGCTTCATGGAAGGAACGCGTGCCATATGGAATACAGCAAACATTTTTTCGAAAGCTTCCTCAGCGAATATAACAAAACATGGTATGATAAGGATATCGAAGAGCTAAAGGGCTTCTACGATCTCGATAGCGGCAAGCTGATTTATTATGATAACCATAAGGGTAACGATACCTATACGGTTGAAAGCCATATCGCGCTGATCCGCGACTTTTTCACGAATGGAAAGAAGACGGAATCGGGCGAAGTCGAAGAATTGTCCATTGAGGACTTCCATGTGTTTTCAACGGAAGACGCGGCTTGCTTATGCTTTATCACCAAGTACAAAAGCTATCCCGAACCGTACATAAGGGCAACGATGTACATAGAAAAGCTACAGGGCAAATGGAAGGTGCTACATGTGCACTGCTCCTTCAATCCCGCGCGGTAACGCCGCGCCGTGCGGCTATCGCTGTCGGTTCGGCGGTCGTAAAATATATCATCTTGCGACGCATTTTGCCTATTGACTCTCACACAATGGTAGAGTCTATACTGATCACGAGCTCAAAAATCACATATGTGAGGGAAAACGATGTTAAAAATCGGAGATTTTTCAAAACTGTCAAGGATCAGCATTCGGATGCTTCGGCATTACGATGAAATCGGCCTTCTCGTGCCAAAGACGACGGATACCTTCACCGGCTACCGTTATTATGCGGAGGATCAGCTCCCCATCGCGGGGCGGATCGCGTCTCTGCGGGATATGGGCTTCAGCCTTACCGCCGTAAGTGAAATATTGAACTGCTATAACGACCCGCAGGCTCTTTCCGAATTCCTGTCGATCAAGCGCACGGAGGTACAGTCGGAGGCCGAGGAAACAAGCCGACGTCTTCTGCTCCTTGAAACAGCCATAGAACGGCTGAGAAAGGATAAAACTGCTATGAATTACGATGTATCTTTGAAAACGATGCCGGAGCGCTATGTTGCAAGCGTCCGTCAGGTCGTCCCCTCCTATGAGCAGGAATACCTGCTGTGGAACATCATGGTCTCGGAAACGGCGCCTTTGAAAGTGCAGCTAGCCGAGAATTGCTGCGGCATTGCGGTCTTTCACGACGAAGGCTACAAGGAAAGCGACGTGGATATCGAAATCCAATCTACGGTAAAAGGGCGCTACGAAAACACAGAGCATGTTGTGTTCAAAACGGTTCCCCCGATCCAGATCGCCTCGGCTACCTACAAGGGAAGCTATGAACAGCTCACGGCGGTAAACCACGCGGTCGCCAACTGGGTAAACGACAACGGCTACGCGTTTAACGGCCCCATGTTCTGCATCTATCACGTCAGCCCCGCGCAGACGCAGAATCCGGACGAACTGGTGACGGAGGTCTGCTACCCCGTCGCGCGGAAATAACACATCGCCAAACGAAGACAACGGATACGCGGCCTTGCGCAAACGCTTACGCAGGGCTGCTTTCTTTTGTGATCCAAGCGATTCCCTCCTCCAGAAGAGAAGGCTCCGTAAGATGGATATAGTGTCCGCTGTTCTTCGCTTGCAGATACAGCGTTCTGCTGCTAAACGTCAAGTATTCCTTCATGAGCGACTGCCAAAGATCCTCCACCTTCTCGGCTAACGCGCGGTCGGTCTGCCCAAAGCTCATGATTTCTTTGATGGAAAACTCGCTCGTGTGCGTTACCAATACAAGAGGCAGTTCGGGAAAAGTATCCGCCGCGGCAAGCGCGCTGATGTACTGTTCTTCATGGGCAAGCCGGTATTCCTGTATCGCGGAAGCGGTAAATTCCGGCTTGACGATGGTCGAAAGGATCGCGTCGGAAGCATCCTTCGAGAACCCGTCATAGTAATAAAAGGGCGGCGCTTTCTTCATAAACGCCTTGATGACAAAGCCAAGATGCAGCCTTGAGAGCTTGTTCATCAATAGCATATTCCCCGATTTATCGAACCCGCTCTTTTTTTGTTCCTCCGCGTTAAGCACCTCTTTATACCGGTTGTCGTCGGCGGACAAGGGGTCAAGCAGCAGCAGCCCCTGCACCATCTCGGGATAGAGCCTTGCGAATTGCTGCGCGTATAGCCCGCCTTGGGAATGACCTATGAGTATCACCTGATCTTTTGTTTGCAAACACGCTAAAAGCGAATGCAATTCCTTAGCGATGTTTTCGGGCGTGCGTAAAGCCGAAGAATCACAGCTCCTTTCATAGAGAAGAACCGTGTTATGCTTGGAAAGCCGCTCGGCGATATGCCACCATTCGCCCATAGCGGCGCCAAGGCCCATTTCGATCACTATGTTGATACCGCCGCTCCCGAACACCGCATAGTTGTTTTTGACGCCGTTATGCAACGCAGTTTGAATTGCCAGCATGCTCCGTCCTCCTTGAACTTTCATCGAATTCCTTCCGCTACTTCCGTTAGTATAGCATCCCCGCACGCGCATTGCACGAAAAAACGGCGCAATGGCATGCATCGGCAACAAGCCTAGACGCCAGACTTTTCAAAAGAAAAAAGGCTGGTGGCAATGACCTTTTCCGTGCCAACCTCCGTGGAAACGGGAGCGGAAAGCGCATACCCTGCGGGGCCGGTCAACTCCGTGACGGTATAGGAGCCGGCAGGCAAGTAGCAAATGATTACCTGCCCTTTGTCATTGACGGGG
Organism: uncultured Oscillospiraceae bacterium; assembly: GCA_964571055.1. GTDB lineage: Bacteria > Bacillota > Clostridia > Christensenellales > CAG-138 > JAQVRG01. The sequence goes on along the minus strand of CAZNAL010000070.1, from coordinate 4,013 downwards.
AAACTCTCAACGCCGGTTTCATTGGCTTTGGCAGGCTGATAGGTTCCGTCCTTTTGAAGCGTGAGCTTTACGATTTTGCCGTCCTTGTCGGTCAGCTTAAAGGTCGCCCCGGTGAGCAGCGTTTTCGTCACGCCGCATTGCTTTTCGATCAAGAGACGAGTAGGGACATTGGAAACAGTGTACTGAAGTGGGTGTTAGCTGGTTAAGAGCTTTATATACTCATTCCCAGCACAGTAAAAGATTTAACGGGGGTTTAAGGGGGTGTGACAGACTGCTCCGATTCCCTTTGCGGCATGGAAAAGTACGGCCTGCCGGCAAAAGGGCAGACTTCCCCCATGAAACTTTGAGGATGGAAATTAGATTGTTATGCGCTCAATAATTCTTTGGAAGTGTTTTTGACATGTCGGTAACCATCTGCACCTTTGGCCAGATCGCATCCGGCCATGATGCGTTCTTCGAGGCAGCAGCAGACGGGGATGAGGCAGCCGCACTTTTTACCGCCGTTATGCAGGCAGTATTTGCAGTCACAATCGGCGGCGGAGTATCCTTTGAACTTTTGATACACGTGGGTATTTGGGCCCATACATGAGACCTCCTAATTGAATTGAGAACAGTTTAAAAACGGCGAAAAGGAAGAAGAAAAGAACGTAAAAAAGCCGCTTTGGGAGGTCGTAATCGACCAACCAAAGCGGCTGAAGGGGCTCGTATCCATTATGTAATTACCATATCTACGGTGGCGCGTTCGCGGCGCGAACGCGCTTGGAAAACGAAAAAGCCCAGACATCGTCTGGGCTTTTTGGTGATATATCTAAACCGATACATCATGTTGGTAGCGGCGATCCGACTTGAACGGATGACACTCCGGGTATGAATGCATGTGATTGCCATAAAGCTTGCTTATGTATTGCCGTTCGTATGGGCAGAAAATCGTTACGGCATCTGTGAAAACGGGTATCATAAGCGTCATTCTCACAGTATTCGCCCACGTTGCCGGCGCTTGCGGCATGATGAATGAATGATGAACCTCTATTGCTCATAAATTGTCATTATACCTTGCTGGGAAAGAATCCTTACAGGGTGTTGTATGTAATACTATCTATTGCTGTTTTCCAGCTAGGTAGTATTCTTTATATCACTCTGATTCGAAAATCAGTCAATAGCATGAAAGCGTCCTCACAGAAAACACATTGCATCATATGTGTGTCTGCAAAGGCAGGTTGACATGACAATGCCCGTAAACAGGCGTTTTCTAATGATGATAGGCAATAACATCCCGTCACTTCAGCCTTGACTATTCCCGAAACCTACGCTAACCTTACACACCACCCGAGAAAGCACAAGGAGGAAATGATGTATGCAGAAGGTGACAAAGCAGAAAAACGGGCGATACCAGCGAAGCATTGTGGTCGGCCACGAAGCAGATGGCAAGCCTGTCCGCAAGTTCTTTACCGCCAAGACCCAGCGGGAGCTTGACGGGAAGATAGCAGAATACAGGGCGCAGGAGCGCAGTGGGCTGGCGGTAGCCGACGACAGGCTCACATTCGCCCAAATGGCGGCGCTGTGGCTGGAGCAGTACAATCCCACGGCGGGGCTGACAAGGCGCAAACGCTGTCGCACGGTGGCCGAGAAAAGCCTTGTTCCCGTCCTCGGCGGGATGAAGCTGAAAGATCTGCGGAAAATGCACTTGCAAGCCATTGTCAACGGCATGACGGAGGCGGGTTATTCTGAAAAGACGATGGCGGAGCTCAAGCAGATTGCCTCCCAAATACTCGAAATGGCCGTGGAGAACGACTTTCTCGGCAGGAACGTGTTTCTCAAGGTCAAGGTGCCCAAGGTGGAAGCCGAGGAACGCAAGCCCATCGGCGAACACGAGCGGCAACTCATCGAAGCCTACTATAAAGGCCACAGGATGGGCGTTCCCGCCCTCATCATGCTCTACTGCGGGCTGAGAAAGGGCGAGCTGCTTGCCCTTACATGGGAGGACATTGACCTTGAGGCAAAAATCCTCACGGTGAACAAATCGGCTTGGTTCGACAACAACCGGGCAGCGGTGAAACCGCCCAAATCCAAAGCGGGAACGCGGACGATACCCATCCCCGACAAGCTGGTGAACATCCTGCGGGAAACCGCCACGGAGGGGCTTGTATGCCCGAAAAAGGCCGGAGGACTGATGACCCACACGGTCTATCTGCGGAACTGGAACAGCTTCATCCACTACCTCAACCTCAAGGCCGGCGGCAAGGACAGAAGCCGCTCTAACCCCAAGGTGTGGGCGATGGAGGCGTTCACAGCTCACCAGCTCAGGCACTCATACGCCACGATGCTCTACGACGCCGGGGTAGACGTCCTCACGGCGCAGAAGTATCTTGGTCACGCCGATGTGCAGACCACCATGAAAATCTACACGCACCTCTCAGCTCGGAAGGAGCAAGGCTCCATCGAGGCTTGGAACACCTATGTGAGCCAGCTATGAGGAGGATATGGGGCGGGGCAGCCTGCCCTTTTCCTTTCTGCGGGAGCGTGGCCGCACACGTCGGCCTGTGTGCGTTTCTTTGGGGCGGGGTGGCACTGGGATGCCATCCCGCCCTTGCTCTCGGCACGGGCGAACGTGGCGGCAACGTGCGCGAGGGTGGATATCGTCATCTGCCGTACCCCCTCAGTTCAGCATGGTCGTGTATCGTCGGCGCGAAAGCCTTCCTCACACTCCCTGCTTCACTGGCCTTCCGCCTCGCTTCCTCCGCCACTGGCGGCGCTCGGCTCCGGCCCCAGCAGGCACACTAGCTTCGCTTGCGAAGCGTAGTGTGTTACACCATGGCCAGGATAAACCCTTCGGGGATTACCTTGCTGGCGAAAGGCCATGGTGTATTGCCCCGCCGAAGCGGACGTGCCGAGGGGTTCGGGTCTCCCGAAAGAGGTGCGAGGGCGCTGGTGGGCGCTCTTGCACTATGCTTGTAAGGAGATTCCCAGTATTATTTCAACATTCCTTTGCAAAGCAGCATATGCCATGTTAAAATAAGTTTAACACATCGGATTAGGAGCGTACCGCAGATGAAAAGACATATTGCATTGGCCTTGATTATTTGCTTGCTATTAGCTGTTTTCGGCTGCTCTAATACTCCAGAAACTCAAACAATAGATGTTACGGAACAAGCCCAAGAATCGCCGTTTTCTAATATCGTGATTGACGGCAACGGCCATTTGATTATTTCCATGAAAGATGGTTCCAGCTATGACATTGGCTCCGTACAAGGTGAAAAAGGAGATCCGGGTGAGCCGGGTAGGGACGGCCTTGACGGAGAAGATGGTCGTGATGGAAAAGATGGCAAAAATGGAAAAGACGGTCTTAACGGCAAGGACGGGCGTGACGGGATAAACGGCTCCGATGGGAGAGACGGCAGTAGCAACGGTGGGACAGCAAAGCTGTCTGATTGCGCTATTGGAACAACTTTTCCATGCTATCCTAATACAAGTTTTGATTACAATATTTCCGATCGTGCTTTTGCTGCGGGCACAACTGTGCATGTAAGCTCAATGACACTTACTTTATCGGCTAAAAACAACACTACAGAGGCATTGGAGGCATATAGCCAGAGCAGCTCTCAAACCTCGTTTTCACCATATGTGTTGACTATGCGGGCGACAGGAACAGCGGATTCGTCACTTGCTGGCAATTATGTCAACATTGACTTGGCAGGTGATTATGGCATTTGGTGCTGTGGTATTATTGAATCCGATGGTAGCTTTGATGCAGTATTTGATAACGGAAGTCGCACTACTGTGCCGAGTGAACTGTGGGTAAGTGGCATAATGATTACTGACAACCCTGGAGGAGGATAATCTTCCATTAATCCTCCCATGATGAACCACATGATGAACTCCTACTAAATTCCACTCAAAAATCTGAAAACTACAAAACCAAGCATAACAAAAAGTCCCGATAAAATCGGGACTTTTTCGTGGTAGCGGCGATCTGATTCGAACAGATGACACTCCGGGTATGAACCGAATGCTCT